>NVWP01000009.1 GCA_002733705.1 Henriciella sp. | reverse complement strand
AAGCTGAGACGGCTGAAGCCGTTGCCTCTTCCGATGAGGAAGCCGCCGCTGCCAGCGAGACCGAAGACGAGACTTCCACGGCCGCAGACGCTGATGCCAGCGAGGCTGAAGACCTCGAAACGGATGCAGATTTCGATGTCGATCTTGAGCCGCTGAGCGCTGCCTCGCTTGAAGACGAAGACGACAATGAAAACCGTGACGAACGCGGCCGCATCCTGATTGATGATCTGCGCCCGTCCGACGTTTGGCTGTCTGAAGGACGCGACGAAGAGGATGAAGTGCGCGAAGGGCCGCTGGAAACCCTGCTGTTCGCCATCCTGGCACTCGTCGGCGCAGGCCTCTTTACCTATGGCGGCTCGGCCGAGTTCGGCTGGTTCGGAATGGAGCAGGCCGAACAGACCGAGATGATGGCCTACCTTCCACCTTTCCTGATGCTGCTGGGCGGCCTGATCTGCATTGTCATGGCCTATTACTGCATCAAGGCGCTCATGGGCGGCAAACAGGAAGGCTGAGCCGCGGATACCATTCGCGCCATTGGCTTTCGGGGCAATCATGGCTAAATCCCAGCCATGATCCCGAACACATATCCCACACTGAACTTCGATCTCGGCGAAACCGCCGACATGATCCGTGAAACCGTGAAAAGTTTTGCCGCCGATCAGATCGCTCCCCTGGCTGCCGAGATTGACCGCACGGACGTCTTTCCCCGTCACCTCCTGCCCAAGATGGGCGAGCTGGGGCTGCTTGGCATCACCGTTGAGGAAGAATGGGGCGGCACCGGGCTGGGCTATCTCGAACATGTTGTCGCGATGGAAGAGATTTCACGCGCCTCTGCCTCTGTTGGCCTGTCCTATGGTGCGCACTCCAATCTTTGCGTGAACCAGCTTCGCCGCTGGGGCAATGACGACCAGAAGAAGCGCTACCTGGAAAAGCTTGTCACGGGTGAGCATCTGGGCGGCCTCGCCATGTCCGAAAGCGGCGCAGGATCTGACGTTGTCTCAATGAAGCTGAAAGCCGAGAAGAAGGGTGATCGCTACATCCTCAACGGCTCGAAGATGTGGATCACCAATTCACCGGATGCCGACACGCTGATCGTCTATGCCAAGACCGAGCCTGAGAAGAAGTCGCGCGGCATCACAGCCTTCATCATTGAACGCGGCATGAAAGGCTTCTCCGTCGCCCAGAAGCTCGACAAGCTGGGTATGCGCGGCTCGGAGACTGGTGAGCTGGTCTTTGAAGACTGTGAAGTGCCCGAAGAGAACATCATGGGCCCGCTGAACGGCGGCGTCGAAGTCCTGATGAGCGGTCTCGACTATGAACGCGCGGTCCTCGCCGCAGGCCCGACGGGTATCATGCAGGCCTGTATGGATGTCGTCCTGCCCTATGTTCACGACCGCAAACAGTTCGGCCAGTCGATTGGCGAATTCCAGTTGGTGCAGGGCAAGCTTGCCGACATGTATGTTCAGATGAACGCCGCCAAGGCCTATGTCTACACTGTTGCCAAGGCCTGTGACCGCGGCGAGACGGCGCGCAAGGATGCGGCCGGCGCCATTCTCTATGCCGCAGAGCTCGCCACCAAGATCGCCCTCGACGCGATCCAGCTGCTGGGCGGCAATGGCTATATCAACGAATATCCCACGGGCCGCCTGCTGCGCGATGCCAAACTGTACGAAATCGGGGCAGGGACGTCGGAAATCCGCCGCTGGCTCATCGGCCGCGAGCTTTTCGGGGAGACGGGCTAGATCGCGGACTTGTGGGCGAACGACCTGTCAGGCTTTTGCTCGTTTCCTCCTGAACTGAAGGATGCGTTCGGTGAAGCTGCCTCCCGGCCTTTGTACTCTGCAATTTCTGCCGGAATCCGCAGCGTAAATACCGATCCGCGCTCAGCTTCGCTCACCACGGTGATATCGCCGCCCATGAGGCGCGCGAGGCTCTGGCTGATCGAGAGGCCGAGCCCTGTCCCGCCGAATTTGCGTGTGATGGATCCATCGGCTTGGGAGAAGGACGCGAAGATATGGTCGACCTTGTCTTCTGGAATGCCGCAGCCTGTATCCGACACATGTACGGTCAGGTCTGAATAGCCGTGCGAACGCGGGTCCGCTTTGACGGCAATCAGCACTTCGCCGCGTGCCGTGAACTTGATTGCGTTGGAAATCAGGTTGCTCACGCATTGGCGCAGACGAATGCAGTCCAGAATCAGGTAGGCCGGGACGCTGTCATCGATGAAAAGGCGAAAGGAGAGGTCTTTTTCCTCGGCCGACGGCTTATGCAGTCGGAAAATACTGTTGAGCTTCTGGCGCACGTCGATCGGATGCGGTGAAAGTTCGAACTTGCCTGCCTCGATCTTGGAAAGATCCAGAACGTCATTCAGCAATGACATCAGGGCGCGTCCGGACTCGAGGATGATGGACACGTTTTCGGCCTGCACGTCGGTAAGGCTATCCTGGGCGAGGATCTGCGCCATGCCCAGAACGCCGTTGAGAGGCGTGCGGATTTCATGGCTCATATTGGCCAGAAACTGCGACTTCAGCCGCGTCGCCTCTTCTGCGCGTCCCAGCGCATCATTGAGCTCTGCCACGCGGCGGCGCTCCGGCCGGATATCCTGAATATGCGCGATATGCACCGGCTCGGTCTGGCCAGCGAGAAAGGCGCTGTTGATCGCAATCGATGTCAGGATTGTCTCTCCCGCCGCCGATACAAGTTCGCATTCATGAACATTTTTGAAGGAGCCATTTCTCGCGACCTCCTTCAGGAGTTCCTCTTCTGCAGGCAGGGAAGGCCGGCCGAGCAGCTTGCGGCAATTGTGTCCCACAAGATCGCTTGAGCGACAGCCCAGAAGTTCCTCCAGGGCGCTGTTCACATAGGTCACAGTCCCATTGTGATCGCTCAGCAGGATGGCGTGCAGGGCGTGGTCGCAGGCGAGTTTCAGACGCTCTGCCTCGCCGATGGCCTTGTCGCGCGCCTTGGCAAGTTCGGTGACCTCGTGTGAGCAGCACAGGACGCCGCGCCGTGTCGGGGTGAGTGTCGTCTTGATGACCCGTCCGACCTTTTTTGCTGCCCGGCCCTCATCGGTCATGAAGGTGACTGGCTGCCCGCTCCGGATCACGTCCAGGATTTCGCGCGTGTTACGCGCCGTGCGGTATTCAGGGTCGAATTCGAAGACACGTCTTCCAACAATGGACTGGCCGTCGCCAACCAGAGCTTCATTCATCAGCCTGTTGGCGTAGACCCATTCAAGATCGACAATGGCACCGTCCTCATTGCGGACGGGCACAACCTCGCTGATGAACAGCGGTAGTAGATCTGCAAGTTCAGGGTCCATCGGTTGGTGTGCCTGCCGGTCATTCTGTCCTTAATTTCATGAATGTCCGACTTTACTTAACGAGGCGTTGAAGGCGCTGATTCCATTGCGGATTGTGCTCGATTTGACAAATGGATGCTGCAATTGCCCGATGACTTCCGTCTGGACGCATTGTCGTGTCCAGCACGCGCTATAGTTGTCTCATCAAGTTAGCCATGCCCAGAGACGCCAATTAAAGGATGCCACATGCTTTCAGCCCGCCCATCAAGCGCGCCGAATAATCTGGCCCGTATGCTCGCAGATTTTCAGGAGATGCGTGCTTATTCGCGCGCTCTGGCCGAGGGGCTATCGGACGCCGATGCAACGGTGCAGTCCATGGAGGATGCAAGCCCGGCAAAATGGCATCTGGCCCATGTGACCTGGTTCTTTGAGTGTTTTATCCTGAAGCCGCACCTTGCCGGCTATGAGGAATTCGATCCGGCTTTCGAGTATCTTTTCAATTCCTATTACGATGCCGTAGGCGAGCGCCATCCACGCCCGCGCCGGGGCATGCTGACACGGCCCTCGCTTGACCACGTCCTGGCTTTCAGGGCGCATGTGGATGCTGCGATGGAAGAGCTGCTTGGCACGGATGTGGAGCCTGCAGTCGCGGAGCTGGTCACGCTGGGCATCCATCATGAGCAGCAGCATCAGGAGCTGTTCCTGACCGATATCCTGCACCTGTTCGCACAGAACCCGCTGAAACCCGCTTTCAGGCCGTCAGAGCCGCGCGCGATGACCGCACCGGCTACCCCGCTCACCTGGCACCGTTTCGAAGCCGGCCTGATACACATGGGGCACGAGGGGGAGGGGTTTCATTATGATTGCGAAGCGCCGCGCCACCAGACCTATGTCTATCCCTTCGAGCTTGCCAGCCGCACGGTGACGAATGGCGAATGGATCTCCTTCATCGAGGATGGCGGCTATGACCAGACACGGTTCTGGCTGTCGGATGGCTGGGCCGCCCGCCAGGCGCAGGGCTGGCAAGCGCCGCTCTACTGGCACAGACGCGACGGCGAATGGTGGACCATGACGTTGCGCGGTGCGCAGCCGGTGGATCCCGAGGCGCCCGTCTGCCATGTGAGCCAGTATGAAGCCGACGCCTATGCCAGCTGGGCCGGGGCCCGCCTGCCCAGTGAAGCGGAATGGGAACTCGCGGCGAGTGGTCTGCCCGTGAACGGCAATGATGCCGGCACAGGCCGGCTCAGCCCGGCGCCGCAGAGTGCGGACGGGCTTGCCGGCATGTTCGGCGATGTCTGGGAATGGACGCGCAGCGCTTTTCTCCCCTATCCGGGCTTCAGAGCGCCCGAGGGCGCTGTCGGCGAATATAATGGCAAGTTCATGAGCGGGCAGATGGTCCTGCGGGGCGGCTCGTGCGTTACACCTGCAGGCCATATTCGCCCGACATACCGGAATTTCTTTCACCCCGATAAACGCTGGCAGTTCTGCGGCGTAAGACTCGCAAAGGACGCATGATGGACGGCGAAGCCACAAACCCCTTTCTCGACGATGTGCTCGCCGGATTGTCGGCGCGCCGTAAGGCGATCCCCAGCCGCTGGCTTTACGATGCCCGTGGCTCGCAGCTGTTCGACGAGATTACCGAGCTTGACGAATATTATCCCACGCGCACCGAGCTGAAAATCCTGACCGGGCAGGCGCGGGACATGGCGAACGCCATCGGCCCAGATGCGGTGATTGTCGAATATGGTGCGGGCAGCCTGATGAAGGTGCGCATTCTCCTGGACGCGCTTGAGGCGCCCCGAGCCTTTGTGCCGGTAGACATCTCGTCTGAACATCTCGAAGCGTCAGCCAACGAGCTGAGAGCCTTCTATCCCGACCTGGACATCTATCCAGTCGCGTCCGATTTCATGGCCTCCAATCTCGGCGCAAGTCTTCCTGAAGGTGGGCGCCGCCGGGCCGGTTTCTTTCCCGGCTCGACCATGGGCAATTTGCTCGACCGGGAGATTGACCGCTTTCTCAAGACTACGCGCGAGGATCTCGGCGACGAGGCCTGTTTCATCATCGGCCTCGATCAGCCCAAATCGCCTGACATCCTTATTCCGGCCTATGACGATGCCGGGGGTGTGACCGCGGACTTCAATCTCAACCTGCTGGAACGCATCAACCGGGAGCTGGAGGGCAGCTTCGACGTGTCCGCCTTCAAGCATGAAGCGCGCTGGAACAGTGAGGATAGCCGGATCGAGATGCACCTTCGCAGCCTGAAGGATCAGACGGTGACGGTGGCCGGCCGCGAGTTCAGTTTTGCGGAGGGCGAGACGATCCATACAGAGAACTCCCGCAAGATTGCGCTCGACCGTTTTGCCGGAATGGCGGAAAATGCAGGCTGGACGCTGACCCGCAAATGGACCGATGAGGACGGCCTCTTCGCTGTGGTCCTGCTGGAGGCGGCCTGAGGATTTAACCCGCCGCAGGGAGGGGCCGGTTGGACATCAAGACCTATAACGCATTCTGCGAAACCCTTGCCCATACCAGCCATGTCGTTCAGTGGGGCGGCAGCCATGTCTGGAAGGTGGACGGCAAGGTGTTCGCGATCGCCGGCGATGACAAGCAGGGCGGATTTCGCTGCAGTTTCAAGGTCTCCGAGCTTGCCTTTGATATTCTGAAAGAACAGCCGGGGTGCCAGGGGGCGCCTCATCTTGCTTCGCGCGGCATGAAGTGGATCCAGCGCTTCAGCGAAGAGGCCGTCGATGATGAGGCGCTGAAAGACTATCTGCTTGAAAGCTACCGGCTGGTCTCGCTGGGCCTTTCGAAGCGCCGCCAGCGCGAGCTTGGCCTCAATCAGGACTGACGCAGCCGCTTCAGCAGGAATGGCCGGACGAAATAGGCGACAAGACCAAGAGAGATGACGATGCCGAGGCTGATGGGCGCATTGTGGGCGAGGCGCCAGACAAGGATCACACCCAGAAGAAGCCCGAGCGCAATGCCCGTCAGTGGTATGTACCAAAACCGCCCCAGCTTCCGGATGCAGATCAGGTTCACGGTCAGGAATGTCGCGAGAAAGACGAGGCTTGCCGCCTCCACCAGGTCTGACAGCGATCCTGTCACGGACAGAATGCCTGCCACCAGGCCGAAGCCGATGATCGACGCGTAGGGCGTGCCTTGCCCGTTGGTCCTTGCGAACAGGCTGGGCAGTTCATTGTCCTCGGACACGCGCTTGGCAAGGTTGGCGGAGGAGTAAAGCGTTGAATTGATGGCGGCAGAGGTCGCAAAGCCTGCAGCAATGGTCAGGAGGACAAGGCCGGCAGGGCCCCACGCTTCGCGCGCGGCGACGGCGAGGGCGACGTCTTTCCGCTCGACCACAGTGGAGGCGCCTGCAAGCATTGTGGCGCCGAGCGCGACGGCCACATAGATCGCGACCACGGTAAGCGCAGATCCGACGAGCAGCGGGACGAAGCGGGTCTTTGCCTTGCGGATTTCCTCATACTCATATGTCAGCAGCTGGAAGCCTTCATATGAGACAAAGATGGCCGCTGCCCCGATGAGAGACGCTGAAACCGGCCGTGCCTCGATACCTGCCGTCAGTTGCTCCGGCGCCCACTGAAACAGACCGAATACGGCAAGCGCGACAAGCGCTGAAAGATTGGCGACGACGATCACGATTTCGACGCGCGTCATCTTGCCCAGACCCAGAAGATTAAGACCGGTGAGCCCGCCCATGGCCGCGATGGCAAGGCCCCGCTTGAGCCATTCACCGCCCCCGAAGGCATTGGCCACATACTGGCCGAACGCATAGGCATAGAGTGCAATTGTCAGGACATAGCCGCCCAGAAGGAGCCAGGACAGCGTGCCGGCGAGCCCTTCACGGTCCATTTCTTCCAGAAACTCAAATGCCCCGCCTGACCGGCCCGCATCCACCGAAAGACGGGCATAGCTGAACGCCGATGAGACAGCGACAAGGCCGGCGAGAAGAAAGGACAGCCAGGCCCACTGGCCGGCGGCCTTCACGACGACGCCGAGTGCAACGTAGATCCCGCCACCCACCATGCCGCCCGCCGCAAGTGCAAACACCGATACCGGACCAAGTTTGCCCTCACCGGACGAGGCGCTGTTCGACATGTCGGGTCTCCTGCTCTGCCCACCGCAACGCGGCATTGAGACCGGAACTTGCGAAGCGGCCTTTTCGTTTCTGACTGTGAAGCTTAGCGCACCAACATAAAAGGATGAAAATGACCCTCACAACAAAGCATTTCGGCGTCGACATTCCGGTCATCGGTTTCGGCACCTGGAAACTGAAGGACGACACCGCACATGAGTGCGTCTCCAAGGCGATTGAGGCCGGTTACCGGATGATCGATACGGCGCAGGCCTATGAAAACGAGAAAGCCGTTGGCCGTGGCATCAAGGATGCCCAGCTTCCGCGCGAGGACCTCTGGGTGACCACCAAGGTGTGGATGTCGGAATTCAAGGATGGCGACCTGCAGGAGTCGGTCGAGAAAAGCGTTGATCGGCTCGGGACAGACTATGCCGACCTCATCCTTCTTCACTGGCCAAACAAGGATGTCCCACTTGAAGAGACCATCGGGGCCCTCAATGATGTCCGCAAGAAGGGCCTCACAAAACACATTGGTGTATCCAATTTCACCGTCGATCTGCTTGGGCAGGCGGTGAAATTGTCGGAGGCTCCGATCCTGACAAACCAGATCGAATATCACCCCTTCATCGACCAGACGGCGGTGCTGGAAGCGGCCCATGGTATTGGGACCTCCGTCACGGCGTTCTCGCCGCTTGCCCAGGGCAAGGTGTTTGAGAGCGACGTGCTGAAAGAGATCGGCGAGGCGCATGGCAAGAGCGCGGCGCAGGTCGCGATCCGCTGGTTCGCCCAGCAGCCAGGCATCATCACGATTCCCCGCTCTTCTTCACCGGAGCATCTTCGCCAGAACAATGATGTGCACGATTTTGAGCTCTCGCCGCAGGAGATGGGCCGCATCACGGCGCTCAAGGCCAATCATGAACGCCTGATCAACCCGAGCTGGGCACCGGACTGGGACGCGGCCGCCTAGACCTGACATGCCCCGGTCAGACGCCGTCAGACCTCGTGCAGATCCACGCCCTTGGGTCTGGCGGCGCTCCCCGGTCCGTAGCAGAATTCGGTCAGCGAGCCTTTGGCAATCGCCTTCTGGGCGGCGGTGTAGCCCGCTTCGACCGCCTCCTCGAAAGCGGTCCAGTCACGCAGTTCGATGTCCCGCAGCTCCGGCAAGATCAGCATGTCCACGAGGGCACGGCCTGCGCTGGGATTCACCTTCAACGTAGCTGACCGCATGAGCAGGCCTGCGATGGGCGGGGCCGATGAAAAGCCGTGTTTCCATACCCATTCAAAGAAGCCGGGCGGATTGACGAAATCCTCGGCCTTGAGGCCTTCCGGTGCACGGGCGACGTCCGACCCGATGACGACGCCCCGATGCAGTTCGCGCATCACATCCGTGGGGAAATTGTTGAGCACGGCACCATCGACCAGCACTTCTCCATTATGCACGACCGGTGGCAGAATCCCCGGAAGGGAGATCGTCGCGCGAAGCGCTGTGCGCAGCTGCCCGCGCCGGTGAACGCGGTAGGTCCCATCGGTGAGATTGGTAGAGACGGCAAAGAAGGGAATGTGCAGATCGTCGATATCCACATCGCCGAAATGCTCTTCCAGCCGCCGGTTCACGCGTTTGCCGCGAATGAGGGAAATGACCGGCAGATTGTAGTCGCCGAGGGGGTTGGATTCCACGAAAGCCTTGCGGATACGCCTTTCGATCTCGTCATCCGGCCAGCCCATGGCGACACAGGCGGCCACGACCGCCCCCATGGATGCCCCGCCCGCAAAGTCGATGGGAATCTCAGCTTCCCGCAGGGCACGGACGACGCCGATATGGGCATAGGCCCGCGCTCCGCCCCCCGACAGGATAACCCCGGTTGAGCGCCCGGCCATGACACGGGCAAGGCGCTCACAGCTTGGCGTGTTGAGACCATGCCAGTGAAACAGCCTTGCCGCGCCAGATGCGTCCAGCCAGTCCGCAGGCTGGGAGGCAGGCCGCTGGGAACTGTGATGAAGAAGGATCATGTCGACCAGTTGAAGCGTGCTGGCCGGCGAGTCGTGTGAGGGCAGGAGAGGGTTGGACGGGCGCGCATCGGCCCGCCCGAAGACCCACACCCGGTCGGCCTGACGGGTCGACAGCCGGAACCAGGAGGAATCCCCGACAGACGTCACCAGCATCACAATATCGTAATTGGCTTCCAGCTCGTCGAAATAGCCTGTGGGTTTGTCGCGCCCTTCGGCTTCATCGATGATGCGGCAGTTCATATTGAACCGCTGAAGCGCCTTCTGCAGGGCCTCGGCCCTCAGTTCGAGATCGATGGTTGGCGACGTCGCGACCAGGGCAAATACTTTGGGCGCATTGCGGCGATTGGGTTTGCGGCCCTCCCTCAACCGCATCAACATCACACGGATCATCGAAGACAGGATGTCGGGATCGGCTTTGGTGATCCGGTCAAAGCCCTTGCGTGAAATCTCCAGGACTTCCGAATCTCGCAAGGCGTAGACCGAGCTCGTATGGGGCGCATTGTCCGGCAGCCCGTCGCCATCCTCATCGACGGCGCCTTCGAAAAGGGCCATTTCCCCCACGGGCTCGCCCGCGCGAATATGGCCGAGGAAGTCGGAACGACCGTCCGGCATGGCCTGGAAGGCGCCGAGGGAGCCGGAAAGCACGAAATAGATAGAGTCGGAGATTTCGCCCGCCTTGAACAATTCCCAGCCGGCCGGCAGCGCAAACCATTTTGCCTCGCGCCCGGCCGCTTTCAGGGCGCGTTTGGGAACGTCCCCGAGAATGGGGATCGACTTCAGTGTTGGCGAAATATCGAGACTCATTTGCCTGCCAGTGTGTTCGCTCGGGAAGCTTGTGAAAAGACCTTTCTGAAGCGGCCTAATGGCGCTGATATATGTCAGCGCGATAACCGCCGCGGGATGACATTGCCCTCAACCGGCGATAGGTCTGCAAGAAACAGTCTCCGGGAGGGCCAATGCCCGTACTGAAATCCACGCTCGACACGTCTGGCGAAAAATTCTCGTCGAACCGGCAGGCCATGGAAGGCCTTCTGGAAGAGCTGCGCGAAAAGACGGCAACAGCAGCAAAGGGCGGCTCCGAGCGCGCCCGCACGCGTCATACAGAACGCGGCAAACTCCTGCCGCGCGAGCGTGTCGAACGCCTGCTCGATCCTGGCGCGCCTTTTCTCGAGATCGGCGCGCTGGCTGCCAATGGCATGTATGACGATGACGCCCCCGGCGCCGGCATCATCACCGGTGTTGGCCGCGTCGAGGGCCGCGAGTGCATGATCGTCTGCAATGATGCGACGGTGAAGGGCGGGGCCTACTTCCCGATGACGGTGAAGAAGCATCTGCGCGCGCAGGAGATTGCCGAACAGAACCATCTGCCCTGTATCTATCTGGTCGACAGCGGCGGCGCGAACCTGCCGCATCAGGCAGAGGTCTTCCCCGACCGAGAACATTTCGGGCGTATCTTCTACAATCAGGCCCAGATGAGCGCGAAAGGCATCCCGCAGATCGCGTCGGTCATGGGCTCCTGTACGGCGGGCGGCGCTTATGTCCCGGCGATGTCCGATGAGACCATCATCGTGCGCAAGCAGGGCACGATTTTCCTTGGCGGCCCGCCCCTCGTAAAGGCGGCCACGGGCGAGGAAATCTCCGCGGAGGATCTTGGCGGCGCAGAAGTTCACGCCCGTAAGTCCGGTGTGGCTGACCACTATGCCGCCAATGATGAGCACGCACTCGCCATTGTCCGCTCGATCATCCGCACGCTGCACCAACCAAAGCCTGAAACGGTGGGCATCGCTGAGCCGCGCGAGCCGCTTTATAATCCGCGAGAGCTTCACGGGCTTGTCCCGCGCGACGTGCGAGAGCCATATGATGCGCGTGAAGTCATTGCCCGCACTGTGGACGGGTCCGAGTTTCACGAGTTCAAACAGCTCTACGGCGACACGCTGGTCTGTGGTTTTGCGCATATCTACGGGATGCCGGTCGCGATCCTCGCCAATAATGGCATCCTGTTTTCCGAAAGCGCGCAGAAGGCGGCGCATTTCATTGAGCTTGCCGACCAGCGCCGCACACCGCTCATCTTCCTGCAGAACATCACCGGCTTCATGGTGGGGTCGAAATACGAAGCTGGCGGCATCGCCAAGGACGGCGCCAAGATGGTGACGGCTGTGGCCACCGCCTCAGTGCCCAAGCTTACCGTTGTGACCGGCGGCAGCTTTGGGGCCGGGAACTACGGCATGTGCGGGCGGGCATACTCCCCACGCTTTCTGTTCATGTGGCCGAACGCCCGGATCTCCGTCATGGGCGGCGAGCAGGCAGCCTCGGTGCTTGCGACCGTCCGGCGTGATGGCATGGAGCGGCGCGGCGAAGACTGGAGCGCCGAAGAGGAAGAGGCCTTCAAGGCCCCGATCCGCGAGGCCTATGAGGCGGAAGGCAGCCCCTACTATTCCACTGCGCGCCTCTGGGATGACGGCATCATCGACCCGGCCGATACGCGCCGCGTCCTCGGTCTCTCGCTCGCGGCAAGTCTGAACGCGCCGCTGGGTGAGCGGGGTTTCGGCGTTTTCCGGATGTAACCGATACGCACTGATACGGATTCCGGTCCGCAAGACGTCTGCGCACAATGGTCTTCCCTTCAAGGAGATCGTTCGCCGTGACCCGTATCTGCCTGATCGATGCACATCCCGATGCGGCCGACCACCTCTGTCATGCGCTGGCTGATGCCTACGAACAAGGCGCGCGAAAGGCGGGGCATGACATCGAGCGTATCGATCTTGCGCAACTCGAATTCGGTTTTCTCGAAAAGGTCAGCGATTTCGAGATAGCGCCTCCCGAGCCGGTCCTGTCGGAACGTGAGAAGATTGCGCGGGCCGATCATGTCTGCCTGGTCTTTCCCCTATGGCTTGGCAATATGCCGGCCAGGGCGAAAGCCTTTCTGGAGCTGGCGGCGTGCGGGAACTTCTTTCTTGCGGCGGCCAACAGTTCACGAAACTGGCCGAAGCAGATGATGAAAGGCAAATCGGCCCGGACCATAATCACCATGGGCATGCCGGGGCCGGTCTACAGTCTGGTTTTTGATGCCGGCGCCCTGAAAGCACTGGAGCGGGGCCTGTTCGGGATATCGGGGTTCAAACCGGTTCGCCACACCATCCTTGGCGGCGTTGAACAGGCGGGTGATGAGGCACGGCAAAAATGGTTTCGGAAAATAGATCTGCTCGGCCAAAGGGCTGAATAAGCGGGTTTTCTCCCTCCTGTTTTCCTTGCAAGCAGACGGAAGCCATGTCACCCGGTCAGGCCTTGTTGCACCTGACTGGAGGCGAGGCGCTGGCCACCAACCGTTTCGATCTGCTGCGTCTGCTCTTTGCCGGCGGTGTCGCCGTTTTCCACGCCGTGGCCCTGTCGGCGATCGCACCGCTTTCTGATCTTGAGAACGTGCTCTCCCACCTTGCCGAGCTCTGCATCGAAGGCTTCTTCATTGTGTCCGGCGCGCTTGTCTTCGGGTCTCTGGCGCGGGCGGATGATCTGGCGGATTATGCGGGTAAACGGGTCCGCAGGTTGTATCCCGCCTATGCCGTTATCATCCTCCTGCCTGCACTGGTTAGCCTCATTATTGCCGGGCCGGGCGCTCTGGCTCAGATCGCCCATTATCTCGGCGCCAATCTCGTCTTCCTGAACTTTCTGTCGCCCGAGCTGCCAGGGCTGTTTCAGGGCCAGCGCTTTGAGGAGGTCAATGGCGCGCTCTGGACCCTCAAGATCGAGGTGATGTTCTATCTGGCCTTGCCGGTCATTGCCGCCCTGATGCGTTTGGCCGGCAGAGGGGGTTGGGTAGTGCTTCTTGTCCTCTATGTCGCGGGCGAAGCGTGGCGGCTGCTGGTCCCGGCCATTCTGGAGGGGGACGGTGTGGCGGGGATGCTCAATGCCTATGGCCCCCAGATCGCCCGCCAGCTACCCGGACAGATGGCTTTCTTTGCCAGCGGCATGGCGCTCTGGCTGATGTGGGATCAGGTCAAGACCCGTCCCGGCCGGTTCGGGCTCGTTGGTTTCGTCCTCTTCGCGGCCTCGTGGCTGCCCTGGCTGGAGCCGCTGCGCGCGGCAGGACTGGCCGGCCTCATCGCCTGGGCGGCATTCGCACCGGGACCGGTGCTCAATGCAGCTCGGTTCGGCGATATCAGCTATGGGCTCTATATCGCGCATTTCCCCATCATTCAGATGATTGTTATGGCCGGTGTCTTCAGCGCCGCTGGTCCCTCCATCGGCTTTGCGGCGGCAGCCGTTCTGACTGTGGCTGCAAGCTTTCTTCTCTGGTGGCTGGTGGAGAAACCGGCCCTGCGCAAGGACAGCCATTACCGGCAGGCTGCGCGCGACAGCTGACAGGCGTTTTCAAGACGGCCAATCGCGCCTAGTTTCGCTTCCAGATCACAGGAGACCTCAATGGCCTACCAGACCATTTCGCTTGATGCGACGCCGGGTGGCATTGCCATCATTACCCTCGACCGGCCCGAAAAACACAATGCCTTCAACGCCATTGTCATCGATGAGCTGACCGATGCGCTGGAGACGCTGGAAGAACAGACCACCATCCGCATGGTCATCCTGCGCGGCAACGGGCCGAGCTTTTCAGCCGGGGCTGATCTGGAATGGATGAAAGCGGCGGCCGACTATACCCGCCATGAGAATGAAGAGGACGCCTACAAGCTGGCCGAAATGCTGCGCAAGCTTGCCAATCTGCCTCAGATGACCGTGGCGCTGGTCCATGGGGCCGTCATGGGCGGCGGGGCAGGGCTGGTGGCCGCCTGCGATATCGCGGTCGCCATGCAGGATACCAAGTTCCGCTTCTCAGAGGTGCGCCTTGGTCTGACGCCGGCAACGATCAGTCCCTTTGTCATCTCTGCCATCGGGCCGCGCTGGGCGAAGGCGCTTTTCGTTTCGGCAGAAAGCTTCGACGCCGCCTTCGCAGAGCGGATCGGCCTTGTTCAATATGTCGTCGAAACCGATGAGGGCCTTCTGCAGATGGAGGAATATCTCGCGGACCTCGCCAGCAAGGCCGCGCCCGGTGCCATCCATGACAGCAAACGCCTCGTCCAGGATTTCGCAGGCGTCGAGATCGATCAGGGCCTCAGCCATGAGACCGCAAAGCGCATCGCGGCCCGCCGTGCCAGCGATGAAGGCAAGGAAGGCCTCACGGCATTCCTTGAAAAGCGCAAGCCCAGCTGGACTGAATAGATCGGGTGGGGAGAGGCCTGTGCAACGCGCCTCAAAACCGGCTTTTGAGTGCACAGATGACCTTATAGGCGCCATTCAGGTGCCTTGTTGAAAAGCGAGACAGCCTGTCATGTGGACATGGACCCAATGGCAGGACTGGCTTTCGGCGAGGCGAGAGAGGATCAGGCAGCGTCTTGTGCGCGGGGCCTGGTCGACAGCGCTGTTCGAGTTTCTGAGTTTCGGCATCAAGCAGGGCTGGGCCTGCATCTTCGGCGGGCTCTTGCTGGCCCTTATGCTGGGCACTCACCTCTATTACCCCGAAGACGCCTGGCTCAGCCGCTACGACTTTCTGGTCATCGCAGCAGTCCTCATCCAGATCGTGTTGATCGCCACGGGTCTGGAAAGTCTGGAGGAAGCCAGGGTCATTCTGGCGTTTCACATCGTCGGCACGATCATGGAGCTGTTCAAGACCCATGCGGGCAGCTGGGTCTACCCCGAAGACAGTTTCCTGCGGATCGGCGGTGTGCCGCTCTATTCAGGCTTCATGTATGCGGCGGTCGGCAGCTATCTCGCACGGGTGTGGCGGCTTTTCGATTTCCGGTTTGACCGCTTTCCGCCGCTCTGGCTGCAGGCGCTTCTGGCGGCTGCGATCTATCTCAATTTCTTCACCCACCATTTTACGCTGGATATCCGCAATGGCCTCTTCGCCGCGACCGTCCTGATCTACGGGCGCTGTGTGGTCTGGTTCAGGCCTGACCGGGCCTACAGGCCCATGCCTCTGATCATCGGTTTTGGCCTGGTTGCACTTTTTATCTGGTTTGCCGAAAATATTGGAACACTTGCGCGGGCCTGGAGCTATCCAGGGCAGGAGTCAGCCTGGAAACTTGTCTCTCCGGCAAAATTCGGCTCTTGGTACCTGCTGATGATCATAAGTTTCGTGCTGGTGGCCCTGATCCACCGGCACCGGAAAGGACAAGATGCTGAACAGCCTGCTGATCGCGAACCGGGGTGAGATTGCCTGCCGGATCATAGAGACCTGCAAGCGCCTCGGCGTGCGCACGGTGGCTGTCTATTCCGATGCTGATGTCTATGCCCGGCACGTCGCCATGGCGGATGAGGCTGTCCACATTGGCGCCGCCCCGGCCACTGAAAGCTACCTGAAAGGCGATCGCATCATTGACGCTGCGAAGGCGGCTGGCGCCGAGGCCATCCATCCGGGCTATGGCTTCCTGTCAGAGAATGCAGACTTCGCGGACGCCGTTGTCAAAGCCGGGCTCATCTGGGTTGGGCCGACGGCTGAGACGATCCGGTCCATGGGGCTCAAGGATGAGGCCAAGCGCATTGCCGAAGAGGCTGGCGTGCCGGTCTTGCCCGGCTATCGCGGCGAGGCGCAGGATGCCGGCACGCTGGAAGGGGAAGCCGAGCGGATCGGCTATCCGCTATTGATCAAGGCCGTGGCCGGGGGCGGCGGGCGTGGTATCCGTCTGGTGTCGAGACGCGAAGACCTCGCCGGCGAACTGGAAAGCGCCGTGCGCGAAGCAAAATCCTCTTTCGGCGATGGCCGTGTGATGCTGGAAAAACTCGTCGAGCGGCCACGCCATATCGAGGTTCAGGTCTTCGGTGACAGCCATGGAGGCGCCGTCCATCTCTATGAGCGTGACTGTTCCTTGCAGCGCCGCCGGCAGAAAGTGGTTGAGGAAGCCCCCGCGCCCGGCATGCCCGAGGATGTGCGTGCCGCCATGACCGGCGCAGCCGTCAGCCTGGCGAAAGCGGTTGGCTACCAGGGGGCTGGCACCGTCGAATTCATCGTCGATGGCACCCGCCCCCTAGCGAAGGACACCTTTTTCTTCCTTGAGATGAATACCCGCCTCCAGGTTGAGCATCCCGTGACGGAACTCATCACCGGTACAGACCTTGTTGAATGGCAGCTGCGTGTTGCTTCAGGCGAAAAACTGCCGCTGGAACAGGGCGATATCCCGCTGAACGGACACGCAATCGAGGCCCGCATCTGTGCTGAGGACCCGGCCGACAATTTCCGGCCCGGGGCAGGGCGGCTCTATGCGTTCAGCCTGGGCGATGTGGAGCGTTTGTCGGAAAGCAGCGCCGGTGCGCCGGAGGGCAGTCTGGAGGATGATCTCATCCTCTACCGGCTCGATAGCGGCTTTGGCGCAGGCGATACCGTGCCAGCGGTCTACGATTCCATGATTGCGAAAGCCATCGTGAAAGGCTGGGACCGCGAGAGTGCTGTCGATGCGCTGGCCGATAGTCTCGGCGAGAGTATCGTGGCCGGCATTCCCAGCAATATCGGCTTTCTGAAACGCTGCCTCGACCATCCGGTCTTCCGCTCCGGTGAGCATCATGTGAACTGGATCGCCGATGAGATCGATGCGCTGACCCAGCCAAAGCTCGACACGCGTGAGGCCGCCGGGCGCCTCGTCGCACATGCGCTGATGAGGCCTGGCGATGATGGCCCGTTTGATCGCAGGGATGGCTGGCGGATGAACGCGCCGGCGCGCCGGTCCATGCGCCTTAAACTGGATGGTGAGATTGCCGAGATCACGCCAGACCCGGCCGAGGCGCCCGTCATCATGCCGGCGGTCTCCATTACCGATCACAGCTTCGCCGTGGGCATCGATGGCGACACGGTACTCGTCGACATCCCGGATTATGAGGCCGAAGCCGAAGCCATTGCAGGCGGCGACAAGGTCTCGGCCCCCATGCCGGGCAAGGTCATCGACCTTCGTGTCCAGCCGGGCGATGAGGTTTCCAGAGACCAAACGCTCGCCGTGATGGAAGCCATGAAGATGGAGCACAGCCTGAAAGCACCCCGCGACGGGGTCGTGAAGGCAGTGGGCGCCGAAGTGGGGGAACAGGTTGCCGAAGGTGTGATGCTCGTCGAGCTTGAGGAAATCTAGCCTCCGCCGGCTGGTGAGCCGATTGCTGCTTTTAAGGCAGGTCGGGACTGGCCTCGCTGTGTCTGCCCATTAAATTCATGGGCGTGAGCCTGAACATGGTCAAACTCTGCGTGGGCGCCGAAGAGATCGGCGACCTTGAAGCGTGGCAAAAGCGCGTGATGCGGACGCGCAAGCAGCCCGTTCATCAGACGCGCATGGTCCCCAAACGGATCGACGAGCTGCTTGATGGCGGCTCGATCTACTGGGTCATCAAGGGCATCATACAGGTCCGCCAGCCTTTTGCAGACATTCGCGTCATAGAGGACCGCAATGGCCGCAAGGCGTGCGAGCTTGTGCTGGACCCGAAGCTGACGCTGGTCGAGCCGACCCCCAAACGCCCTTTCCAGGGCTGGCGCTACCTCAAACCGGATGAGGCCCCGCTGGATATCCGGCGTGACGGCAAGGCCGACGAAATTCCCCCAGCGCTTCATGCCAAGCTGAAAGAGGCGATGGTCTGGTAAGCCATCCGGCTTCTGGGATCAGACCCGTTCCCACAATATAGAAAAAGCCCTCGCGCGCTGGCGAGGGCTCAATCGGTTGTCTAAGGCTTCGGGCCTATTCGACCTCTTCAGGCTTGCCCGGCTTTTTCTTCTTCGACTTGGACTTCTTGCTCTTGTCCTCGATGTATTCGAAGGCGAGCTTTTCGGGGTCTTCCATGTCCACCGTGATCTTCACGGCGCCGCCCTTGGCGAGCTTCCCAAAGAGAAGCTCCTCGGCCATCGGCTTCTTCACATGTTCCTGAATGGTACGGGCCAGCGGACGGGCCCCGAATTCCTCGTCAAAGCCGCGCTCTGCCAGCCAGTCACGCGCCTCCTCTGAGAGCTCGATGGTGACGTTGCGGTCAGCAAGCTGGACTTCCAGCTGAAGCACGAACTTCTCGACCACGCGCTCGATGATCTCCGGCGTCAGTCCGCCAAATGTGATCGTCGCGTCGAGGCGGTTGCGGAATTCCGGCGTGAAGAGGCGTTTCAGCGCTTCTTCCTGCTCGTCTTCCTTCTTGCCACGGCCAAAGCCGATGGAGTTCTTCGCCGCATCCGACGCACCGGCATTGGTGGTCATGATCAGGATCACATTGCGGAAGTCGACCTTGCGGCCGTTTGCATCCGTCAGCGAGCCATTGTCCATGACCTGAAGCAGGATGTTGAACAGGTCCTGATGGGCCTTCTCGATCTCATCGAGCAGCAGCACACAGTGCGGATGCTGCATGACGCCATCGGTCAGAAGGCCGCCCTGATCGAACCCGACATAGCCGGGAGGCGCACCGATGAGGCGCGACACCGTATGGCGCTCCATATATTCCGACATGTCGAAGCGCAGCAGCTCCACGCCCATGATGGAGGCGAGCTGGCGGGCGACTTCCGTCTTGCCGACACCAGTCGGGCCGGTGAACAGATAGGAGCCAATTGGCTTGTTCGGTTCGCGAAGGCCGGCGCGCGACAGCTTGATCGCAGAAGACAGCGCCTCGATGGCCTGGTCCTGACCGTAGACCACACGCTTGAGGTCCGGCTGCAGGTTCTTGAGGGCGATCGCGTCGTCCTTTGTGACCTGTTTCGGGGGGATGCGTGCGATCTTGGCGATCACCGCCTCGATCTCCTTTGTCCCGATCTGTTTGCGGCGGCGGCTTTCCGGCACGAGCCACTGCGTGGCGCCGGCTTCATCGATCACATCGATGGCCTTGTCCGGCAGCT
This sequence comes from Henriciella sp., assembly GCA_002733705.1. GTDB lineage: Bacteria > Pseudomonadota > Alphaproteobacteria > Caulobacterales > Hyphomonadaceae > Henriciella. The sequence continues at coordinate 14,069 of NVWP01000009.1, read as the reverse complement.
TGCGGTCGGTGATGTAGCGGGCCGACAGCTCCACGGCCGTCTTGATCGCGTCATTGGTATAGCGGATGCCGTGAAAGTCCTCGAAGGTCGGCTTGAGGCCGGTGAGGATCTTGATCGTGTCCGGCACGGATGGCTCAACCACATCGATCTTGCGGAACCGGCGGGCGAGAGCACGGTCCTTCTCGAAGTGCTGTTTGTACTCCTTGAAGGTCGTCGAGCCCATGCAGCGGACCTCGCCGCTCTGCAGGGCAGGCTTCAGCAGGTTGGATGCATCCATCGCGCCGCCGGACGTTGCGCCGGCGCCGATTACTGTATGGATCTCGTCGATGAACAGGATGCCTTTCTCCTGCTCGCTGATTTCCTTCATCACGGCCTTCAGCCGCTCCTCGAAATCGCCGCGATAGCGCGTACCGGCCAGCAGGGCGCCCATATCAAGGGCCCAGATGACCGCATCGTCGAGAATTTCCGGCACTTCGCCGTCGACGATCTTCTTGGCGAGGCCTTCGGCGATGGCCGTCTTGCCGACACCCGGATCGCCCACAAGAACCGGATTGTTCTTGGACCGGCGGCAGAGCACTTCGATACAGCGCTCGATCTCGAAATCGCGCCCGATCAGCGGATCGACCTTGCCCTGCTTGGCCTTCTCATTGAGGTTCACGCAATAGGCTTCCAGCGCCTCTTTCGCAGGCCCCGGCTTCTGTTGCTGTTCGGTCTCCTCGGATCCACGCGGCGTTGTCGAGCGCGACATGCCCGGCGATTTAGCGAGGCCATGCGAGACGAAGTTCACCGCATCATAACGCGTCATGTCCTGTTCCTGGAGGAAGTAGGCGGCATGGCTTTCGCGCTCGGAGAAGATGGAGATGAGGACGTTAGCGCCAGACACCTCGTCGCGGCCCGAGCTTTCCACATGGAGGATTGCGCGCTGCACCACACGCTGGAAGGCGGCGGTGGGCTGCACGGCTGTGGCCGGGCTGTCGGTGATAAGGCTGGACAGCTCGTCATCGATATACTGCGTCAGCGACTGGCGCAGCTGCGGGATGTCGACCTTGCAGGCCGTCATCACTTCCACCGCATCGGTGTCTTCAGTCAGGGCCAGAAGCAGGTGTTCGAGCGTCGAATATTCATGCGAGCGCTCACCAGCGAGGTTGAGGGCTTTTTCCAGGGCAGTTTCGAGACTGTCAGTCAGTGAGGGCATCTAGCTTTAATCCTCTTTTTCCATCGTGCATTGCAGAGGATGTTCGTTGCGCCGCGCCAGGTCCATCACCTGGGCAACCTTTGTTTCGGCGACCTCGAAAGTATAGACGCCGCACACCCCCACACCTTTCTGGTGAACATGCAGCATAATCCGAGTCGCCTGTTCCGGGCTCTTGTTGAAGAATTGCTCCAGAATGAAGACCACAAACTCCATTGGCGTGTAGTCATCATTCAGAAGCAGTACCCGGTACATGCTTGGTTTTTTCGTTTTGACCCGTGTCTCGGTGACGACGCCCGTGCCGTCATTGTCGTCGGTGCGGGCTGGGCCGGAAGGGCCTTCCGGGTCAGCGAGCAGGGGTCTGAAATCTTTTGCGGCCATGGTCATGACTTAGGTTTGCTGGTTGGCTTTTTAAGCCTGATACGTTCTTTGTCCCCGATCAAGCTGTGGCTGCCGCATTTCCTTTCAACTCCGCGAGCAGCGATTGGACGCGCTTGCGGTTGGCGTTGAAATCATACTTTCCGACGCGTGAGCGTGAATAGACGGCAAGGGCAGAGGTCTGCCCATCCTCGGAAGCGGGGTAGGCCTTGAGCGAAATGTCGTCCTTGAACTTCAGCAGCTTGGTCACCGCGACGAATTCAAGCTGATGCTCAGCTTCATCGCTTTCCCCGAGTTTCCAGTCGTCATGGCCCGATACCATGGACTGAACCCGTTTGAACAAAGCTGCAGGGGATTCGCCGAAAACAGGGGAGGTTTCGTCGGCCTCGCTTGGCGATTTAACATTGCCGGGCAGGACGAGATAGGTATTTGGCGTATCAGGCCGCTGGAGCGTTTCGAAGGACGTGAACTGGCTCATGCTTCAAATATAGGTCGCGAACCGGCTGCATGCACGGGCTGCGCTGCAGAGAGCCCGACGAAAAAGGCCGGCTGTCATCACAGCCGGCCTTCCTGAAATGGTCATGCCTGTTTTTGAGGCAGGCAGATCAGGCGGCTTTTGCCTTGGAAGCGGCTTCCTTCGTGGTCGCCGTGGCTTCCTTCGCGTAGCCAGCGAACGGCTCGAAGCAATCTTTCATCGCGGTGGTGTAGATGCCAGCCAGCTCGCTGAGGCCGTCCATATGGGCCTTCACAGCATTGCGCATATAGGCCGACTGGATTTCCATCGCTTCTTCCATCGTGGTCGCGCCAGCAAGCGTTTTGCCGGTCTCGACGGTCATGCTCATGCGGTCCTGTGCCTGGCGCATGACAGCGGCGCTGACGTCCTGAAAGCTCTTGACGGAAGCCTTGGCGCTTTCGGTGCTTGCGGACATTGCGTCCTTGCCCATTTCGCCAAAGGGGAATGCCTTGACGAAGGTCTGCGGATCGAACGTGCCGAACATTGTGGTTTCAGTTTTAGCCATGAAGCAATCTCCTTCTATGCCGTTAACATAGGGGAATCTGTTCGCGCTTGCAACATGTTTTTGTGCGGTGCACAAAAATTACGCCCGAGCCGGGAATTTCGGGTTAACCGATCGCGCATGGCGGTTAACGACTGGATAACTCAAATCTAGCACTCTAGGGTCAGGCCCGGTGGCAGCCGGGGGATCTGCAGCCATCGCATCATGGGAGGATTATATGAAATTCGGCTTCGGTAGAAGGATGAGTGAAATCCTGTTTGGTGCGGTTGCCATCGCGCTGATGCTGTCGCCGGTGGCCCATGCAGAGAAATATGCCTCCATCGTTGTCGATGCAGATACCAATGAAGTCCTCCATGCGCGCTTTGCAGATGAGCCGCGCTATCCTGCCTCCCTGACCAAGGCGATGACCCTCTATATGGTTTTCGATGCGCTGAAGTCCGGTGAGCTGACCCTCTCGGAAGATATGCCGGTCTCGCGCGCGGCCGCCTCGCAGCCGCCCTCCAATCTTCGCCTGACGCCCGGCTCGACCATTTCAGTGCGTGACGCCATCCGCGCCCTTGTCACCAAGTCCGCCAATGATGTGGCCGTCGTGATCGCAGAACGGCTGGGCGTGACGGAATCGCGCTTTGCGACGCTCATGACCGCCAAGGCTCACGCGCTTGGCATGTCGCGCACCACGTTCCGGAATGCCTCGGGCCTTCCGGATGCGCGTCAGGTCTCCACAGCCCGGGACATGGCGATCCTGGCTGAACGCCTTCTGGAGGATCATGCCGGTTATTATCATTATTTCTCGACCGACAGCTTCCAGTGGGGCTCGCGCAAATATCCAAACCACAACGCGCTTCTGAACTCGGTTGACGGCGTCGATGGCATCAAGACCGGCTATACCCGCGCCTCCGGTTTCAATCTCATGACCTCTGCGCGCCGGGACGGGCGCCGCGTCATCGCGATCATGTTCGGCGGCTCCACCTCGCGCTCGCGCAATGAGCATGTGACGGATCTGGTGGAGGCGGCCTTCAACAGCTTCAACACCCAGCAGATGGATGATGCGGTGATGACCAGCTATGCGATGAGCGCGCCCAATAGCCCGGCCCATCAGGACGGGGCCGCGCTGCCCATGCTGAACGGTCAGGTCTTCGTGCCGGTCGTGGGTGAGGGCGATGAGAGCGGCGCCGTGATCGAGGCTCAGGCCCCCGCCAACTAGGCTGCGGCTTTCACCAATTCCAGACAGACAAAAGGGGCGCAGATGCGCCCCTTGATCGTTCAGGCTCCAGGATGCCGGTCTAGATCGTGATCTCGTTATCGGCGAGTTCCGGCAGGCGCAGCATGCCGACAAGCTCGCGAAGCTCCTGGCGGGCGGCAACATGGCTCATCGTGAAGGCAAAGTTCGATCCCTTTTCGGTGAGGTCCAGCAGCGTCAGCCCGGCCGGGAAAAGCTCGCGATAGATGACCCGCTCTGAAAGCCCGGGCGCAAGGCGGAAACCGATCCGTTTGGACAGATTATCCAGCGCTTCGCCGACCTTCTGCTTGTTGCGCGCTTCCAGCGGCGACATCCGGTTGCGCATGACGATCCAGTCGATCTGCTGGCGGGTCTGCTGCGCTTTTACCTTGCGGCAATTCCAGACCATTTCCGAATAGAAGCTGGGCGAGAGCACCTTGAGGGTCTGTGGATTGACGTCCCCCAGAAGGTCGAAATCGACGAAGCTGTCATTCAGCGGCGTGATGAGTGTGTCAGCCTTTGAATGGGCGAGGCGCGACAGGAAGGTGTCGCTGCCGGGCGCGTCGATCAGGATCATGTCGCAGGAGGTTTTCAGCCGTGCGATGGCGCTTTCCAGCCGTTCGGTCTCTTCGGCCTCCGCATCGTCCAGGGCGCGCTGCTCGCTCGCATCGACGCGGATGATTTCCGGCATCGGCAGGCGAGAGCCTGTGGATTCTGTCCAGCGCTGGCGATTTTCCAGATAGCGGGTGAAAGAGCGCTGGCGCACATCAAGGTCGATGGCGCCCACCCGTTTGCCCAGCCGGAGCAGGGCAATACAGAGGTGCATGGCGACCGTCGATTTACCGGCGCCGCCTTTCTCATTTCCGATGACGATGATGCGGCAGTTGCGTGAGCCGGCGCCTTGTGGGCGCTGGTCTTCAGTGCCGGCCGGTCCGATGGAGCCGAATCCGTCTGCTGGCATGGCAGGCCTCCCCAATGATCTGTTGTGTTCGTCTGATTGCCGGAAGGCCCGTCAGGCGGGCATCGCTTCGGGCGATCGCGCGAACAGGAATCTGTCGAGCCGCTCGATGACGGGTACAGGTGGCCGCGGAGCTGCCGGACGATCGAACAGCTCATCGTCGAACAGCGCCTCGTCTTCAAGCGAGCTATAGTCGGAAAATTCGACACGGTAGCAGGTCGGGCGTTCCTCGCGGATCGGCGCCTCGCTGGCCACGTCGACCAGGCAGTTGCGCAGCCTGCAGAGAGATGCGGTCAGCCGTGAAAGCACATCCGGCTTGCCGACCACCGGGCGCTCATCCTCAAACAGCCAATCGTCATGCCGAAGCCTGTCAGTGGCCAGGGCATCGCGGCCGGCAGAACTTTGTGTCACAAGACGGCGCGGGCGCTTTTTCGATTTGAACGGAAGGGCCGCCCGGGCCAGAAGTGTTTGCAAACGAGGCATGTCGGACTTTCTCATAAGTGAACAAATCGGCTGAATTGGTTAACACCTCGTTGAGGAAATCAGAATTCGGAGGCATCTCCAAGTGAGCTTTCAGGAAGCGAACATTGTCAGGAGTCGCGAGGCTCTCCAGAGCCAGATCGCAGTTGCTCGCAGGAAAGGGCAGCGTATCGGATTCGTTCCGACGATGGGCGCCCTGCATGACGGGCATATCTCTCTCGTGCGCAGGGCCAGTGAAAAGGCCGACTTTGTCGTGGCCAGCATTTTCGTGAACCCGACCCAGTTCGCGCCGGGCGAGGACCTCGACAGGTATCCGCGCGATGAGGAGGGCGATGTGGCCCGCCTGAGTCAGGCAGGGTGCCATCTCGTCTATTGCCCGGGCGTTGAGGAAATGTACCCCGAAGGCTCCGTCACGAACGTCCGCGTAGAAGAGATGTCAGATCTGCTCGACGGGATCTATCGGCCGCACTTCTTTTACGGCGTGGCAACGGTCGTGGCGCGGCTCTTCATTCACGTCCAGCCGGACGTCGCCGTCTTTGGTGAGAAGGACTACCAGCAGCTGCAGATCATCAAGCGGATGGTCCGTGACCTTGGCTTTGGCATCGAGATTGTTGGCGGCAAGACCTGGCGGGATGAAGACGGGCTCGCCCAGTCCTCGCGCAACGCCTATCTCAGCGAGGAAGAGCGCCAGCGCGCCAATGCCATGTTTGCTGCCCTGCACCGGGCCGCCGCGCGTATCCGCATCGGCGTGCCCGTGGCCGAGGCCATAAAGGAAGCCCGCAGCTTCATTCTCGCCGCGGGCTTTTCCAGACTGGATTATGTAAATGCGGTCGACCCGGCGAGCCTGCAGGATCTGCCTGACGGCCCTCTGGCGGAGGACCAGGCCTGCCGCCTGCTTGCCGCCGCCTGGATGGGATCAACCCGCCTGATTGACAATCTCGGCGTATAGCTGCTCGTTCAGTTCCGGGCCGCGCGTATAGATCAGCGTGCCTTCGGCAATGCGCGGAATTAGGTCTGCCGCCACGGCCTGTTCAAGCGCCGGGCAACCCCAGCTGCGGCCGATCTTGGTGCCGCCAGGAAAGACATAGTCAGCGCCGTGGATGACGATGGCGCGGTCGCGGGCCAGCGAATTGGCGTCGTCCAGACCATCAAGGCGCAGCGAAAGGCCGTGTTTGCCGTAATAGGTCTCAGCTGTGACGAAGGTGCCGAGAGACGACATCTTCGACCCGGAAATATTGGAGAAGGTGTCAGCAATGCCGTCATGGTCGGGGTCCGAGCCCTGACCATGTGAAACGAGATATCCGTCCGCCGTCATTGTTTCCATATCGACGAGAAAAAAACGCGGCTCGCTGGAATGGCGCCTGTAATCGATCACGATCATGTAGCGATCATTCGCAATCTTGTCGGCATGTGCCGTGCGCGCTGCGAGTGCTTCGCTCCAGAGGTCGGGACCCATGGCGCTCTGCGGCGCCTTGGCAAAGGCGGCAGATCCAATCGTTGCGATTGCGGCGAGAGATAACGAGAGGAAACGGATAAATGTCTGCATGGTTCCCACCCTGCCGTAAAAATTTGGCAGAAGTTGGGAGGACCGGCAAAAAGGTTCCCCGCAAACTGCAATAAAGACTGCAGATTACGGGGAATTCACATTCTCTGGGGAGGGTATGCGCCGCTTTAGAAGACGCGCGGGCGCTCCGCCTTGTCGACATGGAGGCCGCATTCCGTCTTCGCCATGCCGGCCCAGCGGCCAGAGCGGATATCCGACGGGTCCTCGGCCGGGCGGGTGCAAGGCCAGCAGCCAATCGAGGGATAGCCCTGATCGACCAGCGGGTGGCGCGGCAGGTTGCGCTGCACGAAGAAGCGGTCGACGTCTTCCTGGGTCCAGCTCGCCAGCGGGTTCACCTTGAAGCGGCCGGCCGAGTGCTCAAACACAGGCAGGCTCATACGGGCACCGCCATGAAAGCGTTTGCGCCCGGTAATCCAGGCGTCGAAGCCTTCCAGCGCCGGTTCCAGCGGACGTACCTTGCGCAGGGCGCAGCAGGCATCCGGGTCGCTCTGCCAGAGACGGTCCTTGGGATCGAGCACCTTGCGCTCGGTCTCATTCGGCGGGGTCTCCCGCACATTGGTGAGGCCGAGCTGGTCGATCAGCTTGTCCTTGTAGTCCAGCGTCTGCGGGAAATGCAGGCCGGTCTCAAGGAAGATCACCGGAAAGTCCGGATCGACATCTGCGATGAGCGCCAGCATCACGGCGCTTTCGGCGCCAAAGCTGGACACATAGGTCAGTTTTTGCGGCCATTCGCGCAACAGCGAGGCGCGCAGGATCGTGGTCGCCGAAGCGTGTCGCAGTTCGCCGTTCAGCCGGGCGAGCCGTTCCTCAACGGGTTGCTGCAGTCGCGTCTGTTGATCGGCATAGGGCATGTAAGCGCCTTTATTCCTTTCCATGCCGGCGGCGAAATACGGGCACACGCCCATCTGCTGCCGGCTGATATACCGCTGAAAATTCTTCCAGCGCGTCTATGACAGAAGCTAGTTCGGCCCGCTCGGTCTCAAAAGCGTCGAACCCTGAACGGTTCATATAGAGAATCTGATCTCGCAGGACGTGGCCGACCGCGCGAAGCTCGCCCTCATAGCCAAACCGCCGGCGCAGGAGCTGGGCCTGGGAATAGCCGCGCCCGTCTGTATATTTTGGAAAATTCACCTCGATCAGCGCCAGCCGGTCCAGGAATTCCGCCAGCTCGTGCGGATCATCTGCCGGCTCCAGACGGACCCCGATCTCAGTATTTCTCGCAAGCAGCATCTCTGTCTCACTGCGGAAGCGGGCGAGAGATACGGTAATGCATCCACCCGGTGAAAGCGGGGCGTCATCGGGCACATAGGCCCAGATATCGTCGACTTCGCGGCGGTCCTTGATAAGCGGCATTATTGAGTTTTCCTCGTTGACTACGCCCCGGCGTAGATCGCGTCCTTGAACGGCTCCATGCCTTCGCGCTCGAAGGTCTCGATGAAGGTCTCGTCCTTGCTTGTGCGAAGTTCGCGGTAGCGGTCGACAAGGCGTTTCAGGGCCACCGGCACATCGTCGGCCTTGAGGCCCGGCCCAGCCATCTGGCCGATGGTTGCCTTTTCGTCTGCGCGGCCGCCCAGCGTGATCTGGTAGTATTCCTCACCTTTCCGGTCGACGCCCAGAATGCCGACATGACCGACATGATGGTGTCCGCAGGCATTGATGCAGCCGGAAATATTGATGTGGAACTTGCCAATGTCAGCCTGATCATCCGGGTCGCTAAACGCCTCCTGGATGGCCATGCCGACCGGGATGGAGCGGGCATTGGCGAGATTGCAATAATCGAGGCCGGGGCAGACGATCATGTCAGAGATCAGCCCTTCATTCGGGGTCGCGAGACCTGCTGCGTCCAGCTTGCGGTAAAGCTCATACACATCATCCAGCGCAACATGCGGCAGGACGATATTCTGTGCGTGGCTGACGCGAAGGTCGCCATGACCATAGGCCTCTGCGACGTCCGCCATAACGTCCATCTGCGCGTCGGTCGCATCACCGGCAGCCACGCCAAGCGGCTTCAGGCTGACGGTGACCGTCGTATACCCCTCCACCTTGTGATCGTGCAGGTTCGCCCGCGTCCAGCGGGCGAAAGCGGCATCGGCGGTCTTCGCCTTGTCGAAGGCCTCTGAAACGGCGTCTTTGCCCGCAAGCTTCGGCGGTTCGAAATAGGCGTGGATGCGGTCGATCTCTTCCTGAGGCAGGGCGATCTTTTCCGCGTCGCGCTGGGCGGCGAACTCCTCCTCGACCAGCTTGCGAAACTCGTCCTCGCCGGTTTCGGACACCAGGATCTTGATGCGCGCCTTGTACTTGTTATCGCGCCGGCCAAAGCGGTTATACACCCGCATGATGGCCTCGAGATAATCGAGCAATTCACTCTCGGGCACGAAGTCGGACACTTTGGCCGCGATATGCGGCGTGCGGCCCTGACCGCCGCCGACGTGAACCTCAAAGCCCACCTCGCCATCCTTGCGGCGCATATTGAGGCCGATGTCATGCACCTTGATCGCGGCGCGGTCATGTTCAGCCGCCGTCACCGCGATCTTGAACTTGCGGGGCAGGAAGGCGAATTCCGGATGGAAGGTCGACCACTGACGGATGATCTCGCACCAGGGGCGCGGGTCCATGACTTCGTCCTTGGTGGCGCCGGCATAATGGTCGCTGGTGACGTTGCGGATACAGTTGCCGGAGGTCTGGATGGCGTGCATCTCGACCTCGGCCAGCTCTGCCAACACGTCAGGAATGTCCTTCAGCGCGACCCAGTTGAACTGGATGTTCTGCCGGGTGGTGAAGTGGCCATAGCCCCGGTCATAGGTGCGGGCGATATGCGCCAGCTTGCGCATCTGGCGCGGGCTGAGCTGGCCATAGGGAATGGCAATCCGCAGCATATAGGCATGCAGCTGGAGATAGACCCCGTTCTGCAGGCGCAGTGGCTTGAACTCATCTTCTTTCAGCTCACCGGACAGGCGGCGCGCCACCTGTCCACGGAACTGCTCGACCCGCTCCTTTACGATCTGCGTGTCGAATTCATCATACCTGTACATCGGTAACCTCATGGAGATGGGGAAGGCCGAGCTCGCGCTCGCAGCGCGCAATCCAGCCGTGGACGGCCGGAAACTCGGAGACATCGAACCCGCCCTCGTGAGCAAGACGGGTATAGGCGAGAAGGGAGATATCGGCGAGTGTCATGTATGCCCCGCCGGCGATCCAGTCATTTGAGAGAAGCGCCAGTTCCATACGGCCAAGCGCCCGGCGACCTTTGGCCATCAGGTTCGGGTCGATGTCTTCCTCGGCGCGTTTCTCATAGAGTTTCTGGAAGCGGCGTACCGCGATGGCGGTCTCATGGGAATATTGTTCCCAGAACATCCATTCCAGCATCTTCGCGCGCTCGAAGGCATCCGTGGGCACCAGATCGCTTTCCTCTGCAAGACAGAAAATGATCGCGTTCGATTGCGCGACGACACGGCCATCCTCCAGTTCGACGACGGGAACCTGGCCGAACGGATTGATGGCAAGGAAGGCATCTGAGCGCGTCTCGCCCTTCAGGATATCGACTTCGACCCATTCATGGTCGATGCCGAGACGCTCTGCGACCCATTTCACCTTGAGGCAGTTGCCGGAAATACTGTCGCCATGGATCCGGATCATTTGGCGCCCCGCTGGAATTGCGGATGTACCGTTGGTCCGTTGACGCGGATGGATTCACGCAGCGTTTCGCGTCCGTCCACATCGCCGGTCTCTGTGACCTGCATGAAATAGGGGTCGGTGACGGTGCCTTCCTGTCTGGAGGCCTGTTCCAGCCGGGTGTCGGCTTCCTCGCCGATGAAGACGCCGATCCGGGCAGGGTCATCAGACCAGCTGCCATCATCGGCCATCCAGACGACTTTGCCGGTTGCCGTATCCCAGGCAGTGACAGCCTTGGGCTGGTCGGGTTTCAGTTTCGGGCGGACCGAAGTCATGCCAGCGCCTCCGCGATGAAGTGATTACGGGCTTCGGCAGGCAGGCCTGCCACCTCGCCAATGATGAGAAGGGCCGGGCCCTTGATACCGTTCGTTTCGATGATTTGCGGCAGGGCTTCAAGCGTGCCGAATCCGCGCGTCTCGTTCGCCCGCGTCCCGTTTTCGATGACGGCGACGGGCGTTTCGCCGGAAAGGCCCGCTTCGCGAAGTTTCTGCGAAATGATGGCGGATGTTCCGACCCCCATGAAGACGACAACTGTCTGATGCGGTTTGGCCAGACCTTCCCAGTCGAGGTCCGGCACCCCGCCTTTTTGCGCATGCCCGGTCACAAAGGTCAGGGTCTGGGCATGGTCGCGGTGGGTCAGGGGGACATTCGCGCTCGCCGCGCATCCCATGGCCGAAGAAATACCGGGCACCACGGTGGCTTCTATGCCGGCCGTGCGCAGGGCTTCGACTTCTTCGCCGCCGCGCCCGAAGATGAAAGGATCGCCGCCCTTGAGGCGCACCACACGCTTTCCTTCGCGGGCGGCCGCGATCATCAGTTCGTGAATGCCATCCTGCGGCACAAGATGCTCGCCCTTCGACTTTCCGACCGGCACGCGATCGGCGTCGCGGCGCACCATGTCCATGATTTCGGCAGAAACGAGCTTGTCGTGGAAGACGATGTCGGCCTGCTGGATGAGGCGAAAGGCCTTGAGTGTCAGCAGTTCAGGGTCACCCGGACCCGCGCCAACGATGTGCACGGGTCCAAAATCCTCCGCGCCGGACTCGCTTGAAAACCGGGCGAGCGCCTCACTCATCAGGCTTTCAGCGCGCTCATCATCATTGGCGTAGACCGCTTCGGCCACAGGCCCGCGCAAGGCCTGTTCCCAGAAGTGGCGGCGGGCAGTTTCCGAGGCGATCGCCTCCTTGACGGCAGGGCGCCAGCGCTCGGCGAGTTCGGCAAGCGCGCCAATCCGCTCCGGCAACAGGGTTTCGAGCTTGGCCCTCACATCCTTTGCAATGACCGGCGCCGCGCCGCCCGTGGCAAAGGCGGCAACGACCTGTCCGCGGTCCAGAATGCTCGGCACGGTGAAGTCGCAGAGCGCCTTGCGGTCCACGACGTTGACCGGCACGCCAGAGGCGCGGGCAAGATCATAGGCCCAGTGCAGCTCTGCCTCGTCGTCACAGGCGATGATGGCAAAGCGCGCGGTACCGAGCGCCTCTCCGGCCTGTTCGGGCACGACATGGGCGAGTTGTTCAACTGATTTCGCCCAGTCGGGAAGCGTGTGGGTGACCAGCGCAATCCGCGCTGGCGTCTTGGCAACAAGGCGAACCTTGCGCTCGGCATTCACCCCATCGCCAAAAATAACGATCTGGGCGCCATCCATCTGGAAGAAGGCTGGGAAGAGACGCATCTGTACTCACAATGTCGGACGTTGCTTGGACTTACCGGAAAATGAGGCTTGTGACCCGCCTCCGGCAAGCGTAGACCCCTGATCCCATCGTTTAGATAAACTATGCGAGGTTCTCAATGGCCGAAAATGACCGCCTGCCACCGCTGAATGCGCTTCGTGCCTTCGAGGCCGCTGCCCGCCGGCTGTCATTCAGCAAGGCCGCCGAAGAGTTGAATGTGACGCCTGGCGCGATCTCGCAGCATATCCGCCAGCTTGAGGATTATGCCGGCACGCCGCTCTTCAAACGCACCGGGCGCAGTGTGCTGCTGACCGATGCGGCGCAGGCGAGCCTGCCGCTAGTGCGTGAAGCCTTTTCGCGGATTACCGAAGCTGGCCGCATCATGCAGCAGCCCGCCCGCAAGGGCCGGGTCATGGTCTCCTGTGCCCCTTCATTCGCCGCCAAATGGCTCGCGCCCCGCCTTGACCGGTTTCACATTTCAAATCCCGGCATCGAGGCGTGGATCTCCGCGGATATGTCGATCACCGACTTCACCACGGCAGACGCTGATTTCGCCATCCGCTATGGGCAGGGCGGCTATGAGGGCCTGAAGTCCGAAAAACTCATGGAAGAGACTGTGTTGCCGGTCTGCTCGCCGCGACTGCTTGAAGGCTCTGATGCCATCAAGAAGCCAGAAGACCTCGCCAAACACACGCTCATCCACGATGAGAGCACCGAGCAGGACCCGTCCTGTCCGGACTGGACCAGCTGGCTTGCCGCGCGCGGGGTAGGCGAAAAGGTCAACGGCCAGCGCGGGCCCCGGTTCAACCAGTCATCGCTGGCGATTGAGGCAGCCGCCTCCGGGCGAGGCATTGTGCTTGCCAAGCGGGCGATTGCCTCTTCCGATATGGCTGCAGGCCGCCTCGTGGCGCCTTTTGCCGATGGGTCGACCAGTATCGATTTCGGCTACTGGATCGTCTGGCCGAAGGGGCGCCATCAGTCAGACGATGTTCGGGCCTTCATCAAATGGATCAAGGCCGAAGCCGCCGCGGGTGAAATTCACGGCGTCTGAGACCGCGCCTTCTCTGCCGAGTAAAAAAGCGCCGCCAGCGACAAACTGGCGGCGCTTTGCTTTTGGTGAGGTGACCCTAGCCCGCAGAGCCCGGCACAGGTATTTGCGCCGGGGCGCCTGGTCCAAGATCGAAGCCGAGGAAGAGCCAGATCATCATCAGGATCACGCCTGAAATCAGCATCCAGATGGAATAGGGGATCATCATGGCCGTCAGGCTGCCAAGGCCGAAACTCTTCTGCCAGCGCTGCGCGAAGACCAGGATGAGCGGGAAATAGACCATGAGCGGGGTGATGATATTGGTCGCCCCGTCGCCCACGCGGTAGGCGGCGGTTGCCCCGTCCGGGCTGATCCCGACCAGCATGAGCATCGGCACCAGCACAGGCGCGAGCAGCGCCCATTTCGCACTGGCGGACCCGACAAACAGGTTCAGTGCTGCCGAGAAGAGGACGATCATGCCCAGCACGGCGGGCAGCGGAAGCCCGCTATTGTTGATCGCCTCGGCGCCGTGGACCGCCGAGATCAGGCCAAGGTTCGACCAGCCGAACATCGCCACGAAATGCGCCGCGGCGAAGGCGAGTACGAGATAATAAGCCATATCCTTCATCCCGCCGGCCATCATGTTCACTAGGTCGCGGTGGTTCTTGATCGTCCCGGCCGAGGAGCCATAGGCCCAGCCTGCGGCGAGGAAGAGCACAAGGAAGGCGGCCACGAGAGAGCGGAAGAGCGGACCGGCCTGAACATACCAGGCGGCATCCTCATTGCCCGGCCCATCCGCCAGAAGCGGGGTACCCGGCCCGATCGTCATGAAGACCCAGAGCGCAACGACGGCCTGATCACCGCGGCCCTGCCGCGGCTATCGGCGCCCTGCC
>NVWP01000008.1 GCA_002733705.1 Henriciella sp. | reverse complement strand
CCTCGCGGCCCGTGCTGGCCTTCGCATCGGGGCCGGCCTCGCCACCCTGTTCTGCCCGCCATCTGCCACGCTTGTGAATGCGGCCCATGAGACTGCCGTCATGGTGAAGCCCTTCGGCTCCCCCGAAGCCCTGGGTGAGCTCGCGGAAAGCTGCAAATGCGTTCTTATCGGCCCTGCAGCCGGCGTCAGCGACGCCACCCGCGACAATACTCTGACCGTACTGGACAAGGCAGGCGCCGCGGTCCTCGACGCAGATGCGCTCACCGTCTTCAAGGACGACCCGAAGACGTTGTTCGACGCGATCATCCATCCCACAGTCCTGACCCCGCATGAGGGGGAGTTCGCGCGCGTGTTTCCCGGGCTTCTCGACAAGTACAGCCGCCCGGAAGCGACCGCCATCGCGGCAGCCCGGTCCGGGGCGGTTGTGCTCCTGAAAGGCAATGAAACGCTGATCGCCGCGCCAGATGGTCAGCTTGTGCTCAACCGCCACGCCTCCCCGTTTCTTGCGACAGCTGGCAGCGGCGACGTCCTCGCCGGCATGATCGCCGGCCTCATCGCGCAGGGCCTTGATGCGTTCAAGGCGGCCTGCGCGGGCGCCTGGACCCATGGCGAGATTGCCCGCCGCCTAGGACCCGGCCTCATCTCCGAAGATCTGCCAGACGCCCTGCCCGGACTGCTGGCTGAATTTTATGCAAGACGCGCTTGATAGGCCCCTGCCGCACAAGTAGGAGACCAGCTCTGGCGTTGGCCCATGTGCGGATGTGGCGAAATTGGTAGACGCACCAGATTTAGGTTCTGGCGCCGCGAGGCGTGGGGGTTCAAGTCCCTCCATCCGCACCAGCCCCCAAAGCCCCGCTACGGCGGGGCTATCGCGCCATATGAAATTGCTTCAGCGGCACGCATGGACAGTCCAGACCCGCTGTGACATACAGCGCCGCTTCTAGGAAAAACCAACGCCAAAGCCTAAAGCCACGGGGCTCAACGGCACAAGGAATGACAAGATGGAATGCACCGAAACGACTGATGGCCTGAGCCGCACTTACAAGGTCAAGGTGCCTGCAAGTGAGCTGAAAACGCGTCTCGATGAGCGGATCGAGGAGATTCGCCCGCAGATGCGCCTCAAGGGCTTCCGCCCCGGCAAGGTGCCCGCCTCCCACGTGCGCAAGATGTTCGGCAAGTCGATCATGGGCGAAGTGGTCGAAGCGGCCATGAAAGAGTCCTCCGAAAAGGCCATCACCGACGCCGATGTGCGCCCCGCTTCCCAGCCGGACATGCACATGGAAAGCGACATGGAGAAAGTGCTCGAGGGCGAAGAAGACCTCGCTTACCACATGCATGTCGATGTCATGCCGGACTTCGAACCGGCCGACATGTCGGGCATCAAGATCAAGAAGCCAGTCGCCGAAGTCGATGACGCGCAACTCGAAGAGACGCTCGATCAGGTCGCCGAGAATAACATGAAGTATGAGGCCCGCGGAAAGACCGCAAAGGCGCGCGAAGGCGACGCCGTGGTCATCGACTTCCTGGGCAAGATTGATGGCGAGCCTTTCGAAGGCGGCGCCGCAGAAGGCCACACGCTGGTCCTCGGCTCCGGCAGCTTCATTCCGGGCTTCGAAGACCAGCTCATCGGCCTCAAGACCGGTGAGGAAAAGGACGTCGAGGTTACCTTCCCTGAAGAATACCAGGCTGAGCATCTCGCCGGTAAGGCCGCTGTCTTCGAAGTGAAGGTCAATGAGGTCCGCGCGCCGAAGAAGCCGGACATCGATGAAGAGTTCGCCAAGGGCCTTGGCATCGACTCGCTCGAAGAACTGAAAGACATGCTGAAGACCCAGCTTCAGCAAGAGCTTGACAACGCCTCGCGCGCAAAGGCCAAGCGTCATCTTCTCGACGCACTCGATGAGCGTCACGACTTCGAGCTGCCGCCAAAAATGGTCAACATGGAATTCGACCAGATCTGGCAGCAGCTTCAGTCCGAAATGGATGCCGGCCGCGTCAGCGACGAGGACAAGGACAAGTCTGAGGACGAGCTGAAGGAAGAGTATCGCAAGATCGCAGAGCGCCGCGTGCGCCTCGGCCTCGTCCTCGCCGAAATCGGCCGCCTTCAGGAGATCAAGATTTCCGAGCAGGAAGTCCAGCAGGCGCTCATCCGCGAAGCCCAGCGCTATCCGGGTCAGGAGCGTCAGGTGCTCGAATTCTTCCAGAAGAATGAGAACGCCATGGCCCAGCTGCGTGCCCCGATCTATGAGGACAAGGTTGTCGACCACCTCCTCGACACGGTTGAGATCGAGGAAGAGAAAGTCTCCCGCGAGGAGCTTCTGAGCGAAGACGAAGAATAGGCCACAGCCTGTACAACTGGTTCAGAGAGCCCGGCCCGCAAAGGCCGGGCTCTTTTCATTCGAGCATCGCAAACTGGCGCTTATGCGAGGCGCTCCTGTCTGGCGGCCGAAACAGCTCCTGAGACAGGGCAACGTCCACGCGCTGAAACCGCCCGCCGGGCGGCACGTGGAGGCTGGTCTCAATCCTCTCCCAGCCGATATCGACAGACAGGGTATACTGGCCGGGGGCCACACCCTCAAAGACATACTGGCCGAAAGAGGCTGACCGGTGGGTGGTCACCTCACCGGTGTCCAGAGCTGTAAGGGTCACACCCTCGCCCTCCAGGCGCGTGTCGCCGGCGCCTGGCAGACCGTCTGTGTCATTATCGATGAAGACAGTCCCGCGAAGCTGGGCCGCCACATCTTCAAACACCTCTGAGGGCGCACCGCTGTCGCGGGGAGATCGCTTTGCGGTTCCCGGCGCGTGCCTGCCGGCCATATCGGAGATGTCGAACGTCGCGCGATGAAGAGCGGCCTCAGGCTCTGCAGGTACGCTTTGACGCGTTCGCAGGACCGGCTGCACCAGAGGCGGCGCAGGTGATGCGCCGCCCTTATCGGGGCGCGCCGCCTGTTCCAGATCTCCACGCAGGCGCGCCCCGGTGCCCCCATCCCCGCCCCTCGGCATCGTCAACGAGGCCTCCAGAAGAAAGCCTGCCCACGCCCTCTGGCTGCGCCAGTCCAACCGCGTCCTTGCGGGCGGCCTATTGGCGATGCCCGCATCATGAATGGCTTCGTCATGCTGAATCCCCCCGGCCTGCAGGCGTAGTTCTCCGGCGAACAGATCAGCCATCGCCGCATCGATTTGCGCGCGCCTGGAGACGAAAGATTGCGGGCGTTCCACCCGCCCCGCACGCCGCCCGCCATCTGGCAGCTGGAGGGACAAGCTGGCGCTGGACGGGAGGCGCCCTGCTCCGCTTTCAATGAGCCGAGACGAGAGGTCATTCCTTTGCCCATAGGATGGGTCTGCAGTGGCTTCAAACACACCTGCGAGCAGGCTGAATGCGATCAGGCAGAGCAGAGAGAGGGTGATACGAAGGGACATGGCGGGACGAAAAGGCACTCCATTGAGGCTGCCTCAATCTGTCTCATTCAGCGCTGGCAGCAGGCCTGTTACGCCTCACACTAAGCAAAGCCGGTTAAGTCCGCGCTTTATGAATATGTTGAATTCCCAGCTTTTACGGGCTGCTCCCCCAGCCTTTATCTGGCTGGGAAAACCCTGTTCGTGCATATGCACGATGCAATCGAATGGACATTTTTAAATGTCAGACTTTAGCTTCAAATGCTTGTTTATATGCAGTATTTTTCCGATGGCCCTTGCCGTCTCGTGCGACGATACGACGAGCACCACGGCCGCGCCTGCGCCCGCGCAGAGGGCCGCCGAACCTGCTGCGGCGCCTCCAGCCGAGGCAGCACCCTCGCAAACGCCTAGCGCGCATCAGTCAGAGTTCGCGAATCTGCCGGCCCCTTACTCCCAAGCTGATTACAGCCTTGGGCGCCGGACTTTCAAGAATTGCCAGTCCTGCCACACCATCGCCGAAGGCGCGCGCCATCTGGTTGGGCCCAACCTTTACGGTCTGTTCGGGCGTGAGGTCGGCACCGTCAGCGACTTTCAGTACTCCGGCGCACTCCAGTCCGCAGACTTCGAATGGACACCGGAACGGCTTGAAGAGTGGCTGACCAATCCACGCGACTACTTGCCGGGCAACCGGATGAGCTTTGCCGGGGTGCATCGCCCGGATGCCCGCCACGCCGTTATCGCCTATCTGATGGTCGAAAGCGGATATGGGGGCGAAGCGGCTCCGCAGGACGCCCCGACCGACGCTGAGGACTAGAACCTGCGTGCAATCGAGAAGAAGACAGCAGTCTCTTCAAATTCACCGCCAAGCTCTACCAGCGACCCGACAGACAGGTCGAGCGCGCCACGCCGCCAGAGATACTCCGCCTGATATTTCTGTGAGCGGGCGTTTTCCGACCCCTGATCGAACCAGGCCTGCGCGATCAGCCAGATATCCGTACTGACTTCCCGGCCAATACCGGTTTCAAGCCGATAGCGCTGGCAACCGTCCGAATGCGCCCTTGTCGCCACTTCAGCGAACCAGAACCCGTAACGGCGTCTCTTGTCGCCCCTGTTCGAGCTTGAACCGAATGTGAAGGACTGACCGATACCGCCGCGCGCCTCTCCTCCAAAGGACTGGCAACCGGAGGCGCCGCCAATGGCCTCGCCCTCCAGGGCGCCGCCTTCAAGCGAAGCGACCATATTTCCGGACAAGGGAAAAGTGCGCCTGAGGGTGGTCCGCCAGCCGCTTGCGGCGAACTCGGAAAACCCGTCAAAGGTGACGCGCTCATATTTCGCCGTCGCCGTCCAGCGCTCGCTCACCCCATATTCGCCATAGAGATCGACGCGGGAGGCTGAGAGTCCTTCGACCTCGCCAGTGTGGAGCGCAGCGCGCGTATAAACGCCATCATCGGGCCGCCCCCAGGGGCTGGCCTCGGCCTGTTGCGAAATCAACAGGAAGGTCAGGCATAGCAGTCTTCGAACCATTCGCGGAGAGCTATAACGCCCTCCGCCAATGGTTGAAGCCGAAAATTAGAGACGGAAGCGGATCTGGTCGGACCAGAAGCGCTCCAGACGCGACACGGTCTTGTTGAGCTGGGTCAGATCCATCGGCCGGACACTCGCCGTCGGCTCAAGCGCATCTGCCTGTTTGGCGAACAGGCCCTCAACGCGCTTGCGAACCTTGTGGCCGCGCTCGGTGAGACGAAGATGCACGGTCCGCTTGTCGGCTTCCGAGCGCGACTGGACCAGATAACCACCCTCCTGGAGCTTCTTGATATTGTAGGAGAGACTTGTGCCAGCAAAAGCGCCACGTGCGCGCAGAATGGAGGCCGGCGTCTCGCCTTCGCCAATTTCATAGAGGAGAAGCGCCTGGACACCGGTGAGATGGCGCTCGCCACCCCGCTCCAGATCGTCCTTGACCACATCGTGGAGGCGGCGGTGCGCCTGCTCAAGAAGCGAAAGAGACTTCAGGAAAGATTCAGCGACCGTATCTTCTCCGGTCACTGCTTGTGCAGTGTTGTTCATTGTAACCACCATCATCACTCAACTTTTGTTGTAGTTTGAACAGAGTTACGCGCTTCATCCTGATATTTCGTTAAACAAGGGGTCTGCGAATCGCCGATTCGTTAACAAAACCCGGCAATCCGGTTAACATCGGACGTAAATTCAGCCACAATTGGGCCTATCAACCTTTAGGAAACCTTAGAAGCGCACGCTGCATTAGCATTCAGACACGTACTGGCACAAAGTACCGGCTCTTCCGGAAACAGTGTAGAAAACGCGTAGAAGACAAGATCATGCAATCGAAGATCGAAATGGCAGAGTCTGATCCCCAAGAACAACGCGACTTCCCGCGCTTTGAAGTGAATACGACCGGAACACTTATTCTCGAGACCGGGTTCAAGATGTCATTTGTCGTAAAGGACATGTCACAGCGCGGTGCAAAGATCCTGCTGAACAAGACATCCATCCTGCCCGAGACGTTTACGGTGGAGATCATCAGCCCCGACGGTTCCAAGCTGAAACGCTGCGACGCCCGCCGTCAGTGGCAGCGCGGCCCGCTGGCGGGCATCCGGCTGCTCAGCGCCAAGACGATCCGCTTATAAATCACGCCAATTGTCTGTAAGGCCTTTTACATGAAACAGGCCCGGCAATCCGATGGTGAGAATGAGCGGGGATGGAGAGAACCGGACATGGTCGTTCGCCCTGCCCGCGCCTCAGAGACAAAGGCCGTGATCGCAGCTGATATCGCCGCTTCGGCCCTATTTGCTCCAAATTGTCCTTTCCACATTTCGCGACCTTGCCTGGAATGCGCCTTTCTATGCCTCGGCGGGGTTCGTGGAGCTACCGCGCGATGCGCTTGAGACGTAGATGCATGAGATTGAGCGTGCTCAGGCGCCATTCATGGATGTTTCCAAACGCATATTCATGGCAAAAAACCGTTCGACATTCCTGACAGAGATATAAGTAGGCCTGCATGACTTCTCCTTTTCCGCAGACATTCCCGGCAACACGTCTGAGACGTCTCCGCCACTCCGGCTGGATACGCGAGCTTTCCGGTGAACACGCGCTGACGCCCAGCGACATCATCTGGTCGATGATTGTGCATGATGGCGAGGACGCCAAGGTTCCCGTGGGCTCCATGCCAGGGCTGGACCGGCTCAACGTTGACGAAGCCGCCAAGGCCGCAAGGCGCGCCAGGGATCTCGGCATTCCGGCAATTGCGATCTTTCCGCATATCGACCCATCAAGAAAGGACGAGACCGGCAGCGAGGCACTGAACAAGGACGGCCTCATACCGACCGTTATCAAGGCCATGAAGGACGCCGCGCCCGAAGTGGGCGTGATCTGCGACGTCGCGCTGGACCCCTTCACCATTCATGGCCATGACGGGGTGGTCGATGAAGCCGGTTATGTCCGCAATGACGATACAGTCGAGCTTCTGCGCCAGCAGGCCGTGGTCCAGGCAGAAGCTGGCGCCGATATCGTCGCCCCGTCCGACATGATGGATGGCCGCGTCGGAGCGATTCGGACCGCTCTCGAAGAGGGTGGGTTCTCAAACACCATGATCCTCTCCTATGCCGCGAAATATGCGAGCGGCTTCTATGGCCCCTACCGCGATGCCATCGGCTCGGCCTCGGCGCTGAAAGGGGACAAGAAGACCTATCAGCAGAACCCGGCCAATAGCGACGAGGCGCTGCGCGAAGTGGCGATGGATATCGCCGAGGGCGCCGATCTTGTCATGGTAAAGCCCGGCCTGCCCTATCTCGATATCATCCGCCGGGTCTCGGAGACCTTCGCCGTGCCAACTATCGCTTTCCAGGTTTCTGGTGAGTATGCCCAGATCAAGGCAGCGGGACAGAATGGCTGGATCGACGAGGAGCGCGTGATGATGGAAACGCTGCTCTGCTTCAAGCGGGCGGGCGCAGCCGGTGTCATCACCTATTTCGCAGAAGCAGCCGCGCAGATCCTGAATGACTAGAGACCTCCCCCTTCCCTTCCCCAAAAGCGGGCTCAAGGTCCTCACGACCCTCCTCGCCAGCCTCGCCCTTGGTTCGTTGGCGGCGCAGGCACAGACTATACCTAGCGATGCGGTCTCCTTGCCTGACCTTGACGGCGGGCGCTGGGGGGTCTCCGTGGTCTCACTTGATGGGGAGCAGGTCTTCGGCCTTTCGGAAGACCAGCGATTTGCTCCGGCCTCGACGCTCAAACTTGTCACCACATCGGCCGCTTTCCGACTGCTGGGTGATTTCGACTCCGGGCGCTGGCCTGGCGGGACAAGTGTTAATCTGGAGTCTGTATCCACGTCACCCTATCCCAATCTGGTTCTCAAAGGCGCCGGCGATCCCAGCCTTTCCGCGACAGGACGCTGTGAAGGCAACTGTCTGCAATTGCTGGCAGATGCCGTGGCAGAGAGCGGGGTAACCGACATTGCAGCGATCGATGTCGACGATTCCCTTTTCCAGCCGCCACACTGGCCGACCGGCTGGACACATGAGGATTTCCGCTTCGGCTATGCGACGGCGATCTCCTCGCTGAGCATTGATGGCGGTGTCGCGCGCGCCCGCCTGACACCTGGCAACCGGCAGGGCCAGCCGCCAGAGGTCTCCTGGGAGTGGACACCCTTCTTCAAGATCAACACGGATGAGGCCCAGACCGTGTCGACGCGCCAGTTCAATCTGGATCTTATCCGCCGGCCGGGCGCGCAGGAGGCCTTCCTTCTGGGGCGCCTGCCGCTTGCTTCGCCGCCGGTACATCTTCAGTTCGGCCTGGACGACCCGGCGCTCTATGCGGGCGAAGTCTTCAAGGCCATGCTGCAGTCGCGCGGTGTGACAGTGCATGGGCCGGTGTTCCGCGGCGAAATCGTGCATGAGCCTGAAGCCGTGGAAGACGAGGCTGCCGATCAGCCGGCTGATTTCGCCCTGCCCGCGCCCGACCCTGCCGATCTGCTCGAAGAAATCCTCCACAAGAGCAATAATTTCTACACCGAAGTCCTTCTCCATCACATTTCACTCACCGCACGCGACCGCTCTCAGGAATCCGGGCTGGAGCTCATGGGAGACATGATGGTCGATGCGGGTGCGGCGAGAAGCGAGTTCAATTTTGCTGATGGCTCGGGCCTTTCCGTCTATGACCGGATTACCCCCTCGGCGATGACAGACCTCCTGGTGTGGGCCAGTCAGCAAAGCTGGTTTGAGACATGGCTTGGGAACATGGCCAGGCCCGGCGAGAACGGCACGCTCAAATACAGGTTCCGTGAGCTGGCCGAAACCGGCCGCCTTCACGCAAAGACCGGCAGCCTGACCGGGGTCGGTGCACTGGCAGGTTATTTCGAAACGCCGAGCGGCGAGCGCTATGCCTTTGCCGTCTTCGCCAACGACTCCTCCCTGAGTTCATCCCTCACGCGCAGGCGCCTAGATCAGCTCCTCTCCGAAATCTTTGACGAGCTGGATTAGGCCGGAGTCTCAGACAGGCCTGCCGCCCAGCGCCACGATCGCTCAATTACCGATGGAGACCTGTTCTCCAAGATCGAGAACCACGATCAGCACCATCATCGCGACAAGCAGGATCGCGGAGATTGACAGGTTGATCCAGAAGGCGCGGGTGGCGTTCTGCTGATCCAGCCAGCCACGTGGTTTGATATTCTTGAGGCGGAAAACGGCCAGCGCCGAGACGAGCAGGCAGATGATGTTGAGGGTCAGCAAAAGACCCGAGCGCATGGCGAATGACCACTCCTGCGCGCCGACGAAAAGGCCGAAGGCAGCGCCGGGCGGCAGTAGGGCTGCAGCCACCATAACACCGACCAGGCCGGCGGAGTTACCCTGGGCCATGGACAGCGCTGCTGCCGCACCCGCAGCCAGGGCAAGAGCCACGCTATCCAACGTGACCTGCGTACGGGCCATAAGCTCTTCACTGCCAGTGTTCAGCGGGAGGAAGAATGAGATCAGGAAGGCGACAAGCAAGGCCGTCCCAAGCCCTGCCGCAAGCGTCAGGCCAGACTGACGCAGCAAGCCCATATTGCCCAGCCCAGCGCCGAGCGCGAAACCGAGGATGGGCCCGAGGAGTGGCGCAATCACCATGGCGCCGATCACCGCCGCCACGCCATCGGCGTTGAGACCAATCGCCGCCACGATCGTCGAGAGCCCCGACAGGATAAGGAAATCGCGCGTAAGGGTCGCATCCTTGGTCACGTCATCGAGCAATTCCTCGCGAAGGACGCGAAGGTCGCTGGCGGCCTCATCCTGCTCAAGCTCTCTTGGCTCAGGCAGGCTTGCCTCGACCGGGATCATGGTGATGCGCCAGTCGCGGCAGTCCTGAAGCGCTTCGGACGCTGCATCGATGAGGATCTGGCAGCGCCCGTCATGGGCAAGGACGCGGATCATCTTCCGGTCGGCCTGCTCAATATCGAACTGGATCCAGTCGACGGGCTCAAATGCCTTGATCGCCCGAATGACCGTGTCGCTATCGCGTTTCTTCAGGTGAATTTCGACCTGTTTCAAATCAACGCTTTCGTGGTGGGCCGAAACGGGTGACGAGGCTGGACGTGTCCCAGCGATTACCGCCATCGGCCTGAACGTCGGCATAGAACTGATCGACCAGCGCGGTCACCGGCAGACGGGCTCCACTGTCACGCGCAGCTTTGAGGGCGATACGCAAGTCCTTGCGCATCCAGTCAACCGCAAAACCATGCTCGAACTCTCGTGCGGCCATGGTCTTCCAGCGGTTTTCCATCTGCCAGCTCTGGGCGGCCCCACCGGAAATGGCTTCCATCACCTTGGCCACGTCGAGGCCATTGCTTTCGGCAAAATGGATCCCCTCCGACAGGCCCTGTACGATCCCTGCGATACAGATCTGGTTGACCGATTTGGCAAGCTGTCCCGCGCCGCTCTCGCCAATATGGGTGATACGCGCGCCATAAGCCTCCATGACAGGACGCGCCTTCTCCATGGCATCGTCCTCGCCGCCGCACATGATGGTAAGCTTGCCGGCCTCTGCACCAGCCTGACCGCCGGAAATGGGCGCATCTATGAAATGGGCCCCGCGTGAATTACAGCGCTCAAAGAGATTGCGGGCAAGCTGCGCACTGGCGGTTGTGTGATCGATGACGATGCAACCGGCTTTCAGACTATCCTCGATCTGATCGAAGACCGCCTCCACGTCCGGGTCGTCACCGAGGCAGAGGCAGACGAAATCAGCGTCCTTTACAGCGTCGGCGGCGGATTCGGCCGCCTTACCCTTGTGCTTGCTTTCCCAGTCTGCCGATTTTGCACCTGTCCGGTTCCAGACAGTTACATCGTGTCCACTGGCCGCCAGATGGCCAGCCATCGGAAAGCCCATGACACCCAGTCCAAGAAATGCGCAATTGGTCATGAAGTCCTCTCAGGTCTTACTCACCGCAGCCATATGCCGGGCGAGACTCTATCCTCTGGTGCCCACTTAGAGCGGCTTCGGCAAGACGGCCAGATTTGTTTGAAATTACAACATCTCGCCAAACCTGATCTCAAATCGAGTAGCCTAGAGCCGTCAGTGAAGATCAGAAAGATCGGACCTGATGGCTGATGTAAACGCCTTGTCGCGGGCCAGGGGCAGAATGCCCTTGGCGCCGATCCGCCAGACCGGCGGATGGAAGCTCGCTTATGCGGACTTCCTGACAGCGCTCTGTGCGCTGTTCCTGGTGCTATGGCTTGTCCACGGGGCGACGCCAGAGCAAAAGGAAAGCGTGGCAGAACAATTCGGCGCAGCGCCCTCGCTTTCGGCCATGTCACTCGTGCCGGAGCGGCACGAACCAGCGCGCGCGGACCAGCTTGCCGCAACGCTGAAGTCCTCACCGCTTTTCGACCAGAACCTCACCTATGTCTCGCTTCAAAAACTCGAAAACGGCGTTCGCATCGAACTCATGGACCTTGATCGCGCGCCTCTGTTCGAGAAAGGCTCCCCCCTGCTCAACCCGCGCGGCAAAGACCTGATTGCCATGACCGCGTCTGCCCTTTCGCTTGTCGATTATGGCGTTTCCATTGAGGGCCATACCGACAGTGATCCGATCCACCGGATGGGCTATTCCAACTGGGACCTCTCGGCAGATCGTGCCAATGCCGCGCGCCGGGCGCTGCTTGCTGAAGGGCTCGACCCTGCGCGCATTCGCAGCGTGGCGGGCCTCGCCGATACCCGTCCGCTGGATGATGCGGCCACCAGCTTGCCTCAAAACCGGCGCTTGAGCATAGTCGTCCATCTAGATTGATGCCGCGCGACCAGCCATGAGCTGGTCAAGGCGGTCGGGAGGCTGGATGGATTCAGAGCTGATCGCCAACTGGCCGATGTGGGCCAGCCTCTTCGTCATTGCGTGCACGATTGTCGTTTACGTGCTGGACCGCTGGTCGATGGAGCTGGTTTCTATCGGGGTGATCCTCGCCCTGCTGCTGGTCTTCGCCCTGCCGGGAGCGACCGGCGTGGGCGACGAGCCGATCAGTTCCGCTGACCTGCTCCAGGGGTTCGGCAACCCGGCCCTGATCACCATCATGGCGCTTCTGGTTGTTGGACAGGGCCTCTTTCAAACCGGCGCCATTGAAGGGCCGACCAAGTCGCTGGTGCGCTCCTATGGCAAACGGCCTGTTTCGACGCTTTTTCTGACCTTCCTGGCCGTCTTCGCCATAAGCGCGTTCACCAATAATACGCCCGTTGTCATCATGTTCCTGCCGGTCATGAGCGCGATTGCCATGCGGATGAAGGCGTCACCCTCGCGCCTCATGATGCCGCTGAGTTTCGTGTCCATCCTGGCCGGCATGACCACACTGATCGGCACCTCGACAAACCTTCTTGCCGCCGACGCCTATCGCCGCACCGAAGGCATATCCCTCGGCTTCTTCGAGCAGACGCCGATGGGGCTGTTGCTTGCGGGCGTAGGGCTTGTCTATATCGCGATCTTTTCGCGTTTCCTGCTGCCCGACCGTGAGACGTTCGCGCAGGAAGTGGTGCCCAGCGGCAAACAGTTCGTGGCCCAGTTCGAGGTGACACAGGACCATTTCCTTGTCGGCAAATCTCCCGTCGCCGGCATGTTCCCTGACCTAAAGGACATGACGGTAAGACTGATCCAGCGCGGCGAGCGCGCCATGCTGCCGCCCTTTGATGACGTGCAGCTTCGTCCCGGAGACCTCGTCATCGTCGCCGCGACCCGCAAGGCGATCAGCGAACTCCTCGCGGCAAAGCCGGGCCTTTTGCAGCAGATCTGGCAGGACAGCGGGACAGAAGAGGTCGACACCTCCCTGCCCCAGCTCAGCCTGATCGAGGCGGTGATCGCACCGGGCTCTCGCATGGCGGGGCGGACGGTGGAAATGCTGGGCTTCCGGCGGCTGACCTCTGCGGTCGTCCTCGGGATCCAGAGACGGTCGCGCATGATACGGTCAAAGCTCGGACAGATCCGGTTGGAAGCCGGGGACACGCTCTTGCTGTGTGCGCCGCAGACGGTGTTCCAGGACCTTCGTACCAGCCGCGACATCATCCTTCTGGAATGGTCGCAGAAGGAGATCCCCTTCACGGCGCATAGCCTCGCAGCGCGGCTGATCGCTCTGGGCATGGTGGTGCTGGCGGCAAGCGGTATCACCAGCATTCTTGTCGCCTCGGTTCTCGCCGCCTTCGCGATGATCGTGACCCAGTGCCTGAACACGAGACAGGCCAGCCGGGCGCTCGATATCCGCATCTTCCTTGTGATCGCCGCAGCGCTCGCCATGGGTACGGCGCTGGAGCGGACAGGTGCCGCCACGCTGATCGCCAATGGCGTGGTCAACCTCGCCGCGCCCTATGGACCCGTCGTCATCCTGTCGACCATCTTTCTCTGCGTCGCGATCCTGACGAATATCCTGAGCAATGCGGCCACCGCCGTCCTGTTTGCGCCGGTCGCGCTGGAAGCAGCCCAGACAACGGGGAGCGACCCTCTGCCCTATATCCTCGCCGTCATATATGCATCGAATTGCAGTTTCGCCTCGCCTATCGCCTATCAGACGAACATGCTTGTAATGGCCCCCGGTCATTACAGATTTTCAGACTTCATAAAGTTCGGTGGGCCACTTTTGGTTGTGATGTGGATCGCATTCACGTTAATGGCCCCTTGGCGTTTTGATATTTGAGTGCCTTAATCGATGACGATGAAACTGGATGAGTCGCTATTCACCGTTCCGGGCGTGGGCCGCGGACTACGTTTCTATGTCACCGGCGCAACTCCCTGCCCCTATCTGGACGGCCAGATGGAGCGGAAGGCGTTTACCCATCTCAACCAGGCTTCACCGGACGCGCTTCATAACCAGCTGAGCGAGGCCGGCTTCCGGCGCAGCCAGTCGGTCGCCTACCGTCCGGCCTGCCCGTCCTGCAATGCCTGCCGCAGCGTGCGCGTCGAT
Source organism: Henriciella sp. (assembly GCA_002733705.1). GTDB lineage: Bacteria > Pseudomonadota > Alphaproteobacteria > Caulobacterales > Hyphomonadaceae > Henriciella. The sequence continues at coordinate 21,394 of NVWP01000008.1, read as the reverse complement.
GCCTCCGGTTTTACGGCCAGCCGCAACCAGAAACGTATCCTGAAGCGCAATGAGGATCTCATGCGCCGGCCCGTCGCGCCGAAAGCGACGCGTGAGCAGTACAGGCTGCTCAAACGCTATCTGATTTCGCGCCATGAAGGCGGCGGCATGTCGGATATGGGCTTTCGTGAATTTGCCGGCATGGTGAACGAGACCCCTGTGCAGACCCTTATGTTCGAGTACCGCGAAGGACCGGAGGAAGACTCGCCGCTGATCGCTGTCTCCCTGACCGACGTGCTGCGCGACGGGTTTTCGATGGTGTACACCTTTTTCGACACGCGCCAGCCCCGGCGCAGCCTCGGCACCTACCTGATCCTGGACCATATCCGCAGCGCGCAGGACTACGGCCTGCCGCATGTCTATCTCGGCTACTGGATCAAGCAGAGCCCCAAGATGGACTACAAACGCCGCTTCCAGCCGCTGGAAGTCCTTGACGGGCCGGTCTGGCGTCCGCTTCAAGAGGGTGAATAGAACCCGCACCGAATGAGGGGGTGCCGGGCGATCCTGAGGATCGGGGGAGGACATGATACGTAGACGCAACCTGCTGGGCGCAGGGCTTCTTGGCATAGGTGGTGCAGCCGCCTCCTTTGGCCGTCCGGAGAGCACAAGCAAACTCGCCGCGCCCTCAATCAGCCGGAACCGCCGGCAGCTTAACATGGTGACGACCTGGCCGAAGGGCCTGCCAGGGCTCGGCCGGGCGGCAGAGCGGGTCGCCGAACGCATCTTTGCAATGTCCGACGGCATGATCGAGGTGAAGGTCTTTGCTGCCGGCGAGCTGGTGCCGGCCTTCGAAAGCTTCGACGCGGTCGCGAACGGCTCTGCCGACATGTATCACGGCGCCGAGTATTACTGGACCGCCAAGTCCACGGCCTATCCTTTCTTTACCGCTGTCCCCTTCGGCATGACGGCGCAGGAAATCATGGGCTGGATCGATTTCGGCGGCGGACAGGCCCTCTGGGATGAGTTGTCGGCCGGCTTTGGCATCAAGCCGCTGCAGGGCGCCAATACAGGCCACCAGATGGGCGGCTGGTTCCGGCGCGAGATCAACAGCCTCGACGATCTTGTCGGCCTTCAGATGCGCATTCCCGGTCAGGGCGGCGACGTGCTGCGCGCCCTGGGCGGCTCTGCCAAGGCGCTGCCGGGCGGTGAAATCTATCAGGCGCTCCAGACGGGCAATATCGACGCGACCGAATGGGTCGGGCCATGGAATGACTATTCGCTCGGCTTCTACCGCGAGGCGCCGTATTATTACGGGCCCGGCTTCCATGAACCGGGCGCCAGTCTGGCGGTCGGCATCAATCTCAATCTCTGGGACAGGCTGAGCGAAAGCGAGCAGGCCCTGATCAAGGCCGCCTGCGAGTCAGTCAATCACACCTCGCTGGGGGAGTTCACTTATCAGAACTCGGTCTATCTCGACCTTCTGGTGCGCGAACATGGCGTGCAGTTGCGCTCCTTCCCGGACGATGTCGTCAAGGCGATGGCCGAAGCCTCCCGCGATGTGCGCGCAGATTCGGGACGCGACGGGATCGAAAAGCGTATCTATGAAAGCTTCGAGGCAGGCTTGAACAAGATGACCGGATGGGCGGCGGTCTCGGACGGGCCGTATTATGCGGCCCGCGCGCTTGGCCGGCAGAGCCAGGGCTAGGCTCGCCATGGATCCGCAAGTCTTCCTGACGATCGGCAGTTTCCTGAAGTGGATCGGGCTCATCGCGTCCCCCCTTCTCCTCTTCCCGCTTTTCATCCTTGTCATACCTAAGCCGCTTCATGATGCGGGAGAGAGGCTGGCAAACGGTCTGGATGCAGCGATTGAGTGGGCCTTGCGCGCGGCGATGCTTGCGGCGATCCTCCTCTTCCTTCTGCAGCTCATTGTCGTCATCGCGAGCTATGCGCTCGCCCTGACCGCGACCTGGCTGTCGGAGTCGGTGATCTACGCGTTCGCGGCCATGTTCATGCTGGGCGCGGCCAGCGCCCTTCGCGACGACGCTCATGTCCGGGTGGACATTCTGCGGCCGCGATTTGGGGAAAATGGGCGCAACTGGATCGAACTGGCAGGCACCTATCTTCTTCTCTTCCCGATCTGTATCCGGCTCCTGACCACCGGGGAACAGGGGCTTGCGAGGGCGTGGTCGCTGTTTGAAGGCTCCCGCGAAAGCGACGGCCTGCCGCTCCTCTTCCTGTTCAAGACGCTGGTCCCTGTTTTCGCCATCCTGCTGATCCTTGCTGGTCTGTCGGTTGCCCTGCGCGCCGCCTTGCGACTGACAGGTTTCGAAGCCCCGGTTGATCCCGCCTCACCGCAGGAGCGTCATTATGGAGCTTGAATTCCTCCTCGCGCTGCTGATGTTCCTGACAGCCATTGGCGCCCTGCTCGCGGGCTATCCGGTCGCGCTCACCCTTGGCGGGGTGGCGCTTCTCTTCGCCCTGTTAGGCATGAGTTTCGGCGTCTTCCCCGAACACCTTCTGCGGTCACTGCCCAGCCGCATCCAGGGCGGGTCCATCATGCAGAATGAAACCCTGGTGGCCGTCCCCCTGTTCGTTCTCATGGGGGTCATTCTGGAACGTTCCCGGGTGGCAGAGGATCTGCTTCACATCGCCGGACGCCTGCTCGGCCGGCTGCGCGGCGGCCTTGGCTATGCTGTTGTGCTGGTCGGCGCCCTGCTGGCGGCCTCTACAGGCATTGTCGGCGCCACCGTCATCACCATGACGCTGATCGCCCTGCCGACCATGCTGGCCCAGAAATACGATCCAAAGCTCGCGACGGGCACGATCGCGGCGTCGGGTACGCTCGGCCAGATCATTCCGCCCAGTATCGTGCTTATCCTGCTTGCCGACGCGGTCTCAAACGCAGCCAGCCAGGCCGCCAATGAAATGAATGTCGGCAGCTTCGTCGTCTCGGTCGGCGACCTCTTTGCTGGCGCCCTGCTGCCCGGACTTCTGCTGGTCGGTTTCTATCTCGCCTGGATTGCTGTGATGTCGGTGCTCCGCCCCAGCACGTGCCCACCGGTGATCGACGATACCAGCCTGCCCCTCACGACAAGGGAAGTCGCCTTTGGTCTCGGCGCGCCGCTCTTTCTCATCATTGCCGTGCTCGGCGCCATTCTGGGCGGCATTGCAACGCCAACGGCAGCGGCGTCTATCGGCGTGGGCGGCGCTCTCCTCCTCGCAGGGCTGCGGCTCGGTGAGGCTGGCGACCGCAAGCTGGAATGGCTGATCCTTGCCGCCTTCGCGGCGCTTGTCGTCATCCTGCTGGTCCGCAATGTAATGGATTTGCGTCTTGGTGTAGCCTCGACCGATGCGCTGACCGTGACCGGCATTGCGATCATCGTGGCCGCGGGCATCGTCTTTCTGGCCGGCATCCTTGCCGGAATGGCAATCCTGCACCGGCGCGGCTTTCTATCGCTGGCACTCAAGAGCGGTGTTCACATCACAGCGATGGTCTTCCTGATCCTGATTGGTGCGTCACTCTTTTCTCTGGTCTTTCGCGGCTTTGGTGGCGACGAGATGGTGGCGGACCTGCTGGAATCGATCCCCGGCGGACGCTGGGGCGCACTGATCGGCGCCATGCTCGTCATGTTCGTGCTGGGCTTCTTTCTCGACTTCATCGAGATCGTGTTCGTCGTCGTGCCGCTGGTGACGCCGCCGCTGATCATCATGGGATTTGACCCGGTCTGGCTGGCCATTCTCATGGCGCTTAACCTGCAGACGAGTTTCCTGACGCCGCCCTTCGGCTTTGCCCTCTTCTATCTTCGCGGCGCCGCGCCCGACCAGGTTCGCACAATCGACATCTGGCAGGGCGCCCTGCCCTTCATCGGCCTTCAGCTTCTGATGATCCTTGCTGTCGCCTTCATTCCCGAGCTCGCGACATGGCTGCCCTCACTACAGGCGGACTGAGAAAAATCCCGGTCTTTCAAACGGAAAGACCGGGATTCTAAACGGGTCACGATTGTATCTGACTGCCTAGAACTTCACTTCCGGCACATTTGAAAGCGCCGTGCGGTCGCCGCCAAGGTCGAAGAATTCACGTTCCTCGAAATTGAACATGCCCGCGACGATGGAATTGGGGAATTGCTCGCGCGAGGTGTTATAGTCCTGTACGGCAGCATTGTAGAAGCGGCGCGCGGCGGCGAGCTTGTCCTCGATGACCGACAGCTCATCCTGCAGATCCTTGAAGTTCTCATTCGCCTTGAGATCGGGATAGGATTCGGAAAGCGCAAAGAGACGGCCAAGCGCGCTGGTGAGGGCGCCTTCAGCCTGTGCCATCTCACCTGGCGACTGCGCCGCCACGGCTGAATTGCGCGCCTGGACCACCTCTTCGAGCGTCTGGCGTTCATGGCTGGCATAGCCTTTCACCGTCTCCACGAGATTGGGGATCAGGTTCTGGCGCTGCTTCAGCTGGACGTCGATGTCCGCGAAAGCCTGATTGCAGCGCTGCCGCTTGGCGACCAGCGAATTGTAGATACCGATCAGGAAGACGACCACGATCGCCATCGCCCCGATAAGAATATAGATAAATGTCATGGAGGTCCCTCCACCTCGAAATACGCCCCGACGGGATGAGTAAACCCGCCTCTTCTGCGTGACAAGCTAGCCGGTGAATGTGCCGGATTTCGGAAAGCCTCTTGGCGCAGCCTTGCCGGCCTGTGCGCGCTTGCCGAGCCACTCTTCCCAGTCAGGGAATGTCCGCGAGCGGCCAGCCGCATCTGTCACCGCAAAGCCTTCCTCTGCGGTGAATGTCTTGGCATCTGCGAGCTTGTCTTTGCCTCGATAGGCCTGGAGTTTGACGCCTTTGCCACGCGCCATTTCAGGCAACTCTTCCAGCGGGAAAATCAGGAGCTTCTTGTTGGTCCCGATCACGGCAATCTGGTCGCCATCGACAGGATAGCTGACGAGCAAATTGCCCCCGCCCGTATTCACGACTGACTTGCCGGCCTTGCGGTTCGATTCAAGCTCGCTTTCCGGCACAATGAAGCCATAGCCGATATCGGATGCCATCAGCCGCTTGCGGGAGGTATCGAGGCGGAACATGTCGACAATCTCGATATTGTCCTCAAGATCTATGGAAAGGCGGATCGGTTCACCATGCCCGCGCCCGCCTGGAAGCTTGTCGCATGTCATGGTGAAGGCACGCCCATCACTTGCGAGAAGGACGAGCTTGTCGGTCGTCTGCACTTCCTCGCTCAGATAGAGGCTGTCGCCTTCCTTGAACTTGGTTGTTTCGAGATCGAGGCCGTGGCCCTTCATGCCGCGAATCCAGCCCATAGATGAGAGGACCACTGTCAGCGGTTCTTTCGGCGTAGACGCTTCGAGCGCAGCGGAAAGGTCGATTTCCGGCGCATCCTCAAAGGTGGCGCGGCGTTTGCCAAGCTCCGTGCCCGGGTCGAACGCCTTGCGGGCTTCTTTCAGCTCCTTGCCGACCTTGGTCCACTGGCGGCGCGACGAGCCGAGCAGAGCTTCGATGTCGGCGCGCTCTTCCTGAAGCTCTTCATGCTCCTTCTTGATCTGCATCTCTTCGAGCTTGCGCAGGGCGCGCAGACGAAGGTTGAGGATCGCTTCGGCCTGCGTATCGGTCAGCTCAAAGCGCTGCATCAGCTCCTGCTTGGGCTCATCTTCCTCGCGGATGATGCGGATCACCTCATCGATATTGAGGTAGGCGATGAGATAGCCTTCAAGCAGATGAAGGCGCTTTTCGATCTTGTCGAGGCGGAAACGGGCCCGGCGGTTCACGACTTCGCGGCGGTGATCGAGATAGGCAATGATCACTTCGCGCAGGCTCATCACCTTGGGGGCGCCGCGGTCCAGGACGTTCATGTTCATGGAGAAGCGCGATTCCAGGTCGCAGAGCTTGAACAGGCTCTCCATCATCACGTCGGGGTCGACGGTCTTCGCGCGCGGCTCAAGCACGATACGGATATCTTCGGCGCTCTCATCACGAACATCGCTGAGAAGCGGCGCCTTCTTGGTCTCGATCAGCTCTGCAAGCTTTTCGATCAGGCGGGATTTCTGGACCTGGTACGGGATTTCCGTGACCACGATCTGCCAGGTCCCCCGGCCAAGGTCCTCAACCGACCAGCGCGCGCGGATACGGAAGCCGCCCCGGCCTGTTTCATAGGCTTCGCGGATGGCGCTACGGGGTTCAACGATCACCCCGCCCGTCGGAAAGTCCGGCCCGGGCATGACGTTCATCAGTTCGGTGATCGGCGTATCGCGGTCTTCGATCAGCAGAAGCGCAGCATCGATGACCTCGGCGACATTGTGCGGCGGGATGGAGGTCGCCATGCCGACCGCAATACCGGAGGCGCCATTTGCCAGGAGGTTGGGATACCCGGCAGGCAAAACGACCGGCTCCCGGTCAGTTTCGGAGTAGTTGTCCTTGAAGTCGACCGCGTCCTCATTCAGCCCCTCAAGCAGGAGCTTCGCCGCCGCTGTCATCCGCGCTTCGGTATACCGGTAGGCGGCCGCATTATCGCCGTCGATATTGCCGAAATTGCCCTGTCCGTCGACCAGTGGGTACCGGACGGAAAAATCCTGGGCGAGCCGGACAAGCGTGTCATAGATGGCGCTGTCGCCGTGCGGGTGGAAGTTACCCATCACGTCACCGACGATTTTCGCACATTTACGGTAGCCGGATTCCGGATCGAGCTTAAGTTCGCGCATGCCGTAAAGGATACGGCGCTGAACGGGCTTCAGGCCGTCGCGCACATCCGGAAGGGCGCGCGACGTGATGGTCGACAAGGCATAGGCAAGGTAGCGCTTGGTGAGGGCTTCACTTAGCGGCTCATTGATGATCTTGCCATCTTCGGGGTCCAGAAGGTCGGACATAGTGGCTCCTTCGGGCTCTGCCTGTGGAGGAATCAGGCTCAGCCTCTGACTCTATCAGAATGACGGACGATTATAAGAAATGATCAGCACGGTTGAGCGCGTGATTAAACAGGTAGGTGTCGTTGCGGCGCTGCTTTTGGCAGTGATCGCGTTCAACGCCTATGTCCCGGTTCAGCACAACCCTTTGCGTCCGCTCAGCCTGAATGATCCTATTGGCCTGGCAACGCCCTTGAAGCTTGCCCGCCTCAAAGGCGACACCGACCAGTGTTATCGGCTTCTGGACCGCGCCGGTGTCGCTTACACCGCTCTGCCCGAAGGCAGCGGAACGGACCGCTGCCCGCTGAAACGGCCGCTGACGCTGGACAGGTCTGCCTACCCCTACTCCGTCGCGCCGCTGAAGATGACCTGCGCCCAGACCGCCTCGCTCTATGTCTGGGAACGTGAAGTGGTGGCCCCGGCGGCAGAAGCCATCCTCGGCGAGGAGGTCGACCGTATCCTTTCCTATGGCTCCTTCTCCTGCCGCAATATTGCCGGTGCCAGCCGGCTCAGCGAGCATGGCCGCGCCAATGCCATCGACATTCGCGGCTTTCGTCTGGCCGACGGGCGCGTCATCGAGGTGCGCCAGCACTGGCGCGAAGACAGTGAGCTCGGAGAGTTCCTGGAGGAGGTGCATGGCGGGGCCTGCCAGCTATTTTCTGTCGTTCTCGGTCCCGACTACAATGCGGCGCATGCCGACCATTTTCACTTCGACATGGGCGGCGCCAGCATCTGCCGCTAGGGGCTGGCGGGCCGGGCAAGCTTTGCCGCAAGACGCCGGCGCGCTTCCGGCATGTCGCGGTTCATCGTGTTGAAGAGACGGCGCTCGATGAAATGACCGGTAAGGTCTAGACCATGCGCGATATCGGCCTGCCCTGCCGGCGCGCGCGCATCGATCAGGAAGTTCGGCAGGATGAATAGCCGGTCGACATATTCTTCCGCCTCCGACCCCTTCACCGCGCGGCCGGTCCGCGGCGAAACATGGGTCAGCCCGTCATTGGCGCCGCTGACGGCGCAGGCTTCAAGGTCCAGTCCGAAACCGAGCATGGAGAGCAAACCAAGCTCCCAGCGTACATAGAGCGCCGGCCAGATCGCATCTTCATCCAGCCGGTCGAGCAGCATCTCCGTCGCATCATAAAGGGCGGAGCCGGCATGATCGCCCTCATTCAGGGCGCCGCGCAGAAGCGCGCAGATGGAGGCAACAGCATTGAGAGCCAGCGGCAGGTCAATCAGACGCGAAGCGCGCTGGCGGGAGCTTTCGGCCACATCGAAGCGTCCGAGCTGTTCCTCAAGGCGTCCAGACCAGGACAGGTCCACCGTATTGCCAGGCTCATACTGGGCGCGCTTCTTGCGCGAGGCACCGCCATAGACGAGACCGGAACGGCGCCCGCGCTCTCGGGTCAGCACATCGAGGATCAGTCCGCTTTCGCCGAATTTACGGCCGCCGAGGACAAGGCCCTCATCGCGCCATTGCATCAGCTATCGAACTCCAGCCCAAGATGGGAATAGCTTTCGCGCTTTTCCTGCCACTTCTCGTCCACCTTCACAAAGAGGAAGAGGTGGACGCGGGTATCGAGCAGCTTGCCGAGCTCTTCCCGCGCGGCCTTGCTGACCCATTTGATCGTCTGGCCATTCTTGCCGAGGACCATGGACTTGTGATTGTCGCGGCCGACGATAACGGCCTGTTCGATCCGCACATCGCCGTTCTGGAAGTCTTCCCAGGTCTCGGTTTCCACGGTGAGCTGGTAGGGCAGCTCCTCATGCAGGCGGAGCATCAGCTTTTCGCGTGTAATCTCTGCCGCCAGCAGCCGCATCGGAATATCTGCCGACTGATCCGGCGGGAACATGGCCGGGCCTTCGGGCATCTGAGCGGCAACGTGCTCGAGCAGCCGGTCTAACCCGTCGCCATTCTCTGCCGAGATCATGAAGATGTCGCTATAGGCGCCCTCCTCATTGAAGTGCGAGATCAAGGGCAGGACTTCCTCATGCGGGAAAAGGTCGATCTTGTTGAGGGCGAGGATGACCTTTCGTCCGGTCTGTTTCAGCGTGCGGATGACATCTCGGTCATCCTCAACCGATTTCGTCTGCGCTGGCGCGGCCTTGCCCTTGCGTTCGGCGATCCAGGCGGCCGCGTCGATCAAATGGACCACGGCGTCGGCATCGTCTGCCCCCGTCCATGCAGACTTTACCATGGCGCGGTCGAGCCGCTTCTTCGCGCCAAAGATGCCGGGTGTGTCGACGATCACGAGCTGTGCGTCGCCAGCATGCGCAACGCCCCGCACCGGGAAGCGGGTGGTCTGCACCTTGTGGGTCACGATGGCCACCTTGGTGCCGACAATGGCATTGGTCAGTGTGGACTTGCCGGCATTGGGCGCGCCGATAACGGCGACAAAGCCTGCGCGGTTGATGTCTTCAGCCTGCATTGCGGATCAGATCCCTTAATAGACGGTCGGCCGCAGCCATTTCAGCTTCCTGCCTGGAGCGGCCCTTGTCGCGTGCAGCGCCCCGGCCCTCAACCTTCGCCTCGACCAGAAAGACAGGCTCATGGTCAGGGCCCGACCGCTCTATGATATCATAAGTCGCATAAGGCGCACGATTTGCGCCGCACCAGTCACTCAGCCTTGTTTTCGGGTTCTGCTGCGAGATCTCCCGCTCGACAAGCTCCATGATCCAGTGACGGCTGATAAAGGCGCGCGCTGCTTCCATGCCCCCATCGCGGTAAATCGCTGCGATAATGGCCTCAATGGCGTCGGCCACGCTCTTGTCATAGCTGCCGCGCTTATTGTTCTCCATCGACGCGTCGAGGAAGAGGAAAGGCCGTAACCCTATCGCCTCGCCAACTTCCGCGCAGGCTTCACCGCTGACCAGCTGATGGAAGATACGCGTGAGATAGCCTTCGCGCTCTGAGGGGAATTTCGCGATCAGCATCTCGGCCATGACGAGGCCAAGCACCCGGTCGCCCAGGAATTCCAGCCGCTGGTTCGAGAACTGCGCATCGCCGTCATAATTGTCGATCAGGCTTGGATGCGTCAGCGCCCGGTGCAGCCATTCGACAGTACGGAAGGTGTAGCCAAGCTTGCCCTCAAGCGCCTTGCGGTCATCGCTTGAAAGCTCAGGACGCTTGCGCTTCAGCGCCTTTGCGGAGGCGCGCAGTCGTGTGCGTTTCGGGCGGGCGGGTTTCATGAGCGCGCTTCTAAGGGCATGGCCTCGATAATGACAACCGCCGATGCCCATGGATGGTCGTCGGTGATGGTCAGGTGGATGAGGGCTTCATGACCTGCGGGCAACATTTCGGCCAGGCGCGTGGCCGCTCCGCCCGTCAGCGCCATGGTCGGTTTGCCGGTCGGCAAATTCACCACGCCCATATGTTTCCAGTGCACGCCCCGGCGCGGCACACCTGTGCCAAGCGCCTTTGCACACGCCTCCTTGGCAGCGAACCGTTTGGCATAGGTCTCGGCAGACCGGCGGCGGCGTTCGGCGAGCGCGATCTCCGTTTCGGTGAAACAGCGTTGCTTGAAGCGGTCGCCAAAGCGGGCAATCGACTTCTCGATCCGCTCAATATTGCAAAGGTCATTGCCCATACCGATGATCATGAGCGCGCGCTCCTTCAGGCAAGGCCACGGCTGCCGGGCTTGACCGGCGGGATGGCCTTGAGATCATCCGGCAGGTCATCAGGGTCATAGTCCGGGAAATCCACTTTCGCGAGCGAGACCAGTTCACACCCGACATCAGCACGGCCATTGGAGCGATCAATGACACAGGACCCGCCGACGACCTTGCCCGGCAGCTTGCCCAGCGCCGTCACCGTCTCCCTGAAGGAGAGACCAGTCGTCACAATGTCCTCGGCAATCAGGATTGTCTCACCTTCGGCGATGGAAAAGCCGCGCCTGAACTGAAGCTCACCATCGACCCGTTCGGCGAAGATGGAGCGGCAGCCAAGCTGGCGTGCAAGTTCGTATCCGGGAATAATGCCGCCGACCGCAGGCCCTGCTACAACATCAATCTTCCCGAATTTTGCCGTCACTTTCTCTGCAAGCGCCTTACAGAGACGTTCGGCAAGCTCCGGCTGCGAGAAGACCAGCGCCTTCTGGAGAAAGACCGGGCTGCGGCGGCCGGATGAAAGAATGAAATGACCTTCGAGCAATGCACCGGCTTCGCGGAAACAGTCGAGTACATCGTCATTGGTCAATTGGTCGTCTCCTCGATCCGCTCGACGCTCTCCACGACGGCGAGCGAACGCAATGCGGCCCTTATGTGCTCGAGATGGCGCAAGTCCTCAACCTCGATATCGAAGATGAGCTGAAGAAAATCAGCTGCCCGTTCACCCGTTTCCACCCGGGTGATGTTCCCGCCCGCCTGGGCCACCGCAGAACACTGTAGCGCCATGACGCCCGGCTTGTTCACCGCCTGCACGCCAATGCGGCCGACAGCAACCACGCCCTGTTTGGCAACCTCATTCCAGCGCAGGTCCACCCAGAGATCCGGACGGTCCTCGAAATCGGCGACCTTGCGGCAGAAGATCGTATGGATGACGAGGCCTTTTTCAGGTTCGCGCAGACCAATGATGCGGTCACCAGGGATCGGGTGGCAGCATTCACCAAGGTGCAGCGTGACACCCGGGGTCAAATCCTCGCCCGCAATCATCTGGCTGGCATATTCATCATCGATCAGGGTGCGGTCCTGCGGATTGAGCGCGGCAGGTTCATGGCCCGGGAAAGCGGTGCGGATGAATTCGGATGTCTCGTAACGGCCCCGGCCAATCGCTTCGGCAAGGTCTTCCGCAGATTCAAATTCGGCACGGCGGGCCACACGAACCATGTCGATCTCGATAGGGTCGATCCCCGCCCGGCGAAGATCCCGGTCGATGAGCGCGCGCCCGAGCTTCACGAATTCAATCTGCTCACGTCCGCGGATGAGCCGGCGGATGGCAGACCGTGCCCGGCCTGTGACCGTCAGCGCTTCCCAGCCTACCACAGGACGCGACTCCTCGCGGCGCAAAATCTCGACAACGTCACCGTTTTTCAGCGGCGTACGGAGCGTACGGTCTACCCCGTTGATCTTTACACCATCACACGTATCGCCAACCGCCGTGTGAACCGCATAGGCAAAGTCGAGAGGCATCGCCCCGCTCGGCAGGATGATGAGGCGCCCCTTCGGCGTGAAGACGAAGGCGTGCTCGCGGTACATTTCGAGCTTGGCATGCTCAAGAAACTCATCAGGCTCAGCGCCATCGGCCAGCAATTCGCCAAATGCCCGCAGGTTGATGCTGGGGTCGAGGCCTGCTGCCTTGGAGGATTCAAGGTCGAAGCCGTATTCGCTGTTCTTGTAGGTCCAGTGGGCGGCCACACCATGCTCGGCGGTACGGTCCATTTCCTCGGTGCGGATCTGTAGTTCGACCAGCCGGTTTCCTGACGCCCGGACGGTCGTATGGATCGAGGCATAGCCGTTCGGCTTGGGCACCGAAATGAAGTCCCTGAACCGGTCTGGCAGGCAGGCCCAAACGGTGTGGAAGGCGCCGAGCAGCTGGTAGCATTCGCGCACATCGTTGACGATGACGCGGAAGCCGAAAATGTCGGCAACATCCCGGAAGGAAATCGATTTTCGCTCCAGTTTGCGCCAGATTGAATAAGGCTGTTTGCGCCGCCCCTTGATCCGCGCCTCTATCCCCTGCTCTGCGACCACCTGTTTGATGGCGAAGCGGATGCGCTCAAGATCGTCGGCATTTTCCGACATCAGCTCTTCGAGCTTGAGGACAATGCTTTCGCGCGCCGCCGGGTTCACATGATGAAAGCCGAGGTCTTCAAGTTCCGAGGCGACCTGGTAAAGACCCACCCGGCGGGCAAGCGGGGCATAGATCTCCAGCGTCTCGCCCGCGATACGGCGGCGGGACTCTTCCTTCGGCACAAAATGAAGGGTGCGCATATTGTGAAGTCTGTCGGTGAGCTTCACCAGCAGAACACGAATGTCATGCACCGTCGCCAGAATGAATTTCTGGAAGTTCTCGGCCTGCTTGGACTTCTCGGATTTATAGTCGAGCTTGCCGAGCTTCGTGACACCATCCACCAGCTCAGCCACATCAGTGCCGAACCGTTGATCTATCTCCTCGAGCGAGACGTCGCAGTCTTCGACCGTATCGTGCAGGAGACCGGCCATGACGGTGCACTGATCGAGCTGAAGCGCTGCCAGGAGCATCGCGACCTGGACTGGGTGGGAATAATAGGGGTCGCCGGATTTGCGCAGCTGTTCGCCGTGCTTTTCCTTAGCGAAATCATAGGCTTGCCCAAGCCTTACAGAATCCACTTCCGGATAATAGGCCCGGACGGCCTCAACCAGGTCTTCGCGCGCAGGTATGTTGACGCGAGCACCTGACTCGCGCCGCTCCATATTTGCGGGCGACCGGTCTTTCGAAGGTACGGTCGCACTGTCCATGGGAATACTAGAAACGGTCGTCGCGGCCCGACTCAAGCTCGGCCTGATAGGCGCGCATCACGTCTTCTTCGCTGGCAGCCGGTGCCGTCTCGAGAGCTGCACGATCTGCTTCACGCTCTTCTTCCTCGCCAGGACGCACTTCCTGGAGGTTGGCGATAAGGCCTTCGCGAACCACATCTAGGCTGACGGAACGGTCTGCGATCTCACGCAGGGAGATCACCGGATCCTTGTCATTGTCACGGTCGACCGTGATCGGCGAGCCTTCGCGGATCATACGCGCGCGCTGGGCGGCAAGAAGGATCAGGTCAAAACGGTTCGGGACCTGTTCAATGCAGTCTTCGACTGTAACTCGAGCCATATGGAAATTCTCCTGATAGCCGTCCTTTATATGCGCTGCAGCAGGCCGATACAACCCGTCCCTTGATTGGAGTGCAGTGGCCAGCTACCCTCCTCTGATATTTTTACATCTCCCTGATTACTGGTTGAAAATGGCATTTTACAAGGACGAACGGCTGATGCTGTTCATCGACGGGGCAAGCCTCTATTCCACCGCCCGGTCACTCGACATCGAAATCGACTTCCGCAAGTTGCTGACCGAGTTCCGCAATCGCGGCCGCCTGCTGCGGGCAAATTATTATACGACGATCTTTGATGGCGACGACTACAGCCCGGTGCGCCCGCTGGTCGACTGGCTGAGCTATAATGGTTTCAACGTGCTGCATAAGCCGGCGCGCGAATTCACCGACCGCGAGGGCCGCAAGCGTGGCCGCGGGAACATGAATGTCGAAATCACGGTCGACATGCTGAAGGCCGCATCGACAGTCGATCATATCGTCTTCTTTGCGGGCGACGCGGATTACCGCCGGCTGATCGAAGCTGTGAAGGCTGAAGGCTGCCGCGTCACCGTCGTGTCCTCGGTGAAGTCACAGCCGCAGGGCGTTGCAGATGAGCTGCGCCGTGAGGCCGATGTCTTCATCGATCTTGATGAACTGGGTGATCTGATCGCCCGGCCGCGCGGCGCCGGCGCAGACCGGCAGGGCGAATATGGCAGGGACGATGATGACTGAAGCACCAGCCACATATCCACCCGAAGCGCCGCTGAATTGCGATCTCTGCCCACGGCTTGTCACCTACAGGTCCAAGAACCGTCTGGAGCATCCGGGCTGGTTCAATGCACCCGTCCCGTCTTTCGGCGACGAGGACGCGCAACTTCTCGTCATCGGCCTTGCGCCCGGCGTGACCGGGGCGAACAAGACGGGCCGGCCCTTTACGGGCGACTGGGCGGGGGATCTGCTTTACGCCACGCTCGACAAGTTCGGTTTCTCGGAAGGCGAGTATCAGGCACGTCCCGATGACGGTCTTCAGCTGAAAGGCGCCATGATCACCAATGCCGTGCGCTGCGTGCCGCCAAAGAACAAACCGGTCGGCAGTGAGGTCAACAATTGCCGCAACTATCTCATGTCGCGCATCGACGCGCTGAAATCCGCCAGGGTGCTTCTCTGCCTCGGCAAGATTTCCCATGACACGACGCTTCGGGCCTTTGACATGAAGATCAAGGATCACCCCTTCGGACATGGCAGTGAATATGCCGTCCCGGGCAACCGTGTGCTGCTGTCGAGCTATCACTGCTCGCGCTACAATACGAATACAGGACGGCTCACCACGGAGATGTTCGAGGACATCTTCCAGCGCGCCAGCGAGCTGCTCGGCCGGTAGGCATTCCGGGTTCTTTGGCCCGGAAACGCAGTCCTTCAACAGCTAATGAGAGGTCCGGGGCTAGGAGACCTGACATTCCGCCTCGTATCATCGGTATGATTCGGGATAGACGAGGTGGTCATGGCAGGTTCAAACCAGGCACAACTGTTCGACGACATGGCACCCGACAATTCCGGGTACTCGGCCAAGGACATCGAGGTCCTTGAGGGCCTTGAGCCGGTGCGCAAGCGGCCGGGCATGTATATCGGCGGCACCGATGAGCGGGCCTATCACCACCTCTTTGCCGAAGTCCTCGACAACTCGATGGATGAAGCGGTCGCGGGCCATGCGAGCCGGATCGAAGTGCATCTGGCAGAGGACGGCTTCCTGACCGTCACCGACAATGGTCGCGGCATTCCGATCGACCCGCACCCGAAATTCCCGGACAAGTCGGCGCTCGAAGTCATCATGACCACGCTGCATGCGGGCGGCAAATTCTCCGACAAGGCCTATGAGACCGCAGGCGGTCTGCACGGCGTCGGCATCTCTGTCGTCAACGCCCTGTCGGAACGCGTCGAGGTGGAGGTCGCCCGTGACCGCAAGCTTTATGTCCAGGTGTTCGAACGCGGCCATGTGGTCTCTCCGGTCGAGCTGAAGGGCGCCGCCCCCAACCGGCGCGGCACAAGTGTCCGTTTCCGGCCCGATGTCGAAATTTTCGGCGAGAAGCTCCGCTTCCGCCCGGCCCGCCTGTTCCAGATGGCCCGCTCCAAGGCCTATCTCTACCGCGGCGTCGAAGTCCGGTGGTCCTGCGACCCGTCCCTCCTGCCCGAGGACTCCAAGGTCCCAGCAGAGGCGACGCTGACCTATCCGAACGGTCTGGCCGACCAGCTCGAAGAAGTCTTCAAGGGCAAGGCCACGATCACGAATGAGGCGTTCTCCGGACTCGTCGAGACAGATGATGGCAAGGTCGAGTGGGCCATTGCCTGGACCGCTGCCGGCTTTGGAGAAGCGGACGGCTTCTCGCGCTCCTACTGTAACACCATCCCGACACCCGATGGCGGCACACACGAGGCGGGTCTTCGCTCTGCCATTACAAAGGGCCTTCGCAATTATGGTGAGCTGACAGGTCAGAAGAAGGCGAGCACCATCACTGCCGACGATGTCATGTCCTATGCTGGCATCCTGCTTTCGGTCTTCATCCGGGGGCCTGAATTCGTCGGCCAGACGAAGGACAAGCTCTCGACGGCGGCCGCCTTCCGCCTGGTCGAGAATGCCGTGCGCGACCGGTTCGACCATTGGCTCGCCGGCAGCCCGAAAGAAGCTGACAAGCTGCTGAACTGGGCGATGGAACGCGCCGATGAGCGTGCCAAACGCCGCAAGGACAAGGAAGTCGCCCGCAAGTCGGCGACGCGCAAGCTGCGCCTTCCCGGCAAGCTCGCCGACTGTTCTGCCAATTCCGGCGACACCGAACTGTTCATCGTCGAGGGCGACTCCGCTGGTGGTACGGCCAAGACGGCACGTGACCGGAAAACGCAGGCGATCCTGCCCCTGCGTGGCAAGATCCTGAACGTTGCCTCTGCCTCCACCGACAAGCTGGAAAAGAACCAGGAACTGTCGGATCTTATGCTCGCGCTGGGCACGGGTCTGAAGACGCGCTTCAACCTCGATGACCTTCGGTATGAGCGCGTCATCATCATGACCGACGCTGACGTCGACGGCGCCCACATCGCATCGCTGCTCATCACCTTCTTCTATCAGATGACGCCCGGCCTGATCGAAAGCGGGCGGCTCTATATGGCCATGCCCCCGCTTTACCGGCTCAGCCATAAGGGCAAGTCCGTCTATGCCATGGATGACGCGCAGAAGGCCGAGCTGATCGAGAAGGAATTCAAGGGCAGCGAAAAGGTGGAAGTCGGCCGCTTCAAGGGTCTCGGCGAGATGAATGCGCCGCAGCTCAAGGAAACGACGATGGATCCCAAGTCACGGACCCTGGCGCGGATCACGCTTCCCGATTCCATGGATGAGCTGACCGAGCTTAAACCAGCCGAACTCATCGACACGCTGATGGGCCGTAAAGCCGAGCACCGGTTCAAGTTCATTCAGGACAACGCCCAGTTCGCCGCAGACCTCGACATCTAGAACACTGCCCGGTCTGGCGCAGTTCTTGCGGCGGCGGGAAGGGAATCTTCACCCCTGTCTGTCATGGGACAGGGCTAGGACATCTCTGCGGGCTGGACTGTTTCATCCATGAGTATCGACTGGCACATCATGCGCGGCGCGGCCGACGGGACCGACCTCTTCTGCGCTGAACACACATTCCAGACCTTGCCGCTTTTCAGCGATAGCGCCCTTGAGGCGCTGCTCGATGCCTATCCCCGCGAGCGTCTCGGCATCTGGACATTTGGAGCTTATGGTGAGGGCGAAGACCTGCCCGTCCGGGGCACCGCAAACGGACTCACGGGGGCCGAAATCATGCAGGCGGTGCGCGGCGGGCGTATATGGCTGAATTTGCGCGCCACCAATGATCTCGTTCGCGACTATGCGGGCGTGGCAGACGATATCTTTGACAGTCTCCAGGCGCGGATGGGCCATCGCGCCATCAAGCGGGACATGAGTGTGCTCATTTCTTCGCCCGGGATCCATGTTCACTATCATCTCGATATTCCACTGGTGGCCCTGTTGCAGATCAGGGGCACCAAGACCCTCCACCTCTATCCGGCAACGGATCGCTTTGCGCCCACAGAGCGGCTGGAAGCCATCGCGCTTGGCGAAGGCGATGAGAGCCTCTTCTTCGACCCATCGTTTGAGGAGGCCGCACAGAAGGTCGAACTTTCGCCTGGCAGCGGCCTCTCCTGGCCGCAGAATGCTCCTCACAGGGTCCAGAATGGCGACATGGTCAATGTCTCGCTCTCCTGCGAATTCATGACCTGGCCGGCCCTCTTCCGGGCAAATGCGCTTTATGCCAATGCCCGGCTGCGCCGGTCTATTGGCGCGCGGCCTGGACGTCCCGGTGAGCCGGGAGTGGCGACGTTTGGCAAGGTCGTTCTCGCGCGGGCCATGAAGAAGCTGGAGCGCAGGAAGCCCGGACCAGCGGGTACGCCGGCAGGGTTCGTTCTCGACCTCTCATCTCCCGGCTGCACGCGCCCGATCGACAGATCGGCGCAGCAATGATCCCCGTCTGATCGAAGGTCAGCAGTTTCCTGAATTTCCCTGATTTCCCTTGCCCTGCCCCATTGCATACGCGGCCAAACCGGCCACTATGGACAAAATCAAATCTGGCTGAGGGGCTGACATGAAGTTTGCCATTCGTCTGGCAGCAACGCTGTCCGTCGCCGCGCTGCTTTCCGCGTGCGGCACTAATGAGACCGACACAAAGGACAAGAAGGCCGGGTCCGGCGAGGCGGAAGAAGCCGCCTTCGACCGAGATCCTTATCCGTCCACCTATAAGGCCTATCCCTCGGATGCCGTGCTTCTTCGGGATGCGACGGTCTATGACGGACTTGGCAATGTCTACGAGAATTACGATGTCCTGCTTCAGGACGGGAATATCGCCAATATGGGCGAGGACCTTGAAGCCGGTGACGATACCGAAGTCGTCGATGCCTCCGGCAAGTTCGTGACGCCCGGCATCATCGACAATCACTCTCACCTTGGCGTCTATCCTTCTCCAAGCGTGAGCGGGCTGCAGGACGGTAATGAGATTTCGGCCCCCGTCACGGCTGAGGTCTGGGCAGAACACGGGATCTGGCCGCAGGATCCGGGCTTTACCCGGGCCTTGGCTGGCGGCGTCACCTCGCTGCAGATCCTGCCCGGCTCCGCCAACCTCTTTGGCGGGCGCGGCGTCACACTGAAAAACGTGCTCTCGCGCACGGTGCAGGGGATGAAGTTTCCGGAGGCCCCATACACGCTGAAGATGGCATGTGGCGAAAACCCCAAGCGGGTCTACGGCTATGGCGGCGGACGGTTTCCGGGCGGCGCCCCCTATTCGCGGATGGGGAACGTCGCTGGCTATCGCGGGTCGTGGATCGAGGCGCAGGCCTATGACCAGAAATGGGATAGCTGGGAAGAGGAAGGCGGCGACATGCCGACCCGCAACCTCGAACTGGACACACTGCGCGGCGTTCTCGACGGCGACATCCTCGTTCACATGCATTGCTACCGCGCCGACGAGATGGCTCAGGTCATCGATATGTCCAAGGAGTTCGGCTACAAGGTCACCTCCTTCCACCATGCCGTGGAGAGCTACAAGATTGCCGACAAGCTCGCCGAGGAAGGCATCTGCTCGTCGATGTGGGCCGACTGGTGGGGCTTCAAGATGGAAGCCTATGACGGCATCCGGGAGAATATCCCGATGGTCCATAAGGCGGGCGCCTGCGCGATTGTTCATTCCGACAGCGATATCGGCATCCAGCGGCTGAACCAGGAAGCCGCCAAGGCGCTGGCTGACGGCCGGCGCGCCGGAATCGATATCTCCGATGCCGAAGCCTGGACGTGGCTCTCGGCCAATCCGGCAAAATCGCTGGGCATCTTTGACCAGACCGGCTCGCTCGAAACCGGCAAGGATGCCGATGTGGTGCTCTGGACGGGCAACCCGTTCTCCACCTACTCGAATGCAGAACGCGTCTATATCGATGGCGCCCTCATGTTCGACCTTGAGCGCCCGGACTACACGCCGGTAACCGATTTCGAACTTGGCCAGCCGGGTGAAGGAGACGTGAAATGATCCGCAAGCTAACCGCACTCGCCGCCTCGACCTCCCTGCTCGCGCTTTCTGCCGCGGCGCAGAACCTCGTGATCCAGAACGCAAACCTGTTTGACGGCGAAACCGTCCGCGAAAACGCGACTCTCGTCATCCGCGACGGCTCTGTTGTCGCGTGGGAGGATGGCGACACCCTGCCCAGCGGACTGGAAACCATAGATGCTGAAGGTGCCTGGGTGACGCCCGGGATTTTCTCGGCCTTCTCCCAGACAGGCATCGTTGAAGTCGACGCCGAGGACACAACGAATGACACCTCGGCTCCACAGTCCGGCTTCAGCGCAGCTCTGGACATGAGTGACGGCTTCAATCCGGCCGCCACCGCAATCGACGTGACCCGAATTGAGGGGGTCACACGTATTGCTGTCGCTCCAAGCCTTGGGTCCTCCCTGTTTGGCGGTCAGGGCTTCATCGCCTCCACGACCGGGGAGCCGGGTTCAGTGACCCAGAAGCGCGCTTTCACGTTCATAAACCTTGGCGAAGGCGGTGCAGGTCTCGCAGGCGGTTCGCGTCCTGCGGCCTGGGCGACGCTGCGGGCAGCCTTTGGTGATGCACGCGCCTATCCGGCCCGCTATCTTGCTCACAGCGAAGGTGACGCGCTCGGGCGGATGGATGCGGAAGCCTTTGCGCGCGCCGCACAAGGCAATCAGCTCATCATGATCGCTGTCAGCCGTGAGAGCGACATTCGCGAGATCATCGATCTCAAGAAAACAATGACAAATCTTCAAATCGTCATCGTCGGCGCTCAGGAAGGCTGGCTGGCCGCAGAGGCTCTGGCCGAGGCGGATATTCCCGTCATCATCGACCCCTATAACAACCTTCCCGGCAGCTTTGAGCAGCTTGGCGCAACGCAGGAAAACGCCGCCCGCCTTATCGAGGCAGGCGTGCAGACAGCCTTCGCCTATTTCGATGACAACAGCCATCAGGCGCGCCTTATCCTGCAGAGTGCCGGCAATGCGGTGGGCAGCGGGGTCGACCACACCGATGCGCTGCAGGCCATTACATCCGTTCCAGCCGACATCTTCGGTGTCGATGGCGCGGGACGCCTGACCACAGGCAGCATTGGAGATGTTGTCATCTGGGACGGCGATCCGCTCGAAGTCATGAGCGCGCCGGTCCGGGTGTTCATCGATGGGGAAGAACAGCCGCTTGATAGCCGCCAGACCAAGCTGCGCGACCGTTATCTCAACCTGGATGAAAACGAGAGACCGTTTGCCTATCGGCGCTGATCAGCGTTTGGCGACATTCTCGATCTTTTCGAGCGGCTCAATCGTCTGCACATAGCCGGCCTCTGCCGGGATGTGCAGACATGGATTGCCGTTCTCATCCTTGCCGACCACTGGCAGCACCGTCACCACCTTGCCCTCCCTGAAGCGGCTGATGGCCGTTGGCACGCTCTCGGCCTCAGCCAGCTTGCCGAGGTTCATCTTGGTTGGAAAGATGATGGTCGCTTCGCCGGCCGCTTCCATGTCGAGCGCCAGCTGGAACTGCGTAACGACCGGCATGAACGAGAGGTCTGGCGAAACGTCAGGCGCGGGCGGTTCGCGCATCCAGACAGGGCGGCGCCAGATCGCGCCGGGATCGAAGAAGACAATCGGGTCGGAAGCATATTGAAGGAAGACG
>NVWP01000007.1 GCA_002733705.1 Henriciella sp. | reverse complement strand
GCCACCCCCTCCCCCGCCGCCAGGCGACGCGCTTTGCTATGAGGTTGGCCCCTATATCCGCGCGGGCGCATCCGCCGCCCGCTTCGCCGCACTCAGCCCGGCAACCGCTGCGGGCCGCGCGATTGGCAGCTTCGAGGCCGGCGACGCACTGAAAGAACTGGGCGCAGGCCAGTGCGTTGTCGTCATTCCGGGCGCCGAACCTTTCAGTGCGGGCGCACCCTACAATCAGGTCACCTGCACGCTGGCCATCGAACAGTCCGACCAGACCGGCCTTGAGGCCCTCCGCAGCCAGCGCGACCGGCTGACGGACCGTATCGCAGAGTGTCCCGATATGGCCGAATGGACAGCCGAACTCGTCAACACGTCTGGCGAGCGCGAGGACACGCTGACGTCCGATCAGGTTTTCAGCCACCCGGATGTTGAGGTCGAAATGGTCGTCCGGGCCAGTCAGCGGCTGAAATCGGGCCAGTGGCCAGACAATTACATCCGTACGCTGGCGCTCATCCTGCGCACGCCCAATCCCGACCGTCCCGAACCGGAGGCCCTGCCGGAAGACCCCGGGACCGGGCCGGACTGACCGCCCCACCTATATAAGCGACCAGAAAGCTGTAGGTGCGGCCTTTGCAATCGGCGCGCGCGGGACCATTATTGGCCCATGCTTTCCAGAACCGGACCTGCTGGCGGCGAGGCCAGACTCTATTATCTCGACGGCGACATCGAAGTCGTCGAACCCGGCGATTATGTCACCTGCGCGGTGACAGGCCGGAAAATCCCGATTGCGGCCCTGCGCTACTGGAGCGTCGATCTTCAGGAGCCCTATATCGACGCTGCCGCAGCCGCGTCCCGCATGGTTGACGGCAAGACACCCGGATGAGGGCGCTCTGCCTCGCGGGCCTGACGCTGGCGGCGCTGGCCGCAAGTCCCGGCCATGCCAGCGCACAAGCCGCCTCATCCCTTTCCTGCTCGGGTATCGCAAAACAGGGCGGCCTTCTGACATGTACCGGACCGGCAGATGTCCGCATCCGCGTCGCCGGTGAAGACGGCAGCGGCGCGCGCACCGTCCGCAGTGATGAGCGCGGCACCTTCACCGTGGGCCTCACGCGTAAGGAGCCGAGCCCGCTGATCCTGACCGCTACCGAGGCCGGCATCCCCCCGCTTGCCGTTGATATCGCCCCACGCAATGACGATTTCCGCCTTCTGCGTGGGCTGGACTGCGACAAGGTGGATGCGCGCACCGAAGCACAGCTCAAACATGTCGAGGAAAGCTGGCTGAAGAAAAAGGCCGCGTTCGAGACCTTTAATGATGGCCCCGGCGCCAGCGAAGGCTTCATCCGGCCGGCGGAAGGGCGCGCAAGCTCCCCCTTTGGACCGGAACGCAAATATGTCGGCACCGGCGCCGACGGCGAAAGCTGTGAAAAGGTCTCGGTGCATGAGGGCTATGACATCGCTGCGCCCGTCGGCACACCGATAAAGGCGCCCGCCCCCGGAACGGTCATTCTCGCCGACCCGGATCTTTATTATGAAGGCGGAAGCATCTTCCTCGACCACGGCCGCGGCCTCGTCTCGGTCTTCATGCACATGTCGAAGGTGGACGTGGAAGCCGGCGAGCAGGTCGAGGCAGGCGACCCGCTTGGGCTCACCGGAAATACCGGCCGCACGACCGGGCCCCACCTCCACTGGGCGGTGAAGTGGAGAAATCAGGAAACTCAGGAGAGGGATGGGGATTTCTATATAGACCCGGCGCTTCTTTTAGCGCTCGAGCCTTAGACAGGAGATACCTCATGACCCAGACCAAGAATGCCGTCGTGACGGGCGGTGCCTCCGGTATGGGCCTCGAAATGGCCCGCTGCATCATCGAACGCGGCGGCAGGGTCCTTATTGCCGACATGGATGACAAGGCGCTCGCGAAGGCCGCAAAGGACCTTGGCGACAGTGCCGTTACACAGAAAGCCGATGTCTCGAAGCCCGGAGATATCGAGACCCTGGCCGAAAAAGCCTTTGATGAGCTTGTCCATGTCGATCTCGTCTTTGCCAATGCCGGCCTGCAATTCGACGCGCCGGTGATCGAGGCGACGCCTGAAGAGTTCGATCTTCAATATGGGACGAATGTGAAAGGCAGCTGGATGACGGCCCGCGCCTTCGCACGCCGCTGGATCGACCGGAGCGAGGAAGGCCGCATCTGCTTTACCGGGTCGGAACACAGCCTCGGCTTCCAGCATGATGGTGCAGCGCTCTACACGGGCACCAAGCATGCCATCCTTGGCCTCGCCGACGTCATGCGCCGGGAAATGCCTGAAAATGTCGGGGTAAGCGTCTTCTGCCCCGGCCTTGTGAATACAGGCTTCTATGCCAGCCGCGAGAAGGCCGGCCTCGATGAGGACGACGAGGCGCTGAAAGACGGCGAGAAACTCATGTCTATGGGCATGCCCGCGGCCAAGGCAGCGCGCGCGGCCGTCGAAGGCGCCCTGATGGGCGAATGGCTGATCATGACCCATGCGGTCGCCCGCGAGGGCGCAGAGGCGCGCTGGGAAGAGATCGACGATGCGTTCCGCCGGCAGGCGCCGCCCGGCTCCGATGACAGCAATTACAAGGTCCAGGAGCTGAAGAAGCAGATCAGCGCCGGCGGCTGACAGGGCCAGGGGGTCCGCGACGACAGGTCACGAATTTTCGGGTCTTTTCTGGAACATGCCGCGCCGCGCACCAGTTTCTTTCGGCGAAGCCATGAAAGGAAACACTATGTCCACCGATACATTTGCAATGACCAAAGTTGTCGGCACCTCGAAGACCTCAATCGAGGAAGCCATTGATGGCGCCCTGAAGAGCGCCAGCAAGACCATCCGCAACATGGACTGGTTCCACGTCACCGAGACGCGCGGCTATATCGAAGATGGCAAGGTCGCCTATTACCAGGTCTGCATCGAGATCGGCTTCAAATACGAAGGCTAGATCACCCCAGAAATCGATATCCCTTTTGACCGGCTCAAGGCTTCAGCAGCGTTGAGCCGGTTGTCTTTCCGCTTTCGATTGCCCGATGGGCCTCTGCCGCATCTTCAAGATTGAAGGTCTGGCCGATATTCGCCTTCAGCGTCCCGGTTCGAAGCGCGCCGAACAGGGCTGCGGCCCCGCGCTTCAGCCCTGCTTCATCGGCCACGAAATGGAACAGGCCCGGCCGCGTCATCACAAGCGATCCGCGGCGGTTCAGCTCTGTCGGGGCAAGCGGCTCAACAGCGCCCGACGCATTGCCATAGGTCACGAACCAGCCACGGCTCTTCAGGCTGTCGAGCGAGGCCTTGGCAGAATCCTTGCCCACGCTGTCATAAGCGACATCGACGCCCTTATTGTCTGTCAGCGCCCGCACGCGGCTTGCCACGTCTTCATTCGACAGGACAACTTCATCGGCGCCGAGCCCGCGCGCCATGTCTGCCTTTTCCTCACTGGACGTCACCGCGATGACGCGAACACCCATCGACGTTGCCCACGGCAGAAGAAGCGAGCCGACGCCCCCAACCGGCGCCCAGACCAGAGCGGTCTCGCCGGGCTGCGGGCGATAGACTTCAAACAACAGCATCCATGCGGTCAGGCCCTTGAGAAGCACGGCGGCGGCCTCATCCTCGGAAAGCCCTTCGGGCAGCTTCAGCATGCGCGCAGCCGGACCGGTGAAATGCGTCGCATAGGTGCCCTGCCCCAGATAGCAGACGCGGTCGCCAGCTTTCAGATCCTCGACGCCGTCGCCGACGGCCTCAACCGTGCCGGCGCCTTCCTGTCCGGGGGTGAAAGGCAGCTTCGCCGGATAGAGCCCGGTACGGAAATATGTGTCGATGAAGTTCAGGCCGATGGCGCTCTGGCGCACCAGAACCTCGCCCGGGCCGGGGTGGCGGGGCTCCATCTGTGTCTTTTCGAGCACATCCGGGCCGCCAAGTTCCCTAATCTGCACGCAATAGGCATCGCTCATTGGATTTTTCTCCCTGAATCGTGATTCTCTTCTGCTGATGAGGGAGATAGGAATGATCTGCGGCGTTGACGAGGCCGGACGCGGACCGTGGGCCGGCCCGGTGACGGCGGGCGCGGTCATTCTGGACCCTGCCCAGCCGATTGAGGGGCTAACAGATTCCAAGAAGCTGAACGAAGCCCACCGCGAAGCCCTATACCCGGAAATACGCGCCAAGGCGGTGACATTCGGAATCGGCTGGGCAAGCCCGGCAGAGATTGACCGGCTGAACATCCGCGAAGCCACCTTCCTTGCCATGACCCGCGCCATTGCCATCATGGGTCTGGTGCCGGGCGAAATCATCATTGATGGCAACTGTATGCCCAAACACCTGCCCTGCCCGGGCCGGGCCATTGTGAAGGGCGACCTTACCGAGCCTGCCATCTCTGCGGCATCCATCCTCGCCAAGGTCGCGCGTGACCGTGCCATGGTGGAGCTTTGCCATCGCTATCCCGGCTATGGGTTCAGCCAGCACAAGGGCTATGGCACGCCGGGCCATTCGAATGCGCTTCAAGAGCTCGGACCCTGCGGCTGCCATCGCAGGAGTTTCGCGCCTGTAGCCCGCGCCCTGAGCGCCGCCTGAAAACCGCGCCCCCGACGCCACGTAACCCCTCGTGAAGACGCTGGTTTGAGCCTACAAAGGGTCAAAACAAAAATGTTCATCGGAGGAAATAATCGTCATGGGCGACAGCATCTACAATCTGGGTGATCTACTCGACGCCGTCGGCGCCGAGCTCGGGGAAGAACATCCTGCCCTCATCCATGGCGACCGGGTCATAAGCTGGCCTGAAATGACCAGACGCTCGAACAATCTTGCGCGGGCCCTGCGTGAAATGGGCGCCGAGACGGGCGACAAGGCCGGTTTCTATCTGCGTAACCAGCCAGAATATATGGAAGCGCTGGCCGCCTGCTTCAAAGGCCGCTTCACCCATGTGAACGTCAATTATCGCTATCTCGACGATGAGCTGACCTATATTTTTGACAATTCAGACTCCGCCATCGTCTTTTTCGACAGGGAATTTCGCGAGCATGTCGAGCGCGTGCGCGACCGCCTGCCCAAGGTGAAGGTCTGGGTCGAGATTGGCGGCGATGGCGCCGATACACCTGACTTCGCCGTCGGATACGAAAGCCTCGCCACAAAGGGGAATGGCAAGCCGCTCGATATCGAACGCTCCGACGACGACCTCATCTTCCTGTATACAGGCGGCACGACCGGCATGCCGAAGGGCGTGATGTGGAGCCACAAGATCTGGCGCGAAAGCGGGCGCCAGTCGATGATCACGATCTATGGCTACGCCCCCGACACGATGGAGCAGCATCTGGGCTTCGTTCACGAGGTCGGAAGGTTCGGCCGCCAGCTCCCCGCCTGCCCGCTGATGCACGGGACCGGCCTCTTCACCGCCATGGGCGCGATCATTGCCGGCGGCTGCATTGTGACCCTCCAGAACACCAAGACATTTGACGCTGAAGAGCTCTGGGCCACCGTGGACCGGCGCGGCGTGACCGCCATGGCAATTGTGGGCGATGCCTTTGCCAAGCCCATGCTGCGCGTCCTGAATGAAAACCCCGGCAAGTATGACCTGTCTTCGGTCCAGACCATCACCAGTTCGGGCGTGATGTGGTCCATGGAGGTCAAGCGCGGCCTGATCGAACATATGCCGCAGGTCGCCCTGATGGATACTTTCGGCGCGTCTGAAGCTGTCGGCTTCGGCATGTCGGTGACGACGGCCGAAGGCACCCAGCAGACGGCGAGGTTCACTCTTGGGGAGAATTGCAAGGTCTTCACCGAAGACCGGCGCGAGGTGAAACCCGGCTCTGGTGAGCCCGGCTTTATCGCCCGGGGCGGGGCTGTGCCGCTTGGCTATTATAAAGACCCGGAGAAGACCGCGAAGACCTATTGGGAAGTAGATGGCGTGCGCTACGCCGTGCCGGGCGACTGGTGCACGGTTGAGGAAGACGGCACGATCACACTGCTTGGCCGCGGGTCGAACTGTATCAATTCGGCAGGTGAGAAGATCTACCCTGAAGAGGTGGAAGAGGCTCTGAAAAACCACGAAGCGGTACGCGATGCCCTCGTGGTCGGCCTGCCCGACGAGAAGTGGGGCCAGGCCGTGACCGCCGTGGTCGAGCTTAATGACGGCGCCGAGGTCGATCAGGACACGCTGAAAGCCTTCGTGCAGACGCGGCTTGCCCGCTACAAGGCCCCGAAGAGCATCCTGTTCAAACCAAGCCTTGGGCGCGCGCCGAACGGGAAGGCCGATTACAAATCGATCAAGGCCTTCGCCATGGAAAGCCTTGGCGTTTCAGCTTGATGAATCGTATTTGAGGCGGGCTCTACCGCATTATTGCAAGGCTCGCCTCAACTTTCAGGACCGATTTTTCCTCACTCCTTCTACCCGAGCGTGCGGATCGGCCTTATACTGTTGCAGGTTGGCCTCATTTGGCCTTTTTCTAACATCGCTCGTTCCTTGTGCTGGACCGCAGCAGCCGTGTCCAAACCCCATGCAAATTCAAATAGCTGTTTTATTTCCCACCTTATTTAATTGAGGGCGGTCTTCGCATTCCCTCTGCTCGGCCTCGAGGTCTGGTTAACAAGCAGAGGGGCTTTCCCATGAAACTGAAGCAATATGCATTACGCAGCTCGGCTATAGCTGTCGCTTTCCTGCTGCCCGTCGCGCCTTTCGCGGCGTCCGCGCAGGAAGAAACATCCGCAGAAGAGGCGCGCCAGGAGACCGTTTTCATCACGGGCCGGCGGGTTTCCACCACGGATGAGGCCATCGGCCTCGACGAGGCCACCAATACGGTCGCTGTGACGCGCGAAGAGCTGCTCTCGGCGCCATCCGGGATTTCCGGGCTCAAGATGCTTGAGAGCCTGCCGGGCTTCAACGTGCAGACCGACGGCGCGCTCGGGCTTTATGAGTTCGGCAACTCGGTCACGGTCCGCGCCTTCAACCTGCAGCAGATCGGCTTCGTCCTGGACGGCGTGCCGATGGGCCGCTCCGACGCATTCGGGGGCAGTCCGATCTTCCGCTATGTCGACAATGAGAACCTTGGCTCTGTGGTGGCGTCGCCCGGCGCCGGGGACGTCTCGCTGCCAAGCTATGCCTCGCTCGGCCCCATCGTGTCCTATAATACCGTTGCGCCGTCGGATGAGGCTGGCGGCATGATCGCCTACACAATCGGCGACGACAATCTGGAGCGCAGCTTCATCAAGCTTGAAACCGGCGACCTCAACGGCCTCTCTGCCTATATCAGCCGCTCCAAGACAGACAGCGACCTCTGGCGCGGCCCCGGCTCCATCGACCGTGAGCATATTGAAGGCAAGGTGGTGTATGAATTCGACGCCGATACCATCCTGTCGGCGGGCTATGTGGCGAACGAATTCTTCGACTATGACTCCCCGTCCGGCCCGGAGTCCCTGTTCGAGGATGACTATTATTACGGCTACCTTCCAGCCGTTCCAGACAGCTGTATCGATCCCCAGCCGGGCGTCTACGACTATAATGGCGACGGGACGGTCGATGGAGATGATTTCACGCCGGTCTTCACCGACAGCTCGTGTACCCAGTATTATGAGGACCGCATCAATATCCGCCAGGACGCGCTCTACCGGGTCAGTTTTGAAACTGACCTCACTGAAGGGCTCGACTTCAAGGCGACCTATTATTTTGAGGACAAGGACGGCTTCGGCGTTTCGCCCGACAGCTATGGCAACTCGCTCGGCATCTATCTCGACCAGGCGGAGGCCGGCCTCGATGTCGTCTGGCCGCGCGGCGTGCAATATGGCCTGTCGGAAGTCGGCGGCGAGCGCGAAGGCGTGGTGGGCGGCCTCACCTGGGCTGTGGCAAACCACACGGTGGAAGCCGGCGTCTGGTATGAAGACGAAACCTATAACCGCACTCAGCAGCGGCTGAACAAGACCGCCGGCAGCGCCGATGGCGATGTGCTCTTCGATGAGGTGGCCTATTACCGGCGCGACTACACCACCCAGCGTGAGACGGTGCAGCTCTATCTGAAAGACACGATCAGCCTGATGGATGACCGGCTCAATGTCGAAGTCGGCATCAAGAGCCTGCAGGTCGATTATTCGCTGGACGGCTACCGCGACTATAATGACTACGAAATCGATGGAGAGCCCGGCTACGGTCCGCAGAGCATAGATGCGGAATATGAGGACAATTTCCTGCCCATGATCGGGGCGGTTTATGATCTCAATCCGAATGACCAGATCTTTGCGTCCTACTCGCAGAACTATGCCTTGCCGCGCGGCGCCGACGACATTTTCGACAATGCGACCGCAACGCCGCTGCCTGCGCCCGAGGGCGAAGAGTCCGAGAACTTCGAGATCGGCTTGCGCACCAACAGGCCGTCCTTCTATGGCGCAGCCTCGCTCTACTACACGGCATTCGACAACCGTCTTCTGGAGAGCAGTGTCATCAACCCGGCCACCGGCCAGCCGGAAGCCTTCTATATCAATGGCGGCGAGACGACGGCTTACGGCGTTGAACTTTCAGGCGTTTATCAGCCTGATGTCTTCAATGACCAGCTCTACTTCACCGGCAACCTCACCTATAACAAATCCGAGGACGAGGATGGCTTCACACTGGCCGACAGCCCGGAATGGCTGGTCACCGGCGGTCTCACCTATGAGCCGACGACATGGCTGATTGCAAATATCTCCGGCAAGCACACCAGCGAGCGCTATGCCACCTTCACCGAAACCGGTGAAATGGAAGCCTTTACCGTGTTTGACGGCTATCTCGATATCGGTGGACCGAATGATTTCGGTCTGCCGGAAAATGTCGGGCTGCGGCTGAATGTCAGCAATATCTTCGACGAGGAAGTTCCGACTGCCTTCGTCTTTGCCGGCTCGGCTTTCTACCGCCCGCTCAATCCGCGCACATTCCAGGCGACCCTTACCGTTCACTTCTAGGACGGGCTTGTCCCAGACCAGAGAGCAGGCAGCCGGCACAAGCCGCGCTGCCTGTTTTCTTTTGGGCAGGATAAGGGGGATGCGACGCTGTCTGAGACAGGCCGGATTATCCAACCGGACGTAGCGGATCCATCCAGCGCAAAATGGCTCAAAATCACGGTGCATGGACGGTGCACGGGTGGTGCATGGGCGGTGTTTCCGGAGGCCATCTGCCGGTGGCCGGACGTGTCCCCCTCGCCGCCTTTTTGAAAATTTCGTGATCTTGCCGCAAAAGAGACCGGTCGCGCTTGGCAACCGCATCCAATTATCCGACCTTCAGGCCAACCGGTCCATAATTCGACAAGCCGGGGCACCTGCCTCTCACCGGTCAAGTCCGGGCCACTTATGCTCGCCCGTGTTCAGCCCGCCTATCTGAGGAAGCCATCATCATGCATCGCAGTCTGCCCCCGGCTTTCGGTCTTCTTCTGGCCGGTCTCACCCTGGCCGCGGGCTGGACATTCCTCAAGCCGGATAAAGCCGCAGGGCCGGAGGACGGCGTGACCGATCTGCCCGGCGCGCCCACCGCAAAGATCGCCGGTGACCCGGCCCGACCAAGTACCGAAACGGTCACCTATCTCATCGGCGACCGGGCAAGCTTCAATCCCGCCGATCTTGCTTCAGAGCTGACACTCGCCCTCTCACGCGGCAAGCCTGCCGACATTCGCGTGGACACCCATACCGATACTCTGCTTGAGAAGCCCGATAGCCAGGCGATGACCGACCTCTGGGCCGCTGAAGTGGACGAGCTTCTTGTCCTCCTCGGCGCCGACCCGACGATCATCACCACGACCGCGCATGGTGAGACCGATCTTGCTGTCGAGACAGAGGACGGCGTGCGGGAGCCTGCGAACCGGCGCGTGGTGGTGACGGTGGTGTATGGTCAGGGCCCGCCCGGCTGAGCGGCGGTTTGCATGGCAGGCCAGAGTTGATAGAGAGCGTGACCCGTGAAATTGCGCGTAGATTGGGGCGAATTAGCCAAGTCATGTCAAAGTCTGTACTGGTCCTGGACCTTGATGGCACGCTCATTCGCGGCGACATCACCCAGGAACTCCTGATCCTCTGCGCAAGACGGATGCCGCTGCATCTTCCCTATGCAATCTTGCTGCTCATCGTGAACCGGTCGAAGGCCAAGCGCTTCATGTCGGAGCGGTTGCACCAGTATATCGACCCGGCGCTTCTACCCTATGAACCGGCCGTCTTCGACCTTGTGGAAAAATACCGCAAGGACGGTCACAAGATCGGGCTTGTTTCCGGGACAGACGAGATCCTTGTCGAGAAGATCGCCGGCTATCTTGGTCTCGATTTCTTCAAGGGGTCGACGCCGGGTGTGAACCTCACCGCGCACCGCAAGGCGAAATTCCTGACCGACAATTACGGCGAGAACTTCATCTATGCCGGCAATTCGAAAGCCGACTTCGCTGTCTGGAAACTTGCCGAAAAGGGCTATGGCATCAATGCGCCGGGCAAGTCCTATCGCCTGCGCCGTGCGTCGGAAGTCGAGGCCGAAGTCGAACAGCTGGTGAAGAAGCGGGGCGAAATCCGGGCCCTTTTTACGGCGATGCACCCACAGCGCTGGGCGCTGAGCCTTCTGATCTTCCTTGTGCCGCTGATTATGCGGGACCAACTGGCGCCTGATGACTGGCGCCTTCTGGTGGCGGGCCTGATCGCTTTTTCGGTATTTTCCAGCGCGACCTATATTCTGGACGATCTGTTCGACATAGCCGATGACCGCGCGCATCATTCAAAACATGCCCGCCCTCTTGCCAGCGGCGCGCTGAGCATCCGCACCGCGCTGATCTTCATTGCCATCGCCTTCCCGCTATCCATTGCCGGCGCTTTTGCGATTGCGCCCCTGTTTGGAATTGTCACCATCGCCTATGGGCTGCTCGTTACCGCCGCCCTGTCGCGGCTGAAACGCGTGCCGGTTCTCAATATCGTTCTGTTTGCGAGCCTCTTCGTCATGCCAGTCCTGGGCGGCGCCGCAATTGCGGGCGCCCCGTTCTGACCGGCCCTGCGGGGCCCGGGATGACGCTTGAAAGCGAATGTGGCACAAGCGGCGCCATGGCTGACGATGTGATGACGGGGATGGTCCCGCCGCTTTTTGCCGATGTGCCGAAAAGCGTGTCCTT
Source organism: Henriciella sp. (assembly GCA_002733705.1). GTDB lineage: Bacteria > Pseudomonadota > Alphaproteobacteria > Caulobacterales > Hyphomonadaceae > Henriciella. Next base: position 25,464 of record NVWP01000007.1, on the reverse strand, counting down.
CAAGAAATTGCGCAAGCGGATCGTGCGCAGCGCGCTTCAGGCGGTGGACCAGTATGGCATGGTCGACCGAAGCCGAACGGGCGAGCCGCCGAAATGGCTGGTCTGCCTGTCGGGCGGCAAGGACAGCTATGGGCTGCTGGCGGCGCTGATCGACCTGAAATGGCAGGGCGCGCTTCCGGTGGAGCTGATCGCCTGCAATCTCGATCAGGGCCAGCCGGGCTTTCCGAAACACGTCCTGCCGGAATGGCTGGACAGGGTCGGCGTCAGATACCGGATCGAGACCGAAGACACCTATTCCATCGTGACCGAGAAAGTGCCGGAAAACCGCACCTTCTGTTCGATGTGCTCGCGCCTGCGCCGGGGCATTCTTTACCGGATCGCGCGCGAGGAAGGCTGTGAGGCCATCGTTCTGGGGCATCACCGCGACGATGCGCTTGAGACCTTCATGATGAATCTGGTGCATGGCGGGCGGATGGCGGCGATGCCGCCAAAGCTGCTCAATGATGCGGGCGATCTTTTCGTGCTGCGCCCGCTCATTACCTGCGCCGAGGATGATCTGGCAAAGTTCGCAGAGGCGATGGAATTCCCGATCATCCCCTGCAACCTTTGTGGCTCGCAGGACGGGCTGCAGCGGCAGGCGATGAAGGCGATGCTGGATGAGTGGGAGCGCAAGAAGCCCGGCGTGCGCCAGGTCATGGCGCATGCGCTGGCCACTGTGCGGCCAAGCCATCTGCACGATCCGCGTGTGTTCGACTTTGCGGGCCTCGCCCTTGGCGGCGCCGGCGAGGACGACCCGAACGTGCCGTTCTGATTCCGGCGCCTGATTTGCCCGGAAAATGAGCAAAAGGCCCGGTTTCGAAATCACGGGCGCTCAAACCGGCATCATCCCCCAAACTGCGTGCATGATCCCGCACGCGCCGAATGCCCTTCCAAACGGCTTTCTCTAGGGTCCGCCGGACTGATAAATGCCGGGCCTGCCTGCGCCCGCAGGGGGGACGACCGTGTTCAGAACAGCGGCCTTTGCCGTGATGTGCATGTTTTTTGCCGCGCCAGCTGTGGTGGCGCAGGAGGCATTTGACCGGGATTTCCAGACCTATACACCGCGCGTGACGCCCACCCGTATCGATAGCGCGGACGCGCCGGTGATCGATGGCAAGCTGGACGATGATGCCTGGGCCAAGGCGACGGTTCTGACGGAATTCTACCAGGTCGAACCGGAGATTGCCTATCCCGACGTGGAGACCCGGGTCTATCTCGCCCATGACGAGAACAATCTCTATGTCGGCGTCTATGCCTATGACGATGAGGTGGAGAATATCTTCGCCACCATCCTGGAGCGCGATGGCCAGGTCTGGCGCGATGACATGCTGCGCTTCTATATCGACCCGTTCGACACAGGCATCAGCGGCTTCGGCTTTGACGTGAATGCCCTTGGCGCGCGCGCCGAACGCCTCGTCCAGGCCAATCGCCCGCCCGTCGATGAATGGGATACGATCTGGGATTCGGCCGGGCAGATCGTCGAGGATGGCTGGACCGCCGAACTGGTCATTCCCTTCCGGTCGCTGAGCTTCGACCCCGGCGGAGATGGCTGGGGCCTGATGATCACACGCGAGCGCTCTCACAAGGCGCAGGAAATCCGCTGGGCGGCGATCGACCAGTCGGTCAACAAGTTCGGCTTTTCACGGGCCGGTCGACTTGAAGGCATTACCGACATCAATCGCGGTCATGGTCTCGACGTCCAGCTCCAGGCCGGCGTCACCGCCAATCGGGACTGGACTGAGCCGCGCGATGACGATGTCCGCCTCGAGCCGAGCGCCAATATCGCCTACAAGATCACGCCAAGCATGACCGGGCTGCTGACGCTCAATACCGATTTCTCGGACACGCCGCTCGATGCCCGCCAGATCAATACCGGCCGGTTCTCGCTCTTCTTTCCGGAGACCCGCGACTTCTTCCTGCAGGATGCCGCCTTCTTCGAGTTTGGTGGACAGACCTTCACACGCGGCTCCCAGTCGGTGCGCGCGATGTCCAATGTCCCGAATGGTCAGCCCTTCTTTTCACGGCGCATCGGTATCGTGAACGGCGAACGGGTGAAGATCCGCGGCGGTCTGAAGCTCAGCGGTGAAGCGGGCGGCTTCGAGATCGGCGCGCTGACCGCCCGGACGGGCGAGGCGCAGGGCATCGACTCCCAGACGCTTTCGGTTGCCCGAATTGCGACAGACCTTGGCCGCCAGCACCGTGTCGGGATTATTGCCACCCATGGCGACCCGACAGGGCGCACCGACAATACGGTCGCTGGGGTCGACTATCTCTACCAGACGCCGTCCTTTCTGGGGGGCAGCCGGATGCAGACGGACGTCTATTATCTCCTCTCCTCATCCTCGACCCGCGGGGATGACAGCTCCTTCGGGTTCAGGAGCGATTACCAGGGCGATGCGCTCGCCGGGGGTATTGAATTCCGTCAGATCGGCGATGATTTTGCCCCGGCCCTTGGCTTTGTGAACCGGGCGGGCACGCGCAACTATTCGGCCGCGATCAACCGTCGCCTGCGCCAGGGGCCGGACTGGATGCGCTGGTGGCAGTTTGGCACGCGCCACGAGTATATTACCGACCTCGACGGGCGCATGGAGACACGGCGCAATGAGCTTGTGGCCGGGCTCCAGACCCGCTGGACCGACGATCTGACGCTCTCACTGTCGGACGAACGCCAGGTCATCTTCACGCCGTTTTCCCTGCCGGGCGGTCTGGTGGTGCCGGTGGGGTCCTATGACAATGACGGGGCTACGCTGACCTTCCAGTCTTCCCTGACGCGGCCCTATGGCACGAAACTGGAGCTCAGCCATCAGGACTTCTATGGCGGGGACTCGACCAAATTCGCGAGCGATTTTCTCTACCGGCCCAATGCGCGGATCGACCTTCGTGCGTCCTATTCCATCGAGGCGATTTCGGTGCCGGCGGGCGATGTCGATGTGCAGATCGGCTCGGTCAACACGGTGTTCAATCTGAGCCCGGACCTCTCCATCTCGACGCAGACGCAATATGACAACATCTCCCACAGCCTCTCCTTCTTCGGCCGGGTCAACTGGGAGCTGAGGCCGCAGACCGAGCTTTTCATAGGGCTCGGCCATGGCGCGATCATCGAGGGAGACGACTTCCGCAGCAATTTCCGCTCAGTCCAGACGAGCGCGATCATCCGGCTGGGGAATACATTCAGGTTTTGAGGAACTTGCGGCACGTGCCGCCCATTTGCTCCGAAGAGCAAGGCTGGAGGCTGCCCCCATGAACGAGTTCCTGACGACCTGGCATGAGGCCGCGGTGACGAGCGCCGGCCTGTTCTGGATGGCGCTATGGGCGTTCGGGCTCGGCTATCTCATTTCCTCGATGATCCAGGTCTTCGTGACGCGGGAGCGGATGAAGCAGACCATGGGCGGTGAGGGCCCCAAGCCCATCGCGCTCGGCACGTTTTTCGGTTTCATTTCAAGCTCCTGCTCCTTCGCGGCACTGGCGACCACGCGCTCGCTCTTTGCCAAGGGGGCAGGCTTTGTCGCCTCGCTCGCCTTCCTGCTGGCCTCAACCAATCTCGTCATTGAGCTCGGGATCATTATCGCGGTCTTCCTCGGCTGGCAGTTTGTTGTGGGCGAATATGTGGGCGGTATCCTGCTCATCCTGTTCACCTGGATGATCGTGCGTCTGACCGGCGCGTTTGGCCTTGCCGAGAAGGCCCGTGAGCGGGCGCGCGAGGCCGAAGGGTCACAGGAAGAGGGCGAGGTCCCCAACTGGAAGAAACTGATCCAGAGCCGGGAAGGCTGGCGCAAGGTGTCCCACCGCTATGTCATGGAATGGGGCATGGTTTGGAAGGATGTGACGGTCGGGTTCACCGTGGCGGGGATCATCGCCGCCTTTGTGCCGCGCGCCTTTTTCGAGACGCTATTCATCGGGTCCGGCTCTGACGATCCGGCCTTCTGGCAGGTGCTGGCCCAGACCATTGTCGGGCCTCTGGCGGCGTTCTTCACCTTTATCGGCTCAATGGGGAATATTCCGCTGGCCGCGGTCCTCTTCTCGAACGGCGTCGCCTTTGCGGGCATCATGGCCTTCATCTTCTCAGACCTGATCGTCCTGCCCGTGCTGCGCATCCAGGCGAAATTCTATGGCTGGCCGATGGCGCTCTATATCATGGGCGTTTTCCTGATCGCGCTGGTCGGGACGGCGCTGGTCCTGCACTACGCCCTGAGCGCGATGGGCCTCCTGCCGGACCCCTCCGGCGTTCAGGCGGTGACCGACCGGGAGTTCTTCAAGGTCGACTATACGCTGTTCCTGAATCTGGCTTTCCTGGCACTGTCGGGTGTCTTCCTCTGGTGGAAGGGCGTGACGGCAGGCTTCGGAAATCCGGTGGGCGAAGGCGCGACGGAGAAAATCCTCTTCGTTCTGGCTGTGATTGCCTATCTCTGGCTGGCAGGTGGACTGGTCATAGCGCCTATGCTGGCGGGTTAGAGGCCTGCCCAGCCCAGCCGAGATACAGCGTTGGCGACTGCACTGCGCCGACGGGTCCGGGCTATAGAAAATTCAGAGCCAATCCATGGCGCTGCCCTCGCTTTCTGGTAGCCGATCTGCTTTGATGGGGGCTTGTTGAGTTGGGCAGGAGGATACTTCCAGATGACGTATAGATGGCTGGCCGCACTAGGCCTCGTGGCGCTTGGCGCGTGTTCGAACCCCTCAGGCGGGGACGCGGGCGAGGCGCCCGAAGAGGCGGCGAACGAGACCCCGGCGGCGGAGAGCCAGTCTGTCTATACGATCCTGACCAGCGGCACGAAGATCGGCGACATGGTTGTCGACCGGGCGGGCAATGAGATCACGGTCGATTATGAGTACCGCAATAATGGCCGCGGCCCGACCATGGCCGAGGAAATCACGCTGAACGAGGACGGTGTCCCGGTCGCCTGGAGCGTGAAGGGCAATACGACCTTCGGCAATGCCGTCGATGAGAGCTATTCGGTCACAGACGGGACGGCGAACTGGACCGATTCCACGGGCACGGGCGACGCCGCGATCGACCAGCCGAGCGTCTATATCGCCCAGTCGGGCACGCCCTATGCGCTGGCCGTCTATGCAGGCGCCCTGCTCGGCGATGACGACATGTCGATGCCGGCGCTTCCCGCGGGCACGCTCAGCATGGAGGAGCTGGAGAGCTTCGAGATCGAAGGGGCGGACGGCGCGCTGGATGCGACCGCCTATGCGCTGATCGGGCCGGAACTCGACCCGACCTATTTCCTGATGGATGCAGACGGCGAGGAGTATCTCGCCCTGATGACGCCGGAATTCCTGATCGTGAAGGAAGGCCTGGAGGGCAATGACGAGATGTTGCGCCAGAAGGCAGTCGATTATTCGACGCAGCGTTTCGAGGATCTGCAGGCCGAATATGCCCACAATTTCGACGGGCCGGTGCGGATCACCAATGTGCGCGTCTATGAGCCGGAAACGATGGCGCTGAGCGAGCCGTCCTCGGTCCTGGTCGAGGATGACCGGATCACGGCCATCGAAGCAGCCGATGCCAGCGGCGAGGGCGAATATGTCATCGATGGCGAAGGCGGGACGCTCATCCCCGGCCTTTCCGACATGCATGGCCATATGGGACAGAATTCAGCGCTCCTGAACGTGCTGGCCGGTGTCACCTTTGTGCGCGACATGGGCAATGACAATGAGGTTCTGGACGAGCTGATCGGCAAGATCGAAAACGGCACGCTGGCCGGCCCGCGCATTGTCCGCTCCAGCTTCATCGAGGGCAAGAGCCCCTATAATTCCAATAACGGCATGATCGTCAGCAATCAGGAAGAGGCCAATCAGGCCGTCCGCGATTCCTGCGAGGCCGGGCATTTCTTCCAGATCAAGATCTACAACTCCATGAAGGGCGAATGGGTGCCCGAAATGGTGGATCTCGCGCATGAGTGCGGGCTGCGGGTCGCGGGCCATGTGCCGGCCTTCTCGCGCGCCAATCAGATGATCGAGGCCGGCTATGACGAGCTGACCCATATCAACCAGGTCATGCTGGGCTGGGTGCTGGAAGACGATGAGGACACGCGTACCCTGCTGCGTCTCACCGCCCTGCAGCGCCTGCCGAATGTCGATCTCGACAGCGAGCAGGTTCAGGAGACCCTCGACCTGATGGTCGAGAATGACGTCTCCATCGACCCGACGCTGGCGATCCATGAAGCGCTGCTGCTGTCGCGCAATGGCGAGACGCGGGCGGGTGTCGCCGACTATGTCGACCATATGCCGGTCGGTGTGCAGCGCGAGGCCAAACAGGCCTGGTCCAATATCGAGACGCCTGAAGACGATGAAGCCTATGCGGGCGCCTTCGACCAGATCGTCGAGACGCTGTCGCGGATGCGCGAAGCGGGCATCACCATCTGGTTCGGCACCGATATGGGCGGCGCGTTCAACCAGCACCGCGAGATGGAGCTCTATCAGGATGTCGGCTTCACCCCGGCGGAGATCCTGACACGGGCCACGCAGGAGGCGGCTGACTATCTGGAGATGGGCGATGAGATCGGCTCCATCGAAGAGGGCAAGAAGGCCGACTTCTTCCTGGTTCCGGGCAATCCGCTTGAGGACCTTGCTGCCATCAAGACGGTCGAACTCGTCATGAAGGATGGCACGGCCTACTTCCCGAGCGAGATCTATCCGGCCTTCGGGATCGAGCCTTTTGTGGACGCGCCTGAAGTCGTCGCGCCAGAGGCCGCCAACGCAGAGTGAGCGGGATCGTCATCCATGTCGATGCCGACGCCTGTCCGGTAAAGGATGAAGTCTACAAGGTGGCGCTGCGCCACGACCTGCCGGTCAATGTCGTCGCCAACAGTTTCATGCGGGTGCCCCAGCACAGGCTGATCACCCGCGTGACGGTGCCGGAAGGCCCCGATGTTGCCGATGACTGGATCGCCGAGCGGGCCGATGCGCACGCCATCATTGTGACGAGCGACATCCTGCTGGCCGAGCGCTGCCTGAAGGCGGGGGCGCGCGTCCTCTCGCCCAAGGGCAAGGCGTTCACCGAAAACTCCATCGGGCAGGCCGTGGCGACGCGGGCCATCATGGAGGACCTGCGCGGCATGGGCGAACAGACGAGTGGGCCGGCCAGCTTCAAGCCGGCGGACCGGTCGAATTTCCTCTCCGCGCTGGAAGTGGAAATCCAGAAGCTGAAGCGGGGGCGTTGAACCCGAGAACGGCCGAGCCCCTTCGACCCGCAGGCGCGGGCCACTTCCCCCCCAAGCGGGGGAAGACCTAGCCGAAGGGGCTTAGCCTTCTGGCTTCTGCGCCACGTAGAAATTGGCGGCCATGCTGCTGTCGGTACGCAGGCTCTCCGTGAGAGTGAAGCCGTTGCTGTCCAGCATGGAAAGGATGTCCTCTTCTGAAAGGAAGCTGACATGGGGCGCCTTGCCTATGGCACGCATCAATGGCACGGCCACACGCAGGATGGGCGAGGCATCCTTCAGGCAGGCTGTGCTCTGGATGAAATAACCGCCGGGCTTCAGCAGGGCATGAATCTTCTGCGTCACGCCTTCCGGGTCCCGGCAGAGATGAAGGATGTTGAGACCGAGAACGACATCGAATTGCTGGCCGCGCGGTTCATATTCCTCAATGCCGGTCTGCCTGAAATCGATATTGCCGATGCCGGCATCTGCCGCCCGCCCACGTCCGACATCGAGCATGTTCCCGGCGACGTCGGTTGCGAGGATGTATCTGACATGCGGCGCGTGCAGGAGCGCGGTTGAGCCGGTGCCACAGCCGAACTCGAACACCTCGCTTTCGGGCGTCAGATATTTTCGTGTGATAGCGAGCTTCTGCTCATAGGTTGCCTGATCGGCGATGGGCTGGCTGGCATATTTTTCCGCGAGCCTGTCCCAGAAGCGCTGGTCGCCTTTTGATGTCGCTTTCATTCGTCCCCCTGAAGAAGCTTTCCGCTAGAATTTCGGCACCCTCATCAGCTCCGGCTCGAGCTCTCCGATACTGGTTGCGCCGAGCAGGGCCATTGTGCGGCGCAACTCATCCTCAATGATGGAAAGCGCGCGTTCGACGCCGGGCTGTCCGCCTGCCCCGAGGCCGAAGAGAGATGCGCGCCCGAGGGCCACGCCGGTGGCGCCGCGCATGAGGAGTTTGGCGACATGACTGCCCCGGCGCACACCGCCATCGGCTATGATGTCGGCGCGCCCGCGCACGGCGTCGGCAATCTCTGGCAACAGGTCGATGACGGGCACGGAGCTGTCGAGCTGCCGCCCGCCATGATTGGAGACCCAGACCGCATCTGCGCCGATCTCGATGGCGTTCTTTGCGTCTTCGGCGCGCGAAATGCCCTTGATGGCAAAGCCGCCCTCCCAGGCATCGCGCATCCATCTGACATCGTCCCAGGTCACCGAGCGGGAAAACTGCTCATTCACAAAGCCGATGACACCGCCCGTCTCGCCGGCATTGCCGCCGCGCAGATGGGTGAAATTGGCAGGCGTAATCTTCGGACTGCGCACCAGGTCCCATAGCCATCCCGGACGCGCGAGAACCTGACGCGCAATCTTGAGGTTTGGTGTGGGCGGCACGGCGAAGTGATTGCGCGGGTCGCGCTCCCGATTGCCCGCCACGGGCATGTCCACGGTCAGGATACAGCCCGTAAAGCCAGCCGCCCTGGCGCGTTTCAGGAAGGTCTTCACGATCTCCTTGTCGTTCCAGACATAGAGCTGGACCCATTTCGAGCCCGGATTCGCCTCTGCGATATCCTCTAGCGTCTGGGAGGCGAGCGTCGAGCAGGCATAGATCACCTTCTTCTCATGCGCCGCGCCCGCCATCGCGAGCTCGCCTTTGGCGGGATGGAAGAGACGCGTTGAAGCGGTCGGCGAGATGAAGAAGGGAAGCCGTGTCTTCTGGCCCATGATCGTGGTGGAGCAGTCGATTTTCGACACATCACGCAGGGTGCGTCCGGTAAGCTGATAGTCGTCAAAGCGGCTGACCGAATGCTTCAGCGTGACCTCATCATCGGCCCCGCCGTCGATATAGTCGAACACCATGCGCGGCAGCCGGGCCTTCGCCATGGCGCGCAAATCGTCGATGTTGATCGCGCGGTCGAGTTTCATGTCTGGCAGCGGCCTCCCACCGGGCTTTTTCTTATCCCTTCAGCGATAAGCGCGCGAGCGCAGCTGCGTCAATCGCGCCGACGTCCGGGAACGGGGCCGGTCAGGTAACGTTTTTCAAGGCAGAGACACTGAACTGGAGAGCGCCATGAAAGATAAAGAGATCGAGAAGGAAGCCTCCGAAGGACTGGAGGACCAGCATGTACGGCCCGCCGGCAAGGAGGCCCAGAAGAATCCGCCTGAGGACTGGGACAAGCAGGATGAGGAACTGGACGAGACATTTCCGGCCAGCGACCCGCCCGCCAATTACTAGGCTTGCCTCGAAGGACGTTACGAAAACGCCCGCGCGCCTTGAGGGCACGCGGGCGTTGTCTTGTTGGCGTTCTGAAAACCCTAGAAGGCGGTGTGCGCGCCCACCAGGATCACATCGGTCTTGGCATCATTGTCGGCCCAGGTGCTGCCATCGGGGAAGTTGCCGCCGCTGAGGAAGTTGAGCGGGGCAAAGCCATCGACATGGATCGCCTCAGCAAAGAGGTTCACATTGTCGATGAGATAGCGCGAATAGCCCAGAACGAACTGGTTCTGGCGCTCCCATGGCGCGCCATCATCGCCCGCGCGGAACTGGCTGAACTCAAGCGAGACATAGTTGGTGCGCTTGTCAGACAGCAGGAAGTCGCCAAAGCCATAGCGTCCACCGACGGTCCATGAGCGGGTTTTCTGCGCTTCATAGACGCTGAGCGGGTTGGTCGGGATCGGGACAGCCGAGCCCGGCCATTCCTCTGTGGTCTCTGCGAACTCACCCAGAAGCTCGAACGCGCCAAGCTGTGTATGGGCATAGGCGGCCCAGGCCGGATTGTTGTCGCCGCACGGATTGAAGTGGAAGACCGGATAGCTCTGGCAATAGGGTGACCCATGCTCATAGCTGGCGCCGAGCATGACCCAGTCGGCGTCATTCAGGTGGAAGGTGTAATTGGCATCGACCGCAAAATTGTTGACGCGGGACGGGACCACTGTGCCTTCGACCGGCGCATTGGCGGCGCGGAACTGCGCCCCGCCCTGGATGGCCATGGCCCGGACCATGAGGTTTTCATCGACATAGCCGACCTGAGCGCCATAGGCGAGACCGGCGAAGGAGTGCCAGCTGGTCGAATTGGTGAAGGGGCTGACCGTGTCATTGAGGCCGAATGGCGTGTCCACCTTGCCGATCACGGCGAAGAGCGGCGAGCGCTCCAGATTGCCCAGCATCAGGTAAGCGCGCTGCATGACGAGCTGATTGCGGTCGAGACTGGTGATCGTGCCGGAGGCAAAGTTCTGCTGCGGATTATAGAGAATTTCTGCATAGCCGGTCAGCCAGTCAGAGAAATTGGCGGTGAAACCGAGCTGGGCTGAGTGGATCAGCGCTTCGGAGACATGATCGCCGATCTGGTTGGCGGAGGTCGGGTTGCGCATCAGGTAGCCGAACTTGGAATCCCTGTTGCTGTCCTGATAGTTGGCGATGCCGATGATCGAGCCGCTGACGGTAAGCGGGGTGGCCAGGCGGTCTTCGGCGCGCGCCTTGAGCTGGACGATCGGCTTCTTGTTCACATATTCCGCGGCATCGAGAACATCGAAGCCATAGGCGGCATCGGTGCCGACAAAGCCGGTGCGGTTGACCAGCGTATCGGTGGCGAGTTCCGGACCATCGCTGGCCGGGACGCGTTCGATGTCGTCTTCGTCCAGCATCCGGTCGAGACGCGACATCAGCGCGGCGTTCTGTGCCTCAAGCTTCTCGATCCGCGCAAGCAGGTCTTCATTGCTGGGTGACTGGGCGCTGGCGACAGGTGCGAGCGAGACGAGCGCGGCGAGTGCAACGCCGGAGGTGAGCCAGGTGGCGCGTTTCATGAGTTTTCCCCTTCTGATCAAGGGCCGCCCTCACAGCCCTTGCCCTCAGCGGCCGGTGTCAGACCGGGCGCAGATTTTGGTGGGCGGCTCATGGCACGAAGCGGCGATTCTGGGAAGCAAAAACGCGCTAAGCACATGAAAATATATAATATTTTCCAGATGAATAATGCCGCCACCCTTCCCATGCGGAAGCCCAATGCACCATCTCCCCATTTCACGGAGCGGCAGGCTGGAAATGTTCAGGGCCTTGCCGGCCTGTTAATCTGAAACGGAATATCGGATGTCTGGAAACGTACCTGCCACCTGGTGGGCCCCGGCCGCTTTCAGCCGGTCTGCGAGCCCGGCATCGGCATGTCCGCCGCCGGTAAACCCGCAGACCCGCATGCCCGCGGCAAGGCCCGCACGCACGCCGTTCTCACTGTCCTCGATCACCAGACATGAGGCCGGTTCTACACCCAGCTTCCCTGCCGCGTAGAGAAAGAGGTCCGGCGCGGGCTTGCCGTGCTCTACCCTGTCGGAGGAGTAGACATGGGCGCCGAAAAGCGGGGCGAGGCCTGTGATCTCAAGCTTGCGATGGAGCTTGTCCTGCTCTGAGGAGGAGGCCACGGCGACCGGGCCGTTAAAAGCTTCGGCGAGATCGCGCGCGCCTTCTATGGCGGTGAGCTCTGTCTCGAAGCGGGTCCATATCGCTGACTGGATAATCGCCGGGAAATCTGAAGGCAGGTCTATGCGCCGGTCTTTGGCGTCCTGCCGGAGGGCCGCGTGATAGTCGCGATTATGAAGGCCGACAAAGCGCGAGAGATAGGTCTCAGTGTCATAGACGAGCCCCCAGCCGGAGAGGTGTTCGCGCTCGACCGCAATGGCGATGACTTCGGAATCTACCAGCACGCCATCACAGTCAAAGATGATGGCCTGCGGCGCGCCCACCTAGCGCCGCCCGAACAGTTTTTCGATGTCGGCGAGTTTCAGCTCGACATAGGTCGGGCGGCCATGATTGCACTGGCCTGAATAGGGGGTCGCTTCCATCTGGCGGAGCAGCGCGTTCATCTCATCGGCGTTGAGGCGCCGCCCGGCGCGCACGGCCCCGCCCTTGCAGGCCATATTGCCCATGATGTCCTCAAACCGCTCTTTCAGGGCGAGGCCTTCCTCATATTCGGCGAAATCGTCGGCCAGATCCTTGATGAGGCCGGCAGCATCCATATTGCCGAAGAGGGCCGGCGTTGCGCGCACGCAGACAGCCCCTGCCCCGAAGGCTTCGATCTCAAGGCCCATTTCAGCGAGCTCATCGGCGCGGTCGAGCACGCGGGCGGCTTCATCTTCGGTGAGCTCGACAACTTCAGGGATGAGGAGCGCCTGGCGTTTGACGCCATCGGCGGCCATCTGCGCCTTCATCTGCTCATAGACGAGCCGCTCATGGGCGGCGTGCTGATCGACGATGACGATGCCGTCGCGCGTCTGGGCGACAACATAGGTTTCGTGCAGCTGGGCGCGGGCGACACCGAGCGGGAAATCGTGCTGCGTGGGTTCAGGCTGAGGCTCGAACCGTGCAGACGGGGCGTCGTAGCGGGCGATGTCTTCGGCAACACCGGACGAGGCAGGCTGTTGCGGCGCGGCCCAGTCCGGCATCGGCTGCGAAGGGGCCTGCGGGCGTGGCGGCGTGCTGCCATAGGAGTCGCGGAACAGGCTGGAGCGATCCCAGACAGAGGGTTGCGGCAGGGGCTGGTCCTTGGGCCGGGTCTCCTCGCCCTGCATCTTGCCAAGGGCATAGCCTGCAACCGTGGTGCTGGCGCGGTGGCCTGCGGCGGCCAGCGTATGGCGCAGCGTGCCGATGATGAGGCCGCGCACATTGCCGGCATCGCGGAAGCGGACTTCAGTCTTGGCCGGGTGGACGTTGACGTCAACGAGTTCAGGGTCGCAATCGACAAAGAGGGCGGCCATGGGGTGGCGGTCGCGCGCGAGGAAATCCTGATAGGCCGCACGGATGACGCCGGTCAGCATGCGGTCCTTTACGGGGCGGCCATTCACGAAAAGGAACTGGTACTGCGCATTGCCGCGATTGAGGGTCGGCAGGCCTGCAAAGCCTGTCAGCGTGACCCCGTCGCGTTCGGACTCAATAGCGAGCGCATTCTCACGGAATTCGCGGCCCATGATGGCGCCGAGGCGTTCAAGGTCGCCGTCGGGAGTGGCCTGGTGGGCGGCATAGCGGAAGACGTTGCGGCCATTGCTTTCAAGCGAGATGGAGACGTCTGCGTTCGCCATGGCGAGGCGTTTGACGGCATCGGTCACCGCCATCGTCTCGGCACGTTCCGACTTCATGAATTTAAGGCGCGCGGGTGTGGCGTGGAAAAGGTCACGGACCTCAATACGGGTGCCGGTCTCTCCCCTGCCCGCCCAGGCGGCGGGTTTCGGGCCTTCGACACGGCCTGCCTCAACGAAGACTTCAGACGCGTCCTCGCCGTCTGCCTTTGAGGTGAGCGTCATGCGCGAGACACTGGCGATGGAGGGCAATGCCTCACCGCGAAAGCCCATTGTGTGGATGTTGAGAAGATCGATGCGGCCATCCTCACCGGGCGCAAGCTTGGATGTGGCGTGGCGTTCCAGCGCCATAAGGATTTCAGGCCCGCTCATGCCGCAACCATCATCCTCCACGATGAGGCGTTTGAGACCGCCGCCCTCAATGGTGACGGAAATGGCGCGCGCGCCCGCGTCCAGGGCGTTCTCGACCAGCTCCTTCACGGCGGCGGCGGGCCGTTCCACAACCTCACCGGCCGCGATGCGGTTGACGGCATCGGGCGGGAGCTGGCGGATCATGGGCCGGGGCGTGAGGCGAGCAGAATCAGGCATTGACTGGAGAGTGTATCAGGCTTTGCCACGCGGCTGCAGGGGGAAGAGGCGGCGAGATGTGGACAGGCATGACCAACGAAAAAGGGCGGCCCGGAAGAGCCGCCCTTTTGAGCATTCGACAGGATTGCAATCCTAGCGGTTCGGATCGCGGGTGGCGTCCGGGGTTTCGTTGACATCGCTTTCTTCCATGTCGCCGGCTTCATCGACATCGATCTCACCAAGGACCGGCATCGGCAGGGTCGCGGTTTCCTCAATGCCTTCCGGCTGGCCGACGACCACGAAGGTGAAGTTCTCCGGCTGGAGGTATTCGGCCGCGATGCGATTGACGTCTTCAAGCGTGACGGCTTCGACCATGGCGTTGCGGCGGTCGAAATAGTCGATGCCGAGGTCTTCGAGCCGGGCGGTCATCAGGCCGGAAGCGATCTTGGCGTTGCTGTCAAAGGCCAGCGGGTAGGAGCCGGTGAGATAGGCCTTGGCGTCTGCCAGTTCCTGCTCGGTGACGCCGTCGGCCACGATCATTTCCATCTCGTCCGTCAGACCATCGATGAAGTCGCCTGCGCTTTCATTCTTGGTCTGCCCGCCGCCTGTCCAGAGATTGAGGTGATCGCTGGTCGAGAGGCTGGTATAGACGCCATAGGTGAGGCCCTTTTCCACGCGCAGATCCTTCATGAGGCGGCTTTCAAATCCGCCGCCCCCGAAGGTGTAGTTCAACACATAGGCGGGAAAGAAGTCGTCATCGTCGCGCGCCATGGCAGGGGCGGCGAAGGTCACGAGACTTTGCGGCTGGGGCAGTTCAACCACGACCGGCGCGGGCAGCGGGTCGTTGAGGGCCACGTCCTCGATGGCCTCCACGCTGGAGCTCTGCGGCAGGGCGGCCAGCGCATCGTCGAGAAGCGGCGCGAGCTCTTCCGGCGACATGGCACCCACGGCGGTGACGTAGAGCTTGTCGCCGGTCATGATCGCGTCCTTGCGGGCGCGGACCATATCCGTGGTGAGGGCGTTGATGCTCTCTTCGGTCTTGATGCGCGAGAAGGGATGGTTCGGCATCAGGGCCTGTGCCCGTGCGCGGCTGGCAAGAAAGCTCGCATCGGTCTCGCGCGTGCGGATACCAATGAGCTGTTCACGCTGGAACCGTTCGAAAGGCTCTGCATCGAAGCGGGGCTCATTCAGCGCCATGGCAATGAGGTCCATGGCCTCTGCGGCATTCTCAGTCAGCATATTGGCCGAGCAATACGTCGTCTCGTCATCGGCGCCACAGCCAAAGCTCATATTGAGCTCTTCCATACGGGTCGCGAAGTCGAGCGAGGTGAGATCGCCGGCGCCCTCATTCATGAGATAGGTCAGCGCGTCGGTGAGACCTTCCATGCCGTCCGGGTCGGTCGCAGCGCCCGTCTCCCAGGCCATGCGCAACGCCATGATCGGGATGGAGGGCTCTTCGACCAGCCAGACCGAGACACCGCCCGGTGTGGTGAATTGCTGGATCGTGGCAAAGTCGCCTTCATGGACCGTCACATCGAGCGCGGGCGCTTCGGTGGTAGCGGTGTCCTGGGCGTGCGCCAGCGGCGCTGCAAGCAGGATGGCGGCAAGGGCGCCACCAGCAGCGGATTTGAGCTTATTCATCGGTCTGGCCCTCCTCTGCGGCCGCCTCTTCCTCAGGCAGAAGATGGGCCTCGATATAGTTCTTGTCCTCGCCGAGCACGCGGCGCAGGGCGGCGATGGCATCATCCGCGCTCACTTTGCGGATGTCTTCGGGATAAGCCATGACATCCTCAACGCTGCCGCCAACCGCTAGCGTGCTGCCATAGAGATTGGCCATGCCGGCCTGGCTGTCGCGCTGATAGATCGAGGACGCAGCGAGCGAGTTGCGCGAACGCTCTACCTCTTCCTCGTTAAACCCGTTTTCGAGCACGTCGTTCACGACAGTCATATAGGCCGCCTCAAGCTCTTCGAGGCTGACCCCGTCGCTTGGCGACGCCGACAGGACGGCCGGGGCGCGGTCATGCAGGGAGAGCCAGGCATTCGCGGACGCCTCACTGGCGATCTTCTGCTCCTCCACCAGGGCCTGATAGAGGCGGCTGGTACGGCCGCCGCCGAGCACATCCATGGCGACATCAAGCGCATAGGCGAAATCACGGTCGCGCGTATAGGAGGTGGAAAGATACCAGCGTTCCCATTCCGGCTGGCGGACCTTGGGGTCTCTATGGGTGATGAGCTGGGTTTCGTCCAGCGGTTCGACATCCTGCCAGCCGCGCTGCGGAATCTCCTCGCTGGCCGACTCGATCTGTCCGTAGGTGCGTTCTGCCAGTGTGCGCACGTCCTGCGGCGTGACATCGCCCGCCACGACCAGGATCGCTTCGGATGGCGTGTACCATTTGCGATAGAAGTCGAGACCGTCCTGCGGCGTCAGCGCGCCGACTTCGTCCATCTTGCCGATCACGGTGATGGCATAGGGATGGTCCTGATAGAGCGCGGACATGACCTGCTCCTGCAGGATGACGCCCGGATTGTTGTCGATGCGCTGGCGGCGCTCTTCCTTGACGACATCGCGCTCTGAGATGAACGGGCCTTCGGGATCGTCATTGATGATGAGGTCGGTCATACGCTCAGCCTCAAGCTCCATCATGCGCTCGAGCTGGCTTTTCTCCACGCGCTCATAATAGGCGGTGTAGTCCCAGGAGGTGAAAGCGTTGAGCTGGCCGCCATTGCGCTGGACGATGGTGGTGAACTCTTCAGGGCCGATATCGTCGGTTTCCTTGAACATGACGTGCTCAAAGAGGTGGGCGATGCCGGACTTGCCGGGGTCTTCATCGACCGCGCCGACCTTGTACCACACCATATGGGTGACGACGGGCGCGCGATTGTCCGGAAGCACGACGACTTCCATTCCGTTTTCGAGTTCGAACGTTGTCGGCGACCATTCGGCCTCCGCCGTGTCGGCATAAGCGAGGCCGGTGCCTAGACTTACCGCTGCCAGCCCCCCCGCAAGAAATGCTTTCATCATATCTCCTCCGTCAGACTGTCTGGTAAATTGTGGCTGTCCGCGCGTCAGGTCCCCGGAAGTTTGATCCGGTCACCGCTGCCGCGGGCAATCGAGACTTCCGCGTCGCCAGTCGCGCTGTCAGCCACGGCCCCGTCCGGCGTCGAAGAGAGGATCTGGTCTGCATCCTCGCTCGTCTTGCGGACAAGGCGGCCTTCTTCATAGTCGACAATGGCGCGGATACGCGGGTCGGTCGCATTGGCGCCGGCCGCATCGACGAGCGCGCGCTCGACCGGGCTGGCATCGGCGCCGATATTGGTCCCGAAAGCGGTCACGGTCGTCTCACGCGAGGTGTCGGCCTCACGCGGGACCGAGCTGCCAGCACGCGGCGGACGGAGGCTATATTCAGGCGGCACCGAAAGCGGCGCCTTTGTCACGACGCGAAACTCGTCAGGGCCGGCGTCACCGCCGCCGCCCCCGCCGGGAAGCAGCGAGCATCCGCCTGCGGCGAAGGCCAGTCCAAGGGCTGCAAGGGTCAGGGTCGAATGTGTCTTCGGCGTCTTCATAGGTCTCCAGCTCCACTCAGGCGGGATCGTGTTCTTCCGGTTTCGATCGCGACATTAAAAACTGATCGAAAAACAGCAAGAGCGCGCCCACAGTAATTCCCGCGTCGGCGATATTGAACACCCATGGGAAGCCAAGCGGGAAGCCGCCAATATAGGTGCCGAACCACGGGCCCGAGAAATCGAGAAAATCGACCACGGCGCCAAAACGCACGCGGTCAATGAGATTGCCGATGGCCCCGCCAATGACCAGCGACAGCGAGAGCGCGGTCAGCCAGCGTTCTGCCCGCTTCAGCCAGAAGGCAAAACCCACGGCAATCGCCATGGTGAAGGCCACAAGCACCCAGCGCATGAGGCCGGTCGACTGCATGGTGCCGAAGCTGACACCGCGATTCCACAGCATGGTGAGGTCGAAGACCGACGAAATCTCGATCCGCCCGCACAGCACGACCGGGTCGAGGCAGGCAAGCGCGTTGAAAGCCGGGGTCTGGAGCACCATCCACTTGGTCAGCTGATCTGCAATGATCATCAGCACGATGAGCGCGCCCCATCTCCAGACATGCCCGGCAGCGTTCATCAGTCCTGTCCTCTCATCTCGCGGACCGCTTCGGCGTCGCGGGGGGTGATATCCGGGAAGGCCGGATCGGCAGTGGCCGGATCGAAATATTTCCAGCTGCGCGCGCACTTCACGCCATCGGCCTTTTTCGGGACGACGGAAACACCCGGCGTATCTTCCAGCTTGTAGGCATCCGGCGGCCCGGCCCCTTCGATCAGGCGTGCCCCGGAGGTGATGAAGATATCGGCGGGGCTTTCGCCCTCGAACGCGTCGATGAGCGCCTTGTCCTCGATATAGACCTCAGGGGCCGCCTCCAGCGAGGCGCCGATACGTTTCTCGCGGCGCTCAACCTCCAGCGCGCCGGTGACGACGCGGCGGACCTTGAAGATCTTCTCCCAGCGTTCGGCGTGAGCGGGGTTGAGCCAGCTGTCGGGCGTATCCGGGAAGGTCAGCAGGTGCACGCTGTCGGCCTTGCCTGCGATATGGCTCACCAGGAAGGCTTCTTCGGTGGTGAAGGGCATGATCGGGGCAAGCCATGTCACCAGACGCTCCAGGATCAGCGCCATTACGGTGCGGGTCGCCCGGCGGCGAAGCGCGGACGGCGGATCGCAATAGAGGCTGTCCTTGCGGATGTCGAAATAGATCGCCGACAGGTCCACGCCGCAGAAATTCAGCATGGCCGCCATGACGCGCTTGAAGTCATAGGCCGCATAGGATTTTCGGATCAGCGCGTCGCTTTCGGCAAGGCGGTGCAGGACCCAGCGTTCGAGACCGGGCATGTCCTTCGCCTCGACGGCCTCATCCTCGCTATAGTCATCAAGCGCACCGAGCAGATAGCGCAGCGTGTTGCGCAGCCGCCGATAGCTCTCGGCATTCGTCTTCAGGATGTCGTCCGAGATGCGCAGGTCTTCGGTGAAGTCCGAGCTTGCCGTCCAGAGACGCAGGATCTCGATGCCGAACTTGTTGGCGACTTCTTCCGGTTCGACCGTATTGCCGAGCGATTTCGACATCTTCTTGCCGTCGGAATCGACAATGAAGCCATGGGTGACGACGTTCTTATAGGGCGCCATGCCGCGCGTCGCGCAGCATTCCAGAAGCGAGGACTGGAACCAGCCGCGATGCTGGTCGGAGCCTTCGAGATAGACGTCCGCCTGCCCTGTCGCCTCGTCGATCACACCGCGGTCGCGCAGGGTGAAGGCGTGGGTCGTGCCGCTGTCGAACCAGACGTCCAGAACATCAGTCACCTTCTCCCAGCCGGCCGGATCGGTGATGCCATCGAGGAATTTTGCCGCATCGGCAGAGAACCAGGCTTCGACACCTTCGGCGGCGATGGCGTCCAGGATGCGGGTGTTCACTTCTTTCGCCTTGTCTTCCGGCAGGGCGTAGGTGTGCGGCTCACCCTTGGGGCTGACCAGAAGCGTGATCGGCACGCCCCAGTTGCGCTGGCGCGAGATCAGCCAGTCGGGACGGTCTGCGACCATGGAGGTGATACGGTTGCGGCCCGAGGCCGGCACGAAGCCGGTCTCCTCAAGGGCTTTCAGCGCCATCTTGCGCAGGGCCGGATTGCCGTCGCTGCCCGGCTTGTCCATGGCGATGAACCATTGCGGGGTCGCGCGGCGGATAACCGGCGCCTTGCTGCGCCAGGAATGGGCGTCGCGGATCATGGTCACGCCGCGCGAGAGGAGGTTTCCAGCCTCGGTCAGCAGGCGCATGACCTCCTGATTGGCCTTGCCTTGCTCGCCGCGCTTCTTGCCGGAGGTGCGGATGATGTCGAGGCCCTGAAGGGCTTCGGGGAGGTCGGCGTGCTCGTAGACGCCGTCTTCGTTGACGATGTCGCGGATGTCGCTGGCTGTACGGCCTGACGCGATCCAGACGAGGAAGTCATCCTCACCATGGGCGGGCGCAGTGTGCACGAAGCCCGTACCGGCATCATCGGTGACGTGGTCGCCAGCGAGCATGGGGATGTCGTGGGTGTAGAAGTCTGAGAGCTCGTGGAGCGGGTGGCTCAGCGTCCAGCCCTTGGGATCGGCATCCGAGACGCGCTTGAAACCAGAGACCTTGGCGCTCTCCATGACGCTATCCGCCAGAGCGTCAGCCAGAACATATTTGTCGCCTGGCGCCGCGAAAGGCGCAAAGCCAAGCTCTTCCTCGCTCATCACACTTTCGACCTCATAGAGGCCATAGGAGATGTTCGGGTTGAAGCTGACGGCCTGGTTGGCCGGGATGGTCCACGGCGTGGTTGTCCAGATGACGACCGAGAAGTCTTCGCCCTGAACCGGAAACTTCACCCAGATCACCGGCACCTTACGGTCGTGATACTCGACTTCAGCCTCGGCGAGCGCGGTGCGTTCCACCGGGCTCCACATGATCGGCTTGGAGCCGCGCACGAGGCGGCCGGACATGGCAACGCGGAGGAATTCGCGCACGGTTGCCGCTTCCGAACCGTAATTCATGGTCAGATAGGGATGGTCCCAGTCGCCCTCGACGCCGCAGCGGCGGAAGCCCTGTTTCTGGACCTCGATCCATTTTTCGGCATAGGCGCGGCAGGCGCGGCGGAATTCATCGCCCGGGACATCATCCTTGGTGCGGCCCTTGGAGCGGAACTCCTCCTCGACCTTCCATTCGATCGGCAGGCCGTGGCAGTCCCAGCCGGGGATGTAGGAGGCGTCATAGCCCAGCATCTGGTGGCCGCGAACGACAAGGTCCTTGAGGATCTTGTTCATCGCCGTGCCAAGGTGGATCGGCCCGTTCGCATAGGGCGGGCCGTCATGCAGGATGAAGGGCTTGGCGCCACGCGCCTTCGCGTCCTCACGCATGCGGTCATAGAGGCGCATTTCGTCCCAGCGCTCGATCCATTTCGGTTCGGCCTTGGGCAGCCCCCCGCGCATGGGGAAATCGGTTTTGGGCAGGAAAAGCGTGTCGCGATAGTCGTTCGCGGCTGTCTTGGTCTCGTCGGTCATATCAGGAAAGTCAGTCTCGAATTAGCAGCGTGGTTGCAAGCGGAAATAACAAGGCCCCGGCACCGCGCTGGAGGCTGTTTCACATCAACAGCTCAGCACGCCGCCGGGCGGCTAATTCGAATTATGCGGACGCATGCGAGAAATATCATGGCGCATGCCTCTAGCAGGGCCGTTCCGGCCTGTCACCCGGCAAAGACCGGGCGGGCCGCCTACTCGGCGAAGAAGAAGTTCACCACACCGGGGACGATGGCGAGAAAATTCTCAAGATTGGTGGCGATGTTTGCCTTTGTCATGCCGCCATCAAGGATCACATAGCGCGAGACACCCACCGAATCCTCAAGCCGCCAGACACTGACGGCGGCGCGTTCGAGATTGGCCTGGTTGACCTTTTCCAGTGTCACCGTGTCATCGGCCTGAAAACGCGAACTCATGATGATGCCGCGGCAGGCGCCCGCTTCGCAGGCGGTGCCTTCCATATAATAGGTCACGCCGTTCGGCGTCTCGGCACGCAGGGAGTTTTCCGTCGTCTCGCCGAAGGCAAGGACCTTGTGGCCCGCATCGGTGACGAAGCTTTCAAGGTCATCAATCGTCACCGATTGAACGGTCTCCGCCGTCTGTGCAGCGGCCGTGCCGGCAAGAGCTGCCACGCCAGCGAGCGCGTAAGCGAGTTTCATCATGGGTGTCCCTTCCAGTGTGCGTCTTGTCTTCTTTTTATACGAACGACGCAGAAAGTCAGCGGTTGCTAGCGCGCTGCGGACAGAAGGCGGCGGGCTTCGGCCTTGTCCTTGTGCATCTGCTCGACCATGGCGTCGAGCGAGGGAAAGTGCACTTCGGGGCGCAGATAGTGGACCAGTGCGACCTCAAGGAACTGACCGTAAATGTCACGGTCGAAGTCGAAGATGAACGTCTCCAGCAACGGATCGCGCAGGCCCGTGGTGGGGGTGCGGCCGAAATTGGCGACGCCGTCCATCCATTCGCCGGTCCCGGCAATCCGCGCGCGCACGGCATAGACACCGTGGCGCGGATGGATGAGCGTACCGAGGCGGATATTGGCAGTCGGAAAGCCGATGGTGCGCCCGCGCTTCTCGCCCGCCTCGACATGGCCGTCTGCGATCCAGTCATGGCCAAGCATTTCTGCGGCGCGCTGTGGGTCGCCTGCGATCAGCGCTTCGCGGATGGCGGTCGAGGAGGCCTTGATCGCTTCGGGACCTTCGACTTTCTCGACAATGGTGACATCAAACCCGAAGGAGCGGCCAAGCGAGGACAGCCTGTCTGCGTCGCCCATGCGCCCGCGCCCGAAGCGGAAATCGAAACCGACGGCGACATGCGCCACGCCGAGCCCGTCATGCAGGACTTCGCGGCAGAATTCCTCATCGGTCATGGAGGCCATCTGCGCGTTAAAAGGCAGCTCGAAGACGGCCTTTGCGCCAAGCTCGACAAGGCGCGCATTCCGACGGGCGGGCCGGTAAAGCCGGAAGGGCGGGTCGTTCGGGCGAAAGAAAGCACGCGGCGGCGGCTCAAAGGTGGCGACGCCCAGCGGATGCGCCTCCACACGTGCAGCATCGATCACGGCCCGGTGGCCAGGATGCACCCCATCGAAATTGCCGAGCGCAACCGAATAGCCGCGCGCGGAAGCGGGAAGGTTACGATAGTCGGCATGCACCGCCATTCCGCGCGCCTAGCCTTCCTTGCTCGGGACCATGACCTTGGCTTCGCCGGCCACGACAGCCTTGTCATTCACAAGACAGGTAATCTTGAGGGTAATGCGGTTGCCGCGCTCGAACATCTCAGTGATCTCGGCCCGCGCGGTTACCGTATCGCCGATAAAGACCGGGCGGCGGAAGCGCATTTCGAGGTGCGTGAAGATCGCGCCGGGCCCCGGAAGGTCATTGCCCAGAATGCCGGAAATATAGGACGCGGTCAGTGCGCCATGGGCGATGCGCTGACCGAATGCGGTCTTCTTTGCGTATTCCTCATCCATATGGATCGGGTTGTAGTCGCCCGACACCTTGGCGAAGAGATCGATGTCTTCCTCGGTAATCGTATGGACGGTCTCATGCGCCATACCGACGCTGAGTTCCTCAAACTTGTATCCATCCTTGGCGCTCATACACCTGTCTCCGAAAGCTATTTTGCGGTCTGTTACAATGCGAGGACCGTTTCGTCACCACTTTAGCGCGGGCATCGCCCAGCGGGCTTCAGCCTCATACTCGCCGAGCAGGGTTTCAAGCTCACTTTCGAAATCATCCCCGTGATCGGCAAGCCCTGTGCCCACATAAAGGGCATCAAAGCCCTGGCTGGCGGCACCGCGCATGTCGGTCGCCGGACTGTCGCCTATGCAGAGAACGTTCTCCGGCGCCTTGCCGCGGATCTCCCGCGCACGCTCCAGCGAGAGCCGGTAGATCGGATCGTGCGGCTTGCCCGGATAGATGACGCGCCCGCCCTCTTCTTCGTAGATCGCGGCGAGTGCACCGGCGCACCAGATAAGCTGGTCGCCCACGCGGACCTTGATGTCGGGATTGGCGCAAATCATCGGCAGGTCGCGCCCTGCCCCGACTTTGAGCATGCCGCGATAGGATTCCGGGTCGTCCTTCTTCTCGTCTTCCAGCCCGACGCAGAGGACGGTCTCTGCCTCCTCGGGCGGCGCGAAACTGAGGTCCAATCCCTCATAGAGAAATTTGTCTCGCTCCCAGCCGCTATCGACGCCGAGGCGCCAGATCTTTTCATGGCGGCGGCGGGCAAGTTCATCGCGGGTCGCATCGCCGGAGGAAACGCAGTCATCAAAGGCGCCATCAGGCACGCCCATGGGCTCGAAATAGGAAATGACCTGCTGTTTGGGGACCGGCGCATTGGTGATGAGAACCACCGTGCCGCCCGCCTCACGGAAGTTCACCAAGGCCTCGCAGGCCGGCTCAAAGGCGCTGCGGCCATTATGGATCACGCCCCAGACATCGCAGAGGATCGTGTCGTACTGCCCGGCAATCTCGCCGAGCCCCGGAATATGCTGAGGTTTCGTCATGGCCGCTCAACTAGCACCGCAGGACCTGCGGTCAATCTGCCTGTTGCGTGCACTCAGCCAAAGGCGGACAGGCGGTCGATGAATTCCTGCGGCGGAGCGGTTTCCTGCATCAGAGAGGATTTGATGGGCTTGGGCGCGCCAAAGACATGGCCCTGGCCGAAGGGAATGTCGTATTCCAGCACTTCGACGACGCTGACTTCTTCTTCCATCTTCTCCGCGATCAGGGTCACCCCGAAACGCGAGCAGACGGCAGCGACTTCCTCACCGGCCAGACGGCGGTTGATGTTGGACTCTGGACGCGGGCCGTAGGGGTCACCGAGCTGGGCGATGAGATCGTCGCCCTTCATCTTGATAAAGCGCACACCGGCTTCCTGCAGACGCGGAAGGTTAATCGCAAGGTCGTGGGCATGGTCGATGGAGAAACGGAAACCAAGCTGGGTCAGCTTTTCCATACTTTCGCGCATCTGGCGCGAGCGGTTCTCGAACCGGTCGGCGGGAATCTCGAAAATGAGCGCGCCGGCAAGGTCGCGGTTCTCCTGCATGAATTCCAGAAAATGCGGGAAGAATTGCGGATCAGTCAGCGAGTTTGGCGAGATATTGCAGAAGACACCGACGCGGCGATCACGCTCTGCCAGGCGCCGGACAATCTGCACGCAGCGGAACAGGAGCATATTGTCGACAAGGCCCAGAAGACGCGCCCGGCGGGCCGCCTCAAGGAAATCGGCCGGCAGGATCAGCGTGCCATCAGCCTCCCGCAGGCGGGTGAAGCCCTCATAGAAGGCAACGCGGCGCTGGGGCAGCGACACGATGGGCTGGAGGTGGAGGTCCACGCGGCCATCCTGAAGGGCCGCCTTCACATTGCGAAGCAGCGCGTCCTCACGCGGGGCCATCGGCTCACGCGCTTCGCGCGACAGCTTTGACTCAAAGCTTTTTGCCAGACGGTCGATCAGACCTTCCAGCTGGCGCATCTCGCTGACCAGCGCATCGCGGCGCTCTGAAAGCTCATGTTTGAGAGAGGTTTCGACTTCTTCGCTGCGCGCCTCGATCCGGGTCATCCGGCGGCCGGTCTCTTCATAAGAGAGTTCCAGCGCGTCCATCCTGTCGGAACTGTCTGCCGTATGGATGACATGCGAAAAGAGAAGGTGAAACTGGCCGAGCAGCGTCGTGGTGACGGCCCCCAGCGCGACGGCGACGGGAATGCTCAATCCTGCATAGGAAACCAGGCCGAAACCCAGCGCGCTGCCCAAGGCTATGTACAGGATGAAGAGAATTCCGGTCATATCGCGTGTCTGGCCCCGTGCTTTTAAACTTAACAATAAGCCCAAAATTATTAACGAATTGGTAGTTTAAGAACTGATTTGCCTGACTTGCCAATGCGCGAGATGGCAGCTGGCTCCGTGGCAAACATGACACAGTCTTAATAATTGACAGCATTTCGCACGCTTTTCGCTTTCTCCTGACCGGTAAAGACTGTAACCACCATTGCGTAGACCGAAGCCTGAATGTCCGCGGCCAATTTGGCCGGACGGGGGCGTCTCGGGGGAGACCGGGGTCCTG
>NVWP01000021.1 GCA_002733705.1 Henriciella sp. | reverse complement strand
CTACAACCAGAAGCCGGTCATCCTCATACCCGCCGATCGCTGGCTCGATCACAACCGCACCGACGCCGCGGCGGCCCGCCGACCTTATTGAGACGAACTCACGATCGATCAGACGTCCGATCCTTGGCGCGAGGGTTAGCTCATTCAGTTTCAGATAACCGGTACCTGAATCATAGCTCCTCCGGTTTCATCACGCATTTGATGCAGCCATCGTGCTTGTCGCGGAAGGTCTTGTAGAAATCCGGGCCGTCCTTGAGGTCGCCGCGATGGGTGATGATTTCCGACAGGTCGATCTCACCGGCTTCCACCCGCTTAAGCAGCGGCGCGAGATAGCGTTGCATGTGTGTCTGTCCCGATTTCATGGTGAGCCCCTTGTTCATGAAAGGCCCGATCGGGAACGTCACCTTATCGGCATAGACGCCGGGGACGGACAGCGTCCCGCCCTTGCGCACCGACATGACCATTTCCTGCAGCGCAAACGGCTGGTCGGACATGCCGGTGGTGTGCAGCTCGACCTTGTCCTTGATATCGCCCAGCACGCCGTGCCCGTGGGCCTCAGCGCCGACCGCGTCGATGCCTGCATCCGGTCCCCGGCCACCCGTCATCTCGTCTAGCGCCTCCTTGACGTCGGTCTGGCTGTAATCGATGGTTTCGGCTTTGCCGTAGCTCGCGGCGAGTGCCAGCCTTTCAGGCACCCGGTCGATCACGATGACACGTTCCGCTCCCATCATCCACGCGCTGCGCACTGCGAACTGGCCGACCGGTCCTGCTCCCCACACCGCAACGGTTTTGCCCTTTTCATCGCCGATGGCGTTTTCCGCCGCCATCCAGCCAGTCGGAAAGATGTCGGACARGAACAGCACCTTGTCGTCCGGCAGGTCGTTTTCCARCTTGATCGGACCGACRTCGGCGTGGGGCACCCTGACATATTCTGCCTGACCGCCGGAATAGCCACCGGTCAGATGSGAATAGCCGAAAAGTCCGGCAGGAGCRTGGCCCATGGCCGCGCGCGCGTTTTCCGCSGTGCGATTSGTCGTATCGCACAGAGAATACATTTCGCGCTGGCAGAACCAGCATTCGCCGCAGGATATGGTGAAGGGCACCACCACCCGGTCGCCRACCTTCAACCKTTTGACATCCGCWCCGACCTCGACGACTTCGCCCATGAATTCGTGGCCCAGGATATCGCCCTGTTGCATCTTGGGAACGACACCATCCATCAGATGCAGGTCGGAGCCGCAGATCGCGGTCGAACTGACCTTGAGAATGCAGTCCCGGGGATCCTCGATGCGAGGATCGTCGACCGTTTCGCAGCGGATRTCGTTCGTTCCGTTCCAGACTAATGCGCGCATATTGRGACCCNTTKTCGATGAWTTCGGTTATTCCTTCWAMYCTTTCAAACCYCRGAAGTTCCTAGTCTGGCAGATGTTAGACGGCCATTGGGTTGGGATCGACCGAGGCGTTTTTTACGCTTTGCTTGATGCCATCGATCGAGTTGCCGAAATGGAACTGACAGCACCATCACAATTGACTGTCCTCTCAACCTGCAATGACACCAGTAGTTTGTCATCGCTTGCAAGTGCTTATGCCGGTGCCAGGCTTCTTCCATGGTAGCGTGCTTGACACACCTCGCGGCATCGGAAGCGATGACTGAAGGGCGGAAATCTAGATTATCCGGCGAATGTCTATGCTCTACGATACTGCTGCCAGGACCGAAGATCCTCTTCCGACCCAAAAAAGATGGCGTGAGCGCGGAGGCGAGCTCTGCTGTGCGCTTTTTCGAATACTAACCAGCTTACCGCAGCATCATCCAGAGTCCTAGCGATCCGTGGCATCGAGAATGACGCTGATCGCTTAATCTGGCCGATCCCACATAGGGAAGTGTCCGCTGCGCTCGAACCAGTGCATTGTCGCTTCCGGGTAGGCAGCCTTCGCGCGGCTGGCCTGCTGCGGCAGACACGGGCGATCCTTGTGACCCCGGCCGATGACCACCCGGGTCGACCGGGTCGCAGGGCCTTCCTGCATCGGGCCAGTGGCAAGGTCCTTCACCAACGAGTCGAACGTAGGCGTATCGGCAAACGACTGCAGTTCATTCAAGCCGAAACCGGGATCGGGCGCGCAGGGTCTTGCGGAAAGCTGCGGCATGAATCCAGTCCGGCCTGTGACATTTGGCGTGAGGGCGGGAAGCGCCGGTCGCAAAGCCCGTACCAGTGCAATCGATGCCGTTATGGTGGTCCGGAAGAACGTCCGCTCCCACCCTTGCCAGAAGCCGCCCGGGTCCAGGGCGACGACTGAGCCGGCGCGACCGCGCCGCGCCATCTCGAGCACAAGCCCGGCGCCCAAGGAGATGCCGACCATGTCGATCCCTGTAAAGTTCTCTTTGATGAGCCAATCGTCCAGGCTCCGCGCCAGCCCTTCGAACCTACCGCTGTCGGCCTGTGCGGGGGCTTGCCCATGGCCAGGCAGTTCCAGGATAATCACCTCCCTCGCCTGGGCGAGGGCAGGCGAGATCGTATCCCAAGACCGACGGCTCCCCCCAAGCCGTGGACGAGCAGATGGGTTTTCCGCGGCCTAGTCGCGTGTGAAGTATGCTCATGCAAAGGTAACGCGTCGCAAGGACTTAGGTCCCCCCCGCCCCGAATGTCCACATAGTCAATAAAGTCGCTAAGAACGGACAGTCCGCTCTCGGGTCGGTAGCCGAACGGCTGCTTTTCCGAATTTCGACCCTATCAGCAGACAGTTTGGAATCGGCCCAACAGCTGCCTAAACAGGTTCTCCAGCACCCTTCCACTCGTGCATTGCGCGAATGAGCTCAGCGGTTGGATATTCTTGAATGTCCTCTTCGGAAGATCCTAGCGCCCACTCTCGTTCCCAATACCATTCTTGGAAAGCGATATATTTCCCTTGAATTTTTGCCGATCCTATCGCGGCAGCTCCAGCCTGAGCGATGAGCCAACTTCGCACATGCCGGACTGCTTTTTCATAATCACCGGCATGAGCCTGTATATCCCAGCCGGAAATATCCGAGAGCGCCCGTTGATAGTCGTACCGCGTATGTTCGAGAACGAGAATGCGCTTTTCCGTCAGAGGGAGTGGCCCAAATCGACGGCAAGCATGATCCAAACCAAGTTCAAACGGCATGTTCATGCGTGCGTATTCGTCGACCGTGCTCGCCTTGCAGCGGCTTAGATCATGGATGCCATATTTGGAGCCACGTATAAGATCAGCGATGCGGTCAAGCCGCGCCGCCGCGTTATCAGCGTTCTCCGGAGCCAGCCGAGGATGGAAGCCGAGATAGACGATGCAAAAAGCAAGCGCCTGCAGGATTGGCGCGTAATCGTCGTCAAACGGACAGTTGAGGAAAACCGACTTCTCGAAGGGTGGAGGCAAACTTAGCCCTTCGGCGGATGTGGATCGTTTCCGTAGGAATTACGTTCCCTGATCCGGCCATCACGGCCGTGTATATAGAGTTCAGTCTTTTGGTTCTGCGCGATTCTCGTTCCTGCTTTGATCGCATCTGCTTGCGTGTCGTGCACGCTACTGGCTCTGGACGAACCAGCTTTCTTCACTGCCCATCCACCAGATGAGCTGCGGACTACATGCTGACCCTTTTTCGCCATGGTTCTGACCTCCGAGATCAATATAGCATCATTTCCGGCCCATCGCTAGGTGCAGCACGCCGATGTAGTGACCACAATGTCCGATAAACCCGACCACAGATCCGAGAACTGACAGGTAGCTAACGGCCCCATTCTAGCCATTCAATGCAACTGAGCCAAAGCGGCAGCTTTTGGGCCGTGAGCTGACCGTCTGCTTCCAATTGGAAAACGGGTAAAACCGACCTTCGACTGCGAATTTAACAGGAGCATAGCGTAACGCTCTTAGAGGCAGCGAGGGTACGAAGCCGGTGAAATGCCGGCCTTTACCGCCAGCCCTGCGCGCGGGCAGCCTTTTCACCTTCCGCATCGAGAGCGGGGCCGGCTGCCATCTCCTGCGCCAGCGCCAGAATCTCCGAGTCGCCAGCCCCGGCCATGCGGTAGTCGGTCGATGCGCCTTCGCTGTCGTTGCCGACGGCCTCGAGCTTCCAGCCTTCGTCGTCGCGGCAGGCAATCCCGCCGCCCGCGCTGCCGCTGAAGGCGCGGCAATAGCGACCTTCCTCGCCGCGGAATGAGAGCAGCACGCGGGTCTCCACCGTCTGCGACTGGCTGGCCACGAGGCGTTCGTCGAGCACCGCTGCAAGCTGGGTATCGGCGTAGTGCGATGCCTCTCCACCCAGGCCCGGCAGGAATACGGCCAGCGCCAGTGACGCTGCGAGAGCAGGGCCAGCAAGAGCCAGCGGTCGCCTCAGACGCCGAGAATGCTCCCAACACCGATGTCACATTGCTCGCCGGGTCAGACTATGTCGCTGGGGAAGTTAATGGCCAAGATTATGAGACCGTGTCCATAAACGCGGGAATTTCTGCGCGGTCCGGCCGGTTTTTCTCACCGCTTCGGTCCCGTATGTCATTACCACGGCGCCAGAGGAGCTCATCGTCAGCAATGGCGGGGTGCTTGGCACGCCGCTTCTTTCCCAGCCATCGACGCAATCCCGTCAGTTTACTCGTGAAGGGATCGGTGATCTCGTTCTTCAGGGCGGATACCTTTTCCCACTTGGAAGCATGGACGCTTTCATCGCCGGCAACGTAAAGATCCCCACCGCATCTCGTGAAAAAGCCCTAGGAACAGGCGAGCTCGATTACGGAATAAGTGGTCAAGTTTCGCGGCCGCTTGGGCGAACGCTTCCCTTTGCTTCTGCTAGCTACACGGTCATCGGCGAGCCCGAGGGATTCGATGTTCGAAACACTCTAGCCGGAACCGTGGGCAGTCATTTCCTTCTGAGCGACGCGAGTTCGGTGACAGTTTCCTATAATTACGAGGAATCGGCCACCGCCAGCGTTGAAAACCATCAATCGGTTGGCCTGGGCCTGGAAACCGGCCTTCCCTCTCGCATTCGACTGGGTCTCGACGCACGCGCCGGATTATGCGGCGACGCTCCAGATGCTCGTGTCGGGTTAAGGGTCGGAATTGGTTTCTGACCGACCGCGTTCGAGATTTCCACGTCGGAAGATGCGGAAAAGGGCTCGATGACGTTTTTCCCGTACGGAGGCTCTCATGGGTGAAGCGGCCGATCAGGTGCCGGATCAGCCACGATGTGTAACGCGGCTAATCCGGCTGAGGGAAGTGCGGCATCGCGTGGGCTCGAATGATTGAACGATCCCGCTTGCAGACTGCCGACTTTGTAACGTAGCAAATGCAGAGCGGACTTCGGGCAGCCGGCAAGTGCCGATCGTCTGCCCGAGGTCTCGGCCTCTGTAATCCGCTATTCATTGGTGGCCCGCCATGAGCATCTTAGTGTCGATTTTCTTTCGAAGCTTAGCATTTTTCGGGCTCTTTACGCTCAGTATACCCGCTTATGCGACTGGCGGACTGTCATGCAAGACGGCGGATCAGCGTCCGATAGTGGTGTCACTTGGCTTCGGGCATGTGCCGAGCGCCGGACTGTTCCTGGCACGTCTCGTCGATGATAAACAAGAAATTGAGGTTACTGTATCCCAGTGGTGGATGCGCGGACCGGAATTGCGGCTCGCGCTGGTTTCCGCAGATGCGACCAGGAAAGAACTCATCCTGATCGCTCACTGGAACGATGCGGCGCATTCCTATGACGGGTCGGTGTGGCGATCGGGACGCAAGCGCTGGGTTCGCTGCCGCGAGGCTTGAAACACGGCGCGAAGCAGCGAACCGAGCGAAGGTCAACGAGCACCCGCAAGAGCTAGCTGCCGGAGGAGGCCATGGACCCAATCTCCTAGTAGAGTACGACGCGCCGGCATTCCCGAGCACGAACGAAGTCCAGACCTGATTTATCAATGGTTCAGAGTGGTTTGAATAGGTTCCACTGTAACATGAGGAGCCGCGTCATCCCCTGGCATTTTACAGCTGTTCTCATGATGCTTTCAGCCTGTTCGGATGGGGCTTCCGTTTCGCAGGCCGATCAAAGTCAAGCATACGCCACGATTCTCGAGGCGCTGCCCTATGCGCCGGTCACCCAGCTTGAGCCGGAGCCGTATTCCCCAACGCTGCAGGATCGCCGCTGGCGGTTTGCCGACAAGCTTGAGGAACAACATCTGCCCATGTTGCGCCGTCTCAAGCGTGGCGAGATCGGAAACTTCGGGGGAATCGAATGGCGATGGCGCGACGGGCCGGAGAATGACGGTCTGGGCACGATCACAGGCGTCGCCTATTTCCTAAACGAGCCTGCGGCGACCTTGCGGCGCTATACCGGCAATCCGCTGTTCCAGCCCGCCACTGCCGGCTTCGCTCGCACCGACCAAGACCGCATCGCTCGCGAATGGGCTGACCGTATCGGTGACGGGATCGCATCGCCCGGGTTCGGCAACATCGGTGTGCCGTGGATAAACATCGCGCTCCCCCGTGCCGAGTTCGAGGCGATGCGAACCGCAAAGCGATGGGCTATTCCTCCTAATCTTGCTCTGCGTTTCAGCGAATGGGCGGAGCCGGATCTCCCCGCTGTCCCCGATGGGCTGCGGCCTTTGATCCGCTACTTCCCGAACGAACAGTCGCTGGCCGGTCCCACGCCCGACCTGGCAACATACGATGCGATCGTGCTGCGCGACGGATGCTTTTTCATCGACGAAGAGGGCGCTGACGATCCTCTGGCCATGTTTCCCCTCGGCGTCGGCGTGCACCGTGATCGGGAAGGGCATCTGGCCTTCCGGTCTCGCCACTCCGCTAACGCGCGACAATTGGCCCGGGTCGGTACCCGCATGCAACTCGGCTACCGCGCAGAAGTGGCAGAGCCTCCGCCAGCGCTGATCGAAGCCTGCGGGCGCCACCGCGTGGTATCGGTGAAATCGCTCGATCAGGCGGCGGGTTATGGCGGGGTGTGGTTCGCGGTGCAGCAAAACGCCGCGCGCGAGGGGCT
>NVWP01000006.1 GCA_002733705.1 Henriciella sp. | reverse complement strand
CGCTCCACACCGAAAGCTGGATGGCATCGTGGCCGCGGCCACGCGCCTGTGCCAGTGCCCAGTCCATCAGCGCCGCGCCGATCCCCCGACCGGTAAGATCGGGCTGGGTGTACAGCTGGCCGAGCGCGATCGGGTTCGCCGCGTCCGAATATTCGGCATATCCGCTGGGCGCGCGCAGCTTGACGTAGCCGAGCAGGCGGCTGGCGTCGTCCGCTTCGGCGAGGCGGTGGATATGGTGATCGTCCGCGATCTCCGCCGCGACTGCCCCGCGCGAATAGGCCCTCTCCAGAAACGTATCGAGGTCCTTCTCCCGGTACAGATGCGCGAAGGCGGCGCAGAAGCTTTCGCGGCCCAGATCGGCCAGGGCGGGCGCATCGTGGGGTGTGGCGGGGCGCAGGATCATGGCGTGGCGGTTAGCGCGCGCGCGCCGATTGGGGAAGCGCTGGACCGCTCGGGCGAAGCGCGCCATTGTCCGGCGGATTTCAAGCGGGAGAGACTTAATGCGCGCGATACTGACCCTTGCTCTTGCCACCATCCTGACGGCGCCCGCCGCCGCACCGCGCGCGACCCGAAGCTCTGTCCTGTCATCCATGGATTTGAAGATGGTGCGCCGGCAGAGATCGTGGCTGACGGCAGACGAAATCACCATGAGAAGACCGGCCGCCGTTGAGAGCGCCGCCGCCAGCCCGCCGGCGACGACAAGTCCGATCACCCAGGCGGGCAGATCGGCAATCTGCGGATTGGCGAGAACGAAGATGTCATTATTGGGCGTGACTTCATTGGCGAGCCCATCGGGCGCGTCCAGCCCGCGATATTGCATGATGCCGTCACCATTTTTGTCCTCGAAGGCGACAAGGCCGGTCGGCTCCCAGTCCTTATACCATTCGGGCACGGGCTTTCCGCCTGCGGCCTCAATCTCTGCGGCGCGGGCGTCATAATCTTCCTCGTCGGCGATATAGGTCGCCTCATTCACCGTATCGATGAAGTTGATCCGGGCGAAGGCGCCGACGGCGGGCGCGGTGGTGTAAAGGATCGCGATGAAGATAAGCGCCCAGCCAGCCGAGACGCGGGCGGCATCGGCGCTCTTCACCGTGAAGAAGCGGATGATGACGTGCGGCAGACCCGCCGTGCCGAACATCAGCGCAGCGGTGATGCAGAACACGTCCATCATCGACTTGTCCGTCTCGGTATATTCCAGAAAGCCGAGATCGGTGACGACGCCATTGAGCTTTTCGAGCATGGAAATGCCTTCGCCTTTCGCCTCACCGATGAAACCGAGCTGCGGGACCGGATTGCCGGTGATGATCAGAGACATGAAGATGGCGGGCACGGTGAAGGCGAAGATCAGCACGCAGTACTGCGCGACCTGCGTATAGGTGACGCCCTTCATGCCGCCGAGCACGGCATAGAAGAAGACGATCACCATGCCGATGATGATGCCCCACTCAAAAGGCACGCCGAGGAAGCCCGAAAAGGCGACGCCAACACCTTTCATCTGTCCGGCGATATAGGTGAAGGAGACAAACAGCGCGCAGATGACGGCGATGACGCGGGCGGTCGTCGAATAATAGCGGTCGCCGACAAAGTCCGGGACAGTGAACTTGCCGAACTCCCGCAGATAGGGGGCGAGAAGAAGCGCGAGCAGGACATAGCCGCCGGTCCAGCCCATGAGATAGACAGAGCCGCCATAGCCCATGAAGGCGATGAGGCCGGCCATGGAAAGAAAACTCGCCGCCGACATCCAGTCGGCCGCCGTCGCCATGCCATTGACGGTCGGGTGGACATCATGGCCGGCGACATAGAAGTCATCGGTCGATCCGGCCCGCGCCCAGATGGCGATGCCGATATAGAGCGAGAAGGTGGTGACGACGAAGAAGAGGGTCCACGGATCCATGATCAGCCTCCCCGTACGCCGAACGCCTTCTCGATCCGCCGCATGGCGAAGCAATAGACGAAGATGAGCACAACGAAGACGTAGATCGCCCCCTGCTGGGCAAACCAGAAGCCGAGCGGGGCGCCGCCCACGGACCACTGGTCCAGAAAGTCGCGAAACAGGATTCCGGCCCCATAGGAGACGGAAAACCAGATGATCAGGAGCGCGACGGTCAGGCGCCGGGTCGCATTCCAGTAGGCGCGCCTGAGGGCAGCGCGGTCAGCTTCGTCCAATGTTTCCTCCAGCCTTTTTAAAGGCAGCCTGCCGTCATATCGGCGCGGACGCAATCCTTGATCGGACAAGGCTGCGCTGGAGGATCAGGCGGTGTGGGCGCTATTGCGCCGGAGGCGCGTCCGGGTCGAGCTCAAGCCCTTTCATGACCCTGTGCTCATGGCGCATGCCGAGGAACAGGCTGATACAACTCACCAGAAGGATGGAGGTGAAGGGCAAGGCCGCGGTGATCGTGCCGGCCTGCAGGGAATCGAGGGTGTCGCGCCCGCCGCCATAGAGCAGCATGGACGCGGTGACGCCCAGCATGCAGGCCCAGAAGACCCGCTGGGGCACCGGCGCATCGGTCTTGCCGCCAGAGGTAATGCTGTCGATCACAAGCGCGCCTGAGTCGGCCGAGGTCACGATGAAGACCACAAGCAGGAAAATGGCGACGCAGGAAGTGACGATGGAGAAAGGCAGGCTGTCGAGCATATGGAAGAGCGTCAGCGCGGCGGTTTCCATACCATTGGCGAGCTCACCCTGACCGGATTCGTATTGCTGGATCGCGGTTTCGCCAAATGTGGTGAACCAGATCACGCAGATGGCGACAGGTGCGAGCAGGACCACGGAAAAGTACTCGCGCACGGTGCGGCCCTTGGAAATGCGGGCGATGAACATGCCGACAAAGGGCGACCAGGAAATCCACCAGGCCCAGTAGAAGATGGTCCAGTCATGGAACCAGGCGGTGTCCTCGCGGCCGAACCAGTTGGTGAGCTTCGGCGTATCCTGGACATAGGCGAGGAAATTGTCGCCCAGCCCCGCCAGGATGGCGAGTGTCGGGCCGGCGATCAGCACGAAGACCATCAGGATAAGCGCGATGGTCATGTTGATGTCGGAGAGCAGCTTCACGCCGCCATCGAGGCCCCGCAGGACGGACAGAACCGCAAGGCCGGTAATGGCTGCGATCAGCGTGGTCTGAAGGCCGACACTGATCTGCATGCCGGTGAGAAAACCGATCCCGCTGCTGGCCTGGGCGGCACCGATGCCGATTGTGGTGGCAAGGCCGAAGACGGTGGAGATGACGGCGAACGTGTCGATGACATGGCCCCACCAGCCCCAGACGCGGTCGCCCAGGATCGGATAGAAGGCCGAGCGGATGGTGAGCGGCAAGCCCTTGTTATAAGCGAAGAAACCAAGGGCCAGGCCGACAACGGCATAAACGCCCCATGGCGCAATGCCCCAGTGAAACAGGGTCGCGCTGAAAGCCAGGCGGCGGGCCTCTTCAGTGCCGCCTTCGACATCGAAAGGTGTGCCGAACCAGTCGCTGTAATAGGCCAGAGGCTCAGCTGCGCCATAGAACATGAAGCCGATACCGACGCCGGCGGCAAACAGCATGGCAATCCAGGAGGGGATGCTGAATTCGGGCCTCGCCTCAGCGCCGCCTAGCCGGATGCGGCCGAGGGGAGAGAGGGCAAGCCCGATGCAGAAAAGAAGGATAAGGGGCGGCGTGAGCGCGAACAGCCAGTCAAAGGTTTCCAGCGTCCAGGTCCGCGAGGACTCGAGGCCGAAACCGGTGGCTTGCGGGAAGATGAGCGATACGACGGCGAAGACGATGACAAGGCCGGCGCTGAGGAAGAAGACGGGATTGTGGATGTCGAGTCCCAGCATTTCGACATTGTCCTGGCCCACCTCGTAATCGGTCGTGTACTCGGCCGGCAACTCAGCATCTATGTCAGCCTCTACCTCGGGCTCGCTCATCTTCGAAATCTCCCATCCAGCGAATACCGCTGATTCTTTGCCGACCGAATGAATCGGCTGCCTCTGATCATAATATTCAGGGGAATGTTTCAACCCACCTTTAGATTCGCAGACATGTTGCAAACCTGCAACCACGATATGACACGCTGAAAAATAAAGATTTTTTTGTTATTGGCTTTTGTCATGTGGTCAGAACATGACAAAATGTTGGCGAATTTATTTTCTTTGAAGAACTATGACACTATGTCCGGTCAGCGCTCTGGCGCGGAGGGGTCCGAAGTGAGGGTCTGCCGCGCGGGGAGCCGATTGCAAAAATCACAGCGTTGAATCCAGACGCTTAATC
Organism: Henriciella sp.; assembly: GCA_002733705.1. GTDB lineage: Bacteria > Pseudomonadota > Alphaproteobacteria > Caulobacterales > Hyphomonadaceae > Henriciella. The sequence continues at coordinate 35,414 of NVWP01000006.1, read as the reverse complement.
TGATGGGGAATAATATGAAGAAGCTATTCGGTGGCGCGTCCTTGCTCGCCATTGGCGCCATTGTGTCTGCCAGCCCGGTTATGGCGCAGACACAGGAAACGACCGCCAAGAATAATCGCCGTCTGTCCACTGTAACGGTGACAGCAACCAAACGTTCCGAAAGCGCGCAGGACATTCCTGTGACTGTGAGCGCCATTGGTGAAACCGAGCTGCAACAGCTCGGCGTCAAGAATTTCAACGATTATCTGGTGCAGCTTCCGGGCGTGACGGCAGGCGGCTCCGGCCCCGGCCAGAACACGATCTATATCCGTGGCCTCGCCTCCACCACGCCGAACCTGACGGTTGCTGGTGTGGCCGGTCTGGCGCCCAACGTCGCCTTCTATCTCGACGAACAGCCGCTGGCACAGCCGGGCCGTAACCTCGATGTCTATGCCGCCGACCTTGAGCGGGTTGAGGTCCTCTCCGGCCCGCAGGGCACGCTGTTCGGCGCCAGCTCGCAGGCGGGTACGGTGCGTCTCATCACCAACAAGCCGTCGCTGGCCGGTTTCGATGCAGGCTTCGATGCGGAAACCTCGTTCACCGAGGGCGGTGAGATGAGCAACAGCGTCGAAGCGATGATCAACATTCCGGTCACCGACAAGTTCGCGCTGCGCGGCGTTGTCTATAATGACAGCCAGGGTGGCTATATCGACAATGTCGGCGGCACGCTGACGGTCGAGGAATCGGCCCGCTTCCGCCCGGCCGGCACGGTCCGCTCGAACGGTACCGTGGTCCAGCCGCGCCGCGCAGGCTTCCAGGCCGACGACGACCTGTCGAACGTCAACTTCATCGCCGCCAACAATGGCACGATCGCCGAAAACGACATCAACGACACCAATTATCAGGGCTTCCGCCTCAGCGGCCTCTACGAGTTCAACCAGAACTGGGAGCTGCTGATCCAGCACTCGCAGCAGAAGATCGACGCCGATGGCGTGTTCTCCGCTGACCCGGACCTGGACGACTATGACACGGTGCGTTTCACGCCGGAAAGCCTGGAAGACAAGTTCCACAACACCGCCTGGACGCTGGAAGGCCGTCTCGGCATGCTGGAAGCTGTCTATACCGGCGCCTATACCGAGCGGACCACAGACCAGACCATCGACTATTCGGACTATCTGTTCGTCGGCCAGTACCTGCCCTATTATATCTGCGACGCCTCGGTCTCCTATCCGGGCGCGGGCGGTCCTGAAGGCACCTGCTACGCTCCGAACCTGTCGGTCAATTCGCACACCGAAACCGAAGTCCAGACCCATGAGCTGCGCTTCAACACGCCGGACGAGTACCGCGTGCGGGCCACGGTTGGCGCGTTCTATAGCGATCTCGAACTGGCCGAGCGCAACGACTATATCTATCCGGGCACCGCTGTCGTTGAAGGCTTCAATGGACAGACCGGTTTTGCGCCGAACTATCCGCTGACCTACACGGACGTCACCGGCCAGATCAATTCGGCCTATCCCGGCTACTATAGCGAGGCTGGCCCCTTCCCGACCGGCGTCGGCTTCCGGAATGACGTGCTGCGGACCGATGAGAAACTCGGCCTCTTCGGTGAGACCACTTTCGACATTACCGATCAGTTCGCCCTTACGGTTGGCGCACGCTGGTATGATATCGAGGTCGACCTGGAAGGCAGTGCGAACTCCTCCTTCGGCAATATCGGTTCGGACACCGACTCCCAGCAGTTCGGCACGAACATCTCCTTCCTCTACGGCCCGAACGGCCCGGCGGCGGCCCCGCAAAAGGCGGCAACCGACGGCGTGATCTACAAGGCCACGGGTGAATGGACGCCGACCGATAACCTTCTCTTCTATGCCACCTATTCGGAAGGCTTCCGCGCAGGCCTGCTGAACCGTCCGGGCGGCACGCAAGGGCCGGGCGACTACACAGTTCCGTACGAAGTCGATACCGATGATGTGCAGAACTATGAGATCGGCTGGAAAACCGAGCTCTTCAATAATTCGCTGCGCTTCAACGGCTCGGCTTTCTTCGTCGAGGTCGATGGCCTGCAGACGACGATCTTCGATCCGTCGATTGTGAACCTGTTCTATTCGGACAATGCCGCGAATGCAGAGCTCAAGGGCGTCGAAGGCGACTTCCAGTGGGCCCCGAACAGCATTGACGGCCTGACCATTGCCGGTGCGTTCTCCTTCCTCGACACGGAGATCACCGAGGTTCTGGTGCCGACCGACGATGTGGTCGAAGGCTCCGACCTTGCTTTCGCACCTGACTATCAGGGCAATCTGCGTGTACGCTATGAGTGGGATCTCGATCAGCAGATCGGTGGTCAGCTCCTGCGTGCCCACGTCATGCCGCAGGTGGTCTTCTCCGGAAGTTCGTTCACAGATGTGATCGAGATCAACAAGATGGAGCTCGACAGCTATGCGACGCTTGGCGCAACGCTGGGTGTGTCGGCTGATAAATGGACGGCTGAACTGTTCGGCACGAACCTCACCAATGAGTATGCCGAACTCAGCGGCAGCTTCATCTTCGACCGCAAGCGTGTGCAGCCGATCCGTCCGCGCACGATCGGCCTGCGTGTGAGCTACGACTACTAGGCTCACAGCCGAAGACTTGAACCCAGACGCAGCGCCCCGTTTAATCGGGGCGCTGCATTTTTATGAGCCTTCCCATGACGACAGACGCCCCAGCTATCGAGACCCAGCTTGACGCCATCAAGGCCGCCATGAAGGCAGGCCGCTTCGATGAGGCAGAACACCTGGCAGACGCTGTCCTTGAGACCGCGCCCGACAATACCGACGCGCTCTATATGGCTGCGGCCACGGCGCGCTATCTGGACAGGACGGACAAGGCCTTCGCCCTGCTGGACCGGCTGAAGCGGGCCGCCCCGGACTATGGACGCGCCTTTCAGGAGGAAGGCCATCTCTATCGCAAGCTCGCCCGGCCCGAGGAGGCGATTGCGGCCTATATGCTGGCCGTGCGCTGGAACCCGGCCCTGGTCGCTAGCTGGAACGCGCTCAGCGACCTCAACACCCAGCTTGGCCGTACGATTGAGGCGCAGGAGGCGGCGGCGCAGGCCCAGCGGCTGCAGCAATTGCCGCGCGAGCTTCTGGCCGTCACCAATCATATCCATGAGGGCCGCGTGCTGCATGCCGAGCGGATCGCCCGCGCCTTCATGCAGAAGAATCCGCGCCATACCGAAGGCATGCGGCTGCTGGCCGATATCGGCACGCGGCTTGGCGTGCATGAGGATGCCGATTTCCTGCTGGAGACCGCCATCGAACTGGAGCCGGACAATCTGCAGCTGCGGATCGACCATATCCAGGTGCTGCGCAAACGCCAGAAATACGAAGCGGCGCTGGAGCAGGCGAAGGCGCTGCTCGCCCGCGGGCCGGACAATCCGATGTTCAAATCCCTCTATGCCATCGAGAGCATGCAAGCCGGCCAATATGACGAAGCCCTGAAAGTTTTCGATGAGGTCCTGGCGGCGTTGCCCGACGATCTGCCGACCCTCACCTCTCGCGGCCATGCCCTGAAGACGGCGGGCCGCACGCAGGATGCGATCTCCTCCTATAGCCGGGCCGTGGAGGTGGAGCCCCTGCATGGCGATGCCTGGTATGCGCTCGCTAACCTCAAGACCTACCGGTTCACCGATGCGCAGATCGAGGCCATGAAACAGGCCGCGCGCAATCCGAACCTGTCGCATATGGGCCGCGTCCACATCTCATTCGCGCTGGGCAAGGCGCTGGAAGACCGGAGCGAGTTTGATGAAGCCTTCGCCCATTACAGCGAAGGCAACCGTCTGAAGAAGATGCAGGTGCGCTACACGACCGAACACATGCATGAAGAGTTCGAGAGCCAGAAACGCCACTGCACGGCCGAACTGTTTGAGGCGCGCAGCAATACCGGATGTGAGGACCCTGCCCCGATCTTCATCGTCGGCCTGCCACGCGCCGGTTCAACACTGATCGAGCAGATCCTCGCCTCGCACAGCCAGGTCGACGGGACGCTGGAGCTGCCCAATATCCTGTCGCTGGCGCACCGCCTGCGCGGGCGCAAACAGGTGAGCGACCGCGAACGCTATCCGCGCATCCTGCACGACCTGCCGGATGACGAGCTGAAAGCGCTGGGCGAGGACTATATCACCAACACCGCCATCCACCGGCAGGGCGCGCCCTTTTTCACCGACAAGATGCCCAACAATTTCCGGCATATCGGCCTCATCAGCCTGATCCTGCCCAATGCGAAGATCATCGATGCGCGGCGCGAGCCGATGGCGTGCTGTTTTTCCGGCTACAAGCAGCTTTTCGCCGAGGGACAGGAGTTCAGCTACAGCCTGGACGATATCGGCCAGTATTATCGCGGCTATATCGACCTGATGGCGCACTGGGACGAGGTGCTGCCCGGCAAGGTATTGCGCGTCCAGCATGAGGATGTGATCGAGGATCTGGAAGGCCAGGTGCGGCGGATCCTGGACTATTGCGGCCTGCCGTTCGAACAGGCCTGTGTCGACTTTCACAAGACCGAACGGGCCGTGCGCACGGCGAGCTCTGAACAGGTGCGTCAGCCGATCAGCCGGTCAGGCGTCGATCAGTGGCGCAATTTCGAGCCCCATCTCGGGCCATTGAAAGACGCGCTCGGTCCGGCGCTCACGGATTATCGCTAGGCGGCCTGCCCTGCCCGGTCAGGCAAAGTGAAGGCGGCGATACTTGCCCTTGTAATAGAGCAGCGGGTCGCGGCGCGGCTCATATTTCGCGCGCTCCACCTTGCCGACCAGAATGACATGGTCGCCGCCATCATGCATGTCGAAACGCACGCATTCGAAATTGGCGAGAGCGCCGGAAATAAGCGGCGAGCCATGCTGGCCTTCCTGCCAGGGCGTTTCTGCGAAACGGTCCTCACCGGGCTTGGCGAAGAGATTGGAGACAGGCTGCTGGCCGATATGAAGGACGTTGACGGCGAAGCGGCCGGCGCTTTCCAGCGCCTTGAGGCTGCTTGAACTTTTGGCGATGCAGACGAGCAGAAGCGGCGGGTCCAGCGAGACAGAGGTGAAGGAATTTGCCGTGAGGCCGACGGGCTGACCATCCGGTCTCATGGTCGTGACCACGGTGACACCGGTGGCGAAACATCCCAGCGCATCGCGCAGGGTACGCGCGTCAGAGCCCTGCTTATAGTCTGGCAGGAAGCGGGGCACGCGGCGTTCAAGGAAGTCGAGAAGCACGGCGCTGAAGGCATCGGCCCGGTCGAAGACGGCGAGATGACCGGCATCCTCAATCTCTGCAAACTCTGCCGAGGCCACCTTCTTGACGAACCGGCTGGCTGCATCGCGGTCGCCAAGGCCGCTAAGGGCGCCGCGCACGAAAAGGACGGGGACTTTCAGCTCTGTGGCGGCGGCCGAAATGCGGTCGCTGGCGGTTTCAAGGTCAATGGCCGCAGGGAAAGCGGGGTCGAAATCCTCCGGCTTTTGCTGCGCAGCCTTCAGCGTCCCGGCAAGGGCGCGCGCGGTCTCTATGTCGATCTCGGGCGGGGCGTCCGCGAGGACAAGGCCGGCGGCGAGATGGGCCCCGTCCTCACCCACCGCGGCGACAGCGACCCAGCCGCCAAGACCTGCACCGATGACAACGGGGCGCGAGGCGAGCTGGGCGAGAACCGCTCTCAGATCCTCCACGCAAGCGGCGAATTCATAACGGGAATCTTCGGAGCGGTCGCTGCGGCCATGACCGCGCAGATCAAGATTGATGACATAGCGTCCGGCCTTGACCAGGGCATCGGCAATCTCGCTCCAGACAGAACGCGTCTGACCGCCGCCATGGACCAGAAGGACAGACGGGTCGTCCGGTGAGCCGCGCACATCAGCGCGCAGGGTGAGCCCCCCAAACCCCTTGAATTCGCGTTCCGCCATGCCTGGGTACCCGCCCTGTTCGTTCACCGGTTCAAGTGTTGCACTTAATACGCTTTGAAGCCTTGCGAAGGGGCGAACTGATCGCGGGCAGGACTTTGCGCGTGGAAGAATGCCCGGCTGGTCTCTCACTCTCCTGCAGCGGGAATCGACCTGCTTTCATAGTTTGGGTAAGGTAAACAAAGGCCGCGCTGTCTCCGCGCGCCACAGAAAAAGGACATGTCGATGAGCGATCAGTCAGCTTCCAGAGGGCGCAAGCCAATGGGTCTCTTCCGCCGGATCGAAACGATTACGCCGCTCCTTTTCATTCCTTTCATCATCTATGTGGTGATCGCGGTTCTGGCCGGCGGCAGCCATATGGACGAGACGCCCGCCATTGCGGGGAGCCTGAATTCGACGCTGTTTTCGGTGCCGATGGTCTCAGGCGTCAGCTGGCGGATGAGTGTGGGAGACTCCCTGCTCCTGCTCTCGCTGATCCTGCTGTCGGTGGAGATCATCAAGTCGACCAGTTCGCGCTCCAGCGCCATGATCAATCATATGGCGTCCATGGGCGTTCTGCTGGCGTGCATCATCCTGTTTATCCTGTTTGCCAATTTCGCGACGGCGACCTTCTTCCTGCTGACCGTGATGGCGCTGATGGATGTCATGGTCGGCGTGATCGTCAGCATCGTCTCAGCCCGCCGCGACTTTGGCGTGGGCGACGGGTTCGCCAGCAATTAGACGACCGGGGCGCGCGGCGGCTCAGCCGGATGCTGGCTGGGCCCCGCTTTCGCTCTCCTGCGCCTTCGTGGCGGTCGTGCCGAAGATCTTCAGATGGATCATCAGCAGCGCCGGCAGGATGAAGATCAGCATGATCGTACCGAAGAGGATGCCGAAGCCGAGAGAGATGGCGGTCGGGATGAGGAATTGCGCCTGAAGGCTCGTCTCCATGATGATCGGCGTCACACCGAGGAAGGTGGTGAGCGTGGTCAGGAGGATGGCGCGGAAGCGGTCCAGCATGGAATCGATCACGGCCTCGGTCGGGTCCTGCCCGTTTTCCAGGCGCTCATTCAGGAAGTCGGTCACCATCAGTGAGGTGTTGATGATGACGCCTGAGAGGCCGATGATCCCGAAGAAGGACAGAAGCGTGAGGTCCGCGCCCATGAGGCCATGGCCGATCAGCGCGCCGACATAGCCGAACGGGATGGCGCCCATGATGACGAGCGGCTGGCTGTAGGAGCGGAAATTGAGCGCCAGCAGGCTGTAGATCACGATCATGGCGAGCATGAAGTTACGGGCGAGGACGGGGGTCGCCTCGGCCTGTTCTTCCTGATCGCCGGAGACCTGCATGGTTAGGCCCTCATACTCCTGCTGCAGGCGCGGCAGGGCCTCCTCGAACATATGGTTCGAGACGAGGTCGGCGGTGGTGACATCCTCATCCACGAAGGCGTTCAGGGAATAGATGCGCCGACCGTTCACCCGGTTGATCGACGCTGGCGCCGGGGCGATGGAGAGGTCTGCGAGATTATGCATGGGCACGAAGCCCTCTCCCACCTTGACCCGCAGGCGTTTGAGCGTCTCGAGCGAGGCCCGCTCGCTTTCGGGCAGGCGCACGCGGACGGGAATTTCCTCGCGGTCGCGCTGGATACGGACCGCCTCGGCGCCGAAGAAGGCGGCACGGACTTCGCGGGCAAGGTCGTTCTGGGTGAGGCCGTAATTGCGGGCCAGCGGTTTGAGCTGGATGCGCACTTCTTCTGTGGTGCGGAAGCGGTCATCGCGCACATCATAGACACCTGGCTGGCTCTCAAGCTCCTGGCGCAGCTTCAGCACGGCTTCGCGGGTAAGCTCGTCGGTGCGCGCGGAGATCTGGAGCTGGATGGGGGCGCCGGGGCTGACAAGGTCGGAGGTGAAGGTGAGCTTTTCGGCCCCGGGTATCCGGCCGACCTCCTCGCGCCAGGCGCGCTGGAAGTCCTTGGCCTCAAAGTCCCGCGCGCTCGATTGCTTGAGCTGCGCCACGACATAGGCCCGGTTGGCCGAAGCCGCGCTGGTGGTGCTGCCTGTGGCGTTGGCTTCATTGCCGCCCAGGGGTTCGGCAAGCTGCCAGAGGACACCGGCAAGACCATCCTCTGCGTCGGTTACATCGCCGATCGCCCGGCCGGCGGCGGCCTCAAGGTCACGGGCGAAGCGGCGGGTCTGTTCTTCTGACGTGCCTTCAGCGAGCTCCAGTTCGGCGGTGACATAATCGCCTTCCACCGCCGGGAAGAAGATGAACTTCACATAGCCGCTGGCGGTCAGGGCCTGCGCCGCGAACAGGATCCCAAACGCGCAGAGAAGGACCATGATTGGCCGGACCACGACGAATTCCATGGCGCGCTTCAGCGGCCCGCCGGAAAAGCGGCGCAGGCTGGCGGCCACCCTGTCGCGGACGGGGTCGGCAAGGCGGCGCGGCGAGAACCGGCCAGGTTTACTGTCGCTGAGATGAGAGAGGTGGCGCGGCAGGACGAACATACTCTCAACCAGCGACAGGAAGAGAAGGATGATCACGACCGCCGAGACCTGACCGAGGAACTGACCGAAGAGGCCGGGCACAAGAAGGATCGGCACGAAGGCCGTCATGGTCGTGGACACGGAGAAGAGAACGGGCCGGGCCACACGGATCACGCCGAGACGCGCAGCCTCCATCGGCTCTGCGCCCTTTCGCCAGTTGGCATGGATATTCTCACCGACGACGATGGCGTCATCCACGATGATACCGATGGCAAGAATGAAGCCGAAGAGCGAAAGCTGGTTCAGTGTGATGCCGAAGATGAGCATCGGGAAGAAGGCGCCGATAAAGCTGACCCCGACCCCGAGCGCCACCCAGAAGGCGATCCTGATATCCAGGAAGAGAAGCAGAAGAAGCGTAACAAGAACAAGGCCGAGGATGGCATTTCGCACAAGCAGGTCGATGCGCGAGCGAAGGTTCACGGCCTCATCGCGCCAGAGCGTGTATTGCACAGAGCCCGGCAGGGCGTTCTGGATTTCGGTATCGAGATATTCGCGCACGATTTCCGCATTATCGAGCGTCTTTTCACGCCCCACCCGGAAGACCGAGACGTTGACGGCGGGCTTGCCTTCGAAGTTTGCCTCGACAGGAGCCTCCGACAGACCATCGCTGATCTCTGCAATGTCACCCAGGAAGATCGGCGACCCATTGCGCCCTGCCCCGATGACGATGTTCTCAAACTCCGCGCCTGAACGGCGTTCCCCAACGGCGCGGACACGCAGGAGCTGGCGGTCATTCTCGATCTCGCCGGCCGAAAGGTCGAGGCTCTGCTGGGAGATGATCTGCGCGACCTGCGACAGGCTGAGATCGCGGGCACGCAGCTCCTCTTCGGGGATGGCGATATCGATGAGATAGTCCGGCACGCCGCCGATTTCGACGAGGGAGAGGCCTTCCTTGGCCGCGAGTTCGCGCCGGACCCTTTCGGCCGCCTGTTTGAGAACGCGCCGGTCGACATCGCCATAGATGGCAATCTGCGCGACCAGCTCATCGGCTTCGACTTCCGAGATCTGCGGGGCTTCTGCGGCCTGGGGGAAGACAGTGATCCGGCCGATCTCGTTCTTCACCTCATCCAGCATTTCCGACATGGTCTCGCTTTCGGGAATGTCGACAATGACATTCCCGACGCCGGAAGCCGCGAGGCTGGTAATCTTCTCGACGCCTTCCAGGCCCTCAAGCCGCTCCTCGATAGGGCGGACGATAGAGGTTTCGACATCCTCGGGCGTGGCGCCGGGGTAAGGCACGGTGATGGAAATCTTGTAGGTCTCGATCGGCGGGAAGACGCGGACATTGAGCGCCGATAGCGAGGCGATCCCAGAGACGACGAGGAACACCATCAGCAGGTTGGCCGCCACGCGGTTGGCCAGGACCCCTTCGATCATCCGGTTCAAGGCGAAGGCTCCTGCACATGAACGCGCATGCCGTCGATTTCCTCGGCCAGGACGGTCAGCAGCAGCCTGTCGCTGGAAGACAGGTCTGCCGCGCGGATGAGCGCCCCTTCCTCACTGCGATCCACCGGATCGACATCGACCTGGTGGATCTGCTCATCGGGACCGACGACCCAGACATAGCCGTCCTGGCGCACAGCCCCTTCCGGCACGCGCCACATCGGCGTCTCGGACCGGCCCTCTATCAGCAAGTCCATATAATCCCCGGCAAAAACATTGCCCTGGTTCTCTGCCAGAAAGGCATCCGGAAAGACCGAGATGATCGTTGCTGTGCGAGACTGCGGATCGATTTCAGGGGAGAATTCGGAGAGATAGCCGTCCAGCTCCATGTCGCCGAGCGAGCTTGAATTGGGGATGGCCCGCACCGGCAGGCGCCCATCCTCCCGCGCGCGGATGGCGTTGCGGACGGCGTTCACATCCTCAGCCGGCAGACTGGCCTGAATTTCGCCCTCCCCGGCGCTGATCAGCTGGGCCAGCGGCTGGCCGGGCGAGACAAAGGTGCCGGGCGCGACCGATTCAGAGGTCACAATCGCATCGAAGGGCGCGGTGATGGAGGACTTCTCAAGATTACGGCGGGCGATTGTGACCTGGGACTGTGCCTGACGCACGCCAGCCTGCGCATCCTCAAAGGCGGCAATCGCCTGTTCGGCCGCCTTTTCGGGCGAGGCGCCGATGTCAGCGAGATTGATCTGACGGTCACGCTCGGCCTCAGCCTGGCTGAGGCGGGCTTCTGCCGTTGCGAGCTGCGCCCGCGCACGCTCCAGGTCGGCCAGCAGGTCACCGTCGTCGATCTGGAGGATCGTCTCCCCCCGGCCGATGCGCCCGCCAGGCTGGAGGCCCGGACTGACATTGGTCACCTTGCCGGAGACCTCGCCGACAAGCTCAAGGCGTTCACGTGGCTGTAAGCGGCCGGGCGCACGGACATCGAAACTGGAGCCGGCAGGCTCTGGCTGAACCGTCTCGACATAGGGAATGCTGTCTTCCTGCTGTTCGGCGTCCTCTTGCGGCCCACCGCCGGCGCCTGCCAGCGTCATGATCAGGAGGCCGATCCCCAGAACCACGACGCCGAGGATCAACCATAACCAGCTGGGGCGGCTCCCCCCATCGGAGTCGCGGTGTTGGGTTGAATTCTCGTCGGACATAGCGCAACCGATCTGCTAGACAGAAATGTCTTGTTCCCTCTGGTTATCGATCAACATGAGACAATCAAGTCGGGAAGCGAGCCGGACAGGTCAGTGATTATGAAATTTTGTTTTCAGTGTGCGTTCACAGCCTTAGCTGCCGGGCTATTCCTCACCGGCTGCATGACCGCTGGCCCGGACTATGAGGCACCGGAGACGGACATCTATCAGGACCGCTGGCTGGCCGCCGACCTGGATGTGATCGCGCCGGGACAATTGCCGCAATCGGACTGGTGGCAGGCCTTCAACGATCCGCTCCTCACTCAACTGATCGAGGATGCGAAGGCGCGCAATCCAAGCATTGAGGAAGCCGCCGCAAATGTGAAGAACGCCCAGGCAACGGTTCAGGCTGCCCGCGCGGCCGGTTTCCCGATGGGCGCGCTCAATGCATCCGTAAGGCGCCAGAAACAGTCGAGTGCCAGCCTGGGAGCGGATGTGCCCTTCGAGTTCGAGGCGCAGACGCAATATTCGGTGGGCGCTGAAGCAAGCTGGGAGGCAGACCTCTTCGGGCGCACGGCCAACAGCCTGTCCCAGGCGCAGGCCGCCCTTGGCGGGCGCGAAGCGGTAGAGGCCGATACCAAGCGTGCCATACTGGGCGAAACGGCCCGTACCTATCTGACCGTTCGCGAGCTCGACGCCCGTATCGCCGTCAATCAGGCCAATGTCGCGCGCCAGGAAGAGGTTCTGGACCTGACCCGCAAACTTCGCGAAGCCGGGGAAGTGGCCGATATCGATGTGGAGCGGCAGAAAAACCTTGTGCAGACGACCAAGGCCGCCATCAGCGCGCTGAAATCGGCGCGTAGCGAAGCGGCCTCCGGTCTTGCCCAGCTGACCGGCCATACGATGCCGGCCTTCTATGCCGCCTACCCCTCGCTCGAGCCTTTCGCCTCGGACGCACTTGAACCGGTCCGGGCGTTCGGGCCGGTCGAGGTTGGCTCTCCCAAAGAGCTGCTGCGGCGGCGCCCGGACATTCGCGCTGCCGAGCGCCAGCTGGCCGCAGCGACCTATGCCGTGGGTGTCGAGACCGCTGACCTTTATCCGACCCTGACCCTGACCGGACAGGGGTCATTCACCTCCAATGACCCGGATGACATCTTCAACATGGACTCGCTTGGCTATAATTTCGGCCCGCGCCTTAGCTGGGGGATTTTCAACCTGCCTCTCACACGCGCCGAGATCGACCAGGCGGAGGCGGATGTGGAGGCTGCGCGCGCCAACTTTGAAAGCACGGTGATCTCCGCGCTGACCGAGGCGGACGCGGCGCTGCTCTCCTATAATTACGCCGTTGAGGAAACAGCCTTTCGCGCGGCAGCCCTGGAGGCGGCTGACCGGTCGCTGGAGCTGATCGAGATCCGCTATCGCGAAGGCGCTGAAAGCCTGCTGAGCCTGATCGATGCCCAGCGCCAGACGCTCTCGGCCCAGGATGGCGAAATCCAGTCGCGCTACGAAGCGCTCCGCAGGCGGGTCGGCGTCTATAATGCGTTCGGCGGCTGACGCGGCGTCCACTGTTTTCTGAACCGGAAGTCGGTGTAAGAGTACCGCCCAAAGAAAAGACAGGGTGGAACAATGCATTACGCGGAACTTTCCAGGGCATATAATGAGCTGACGGGCCCTGGCGGCGAGTTTGAAATCGTCAAGCAGGAGGTGCTCGGCAACAGGATCCGGACCTGGAAGAATGCGCCGCCCACTGTGCGTGATGTCTGGCTGGCGACCCGTGAGTTCGCTGATCGCGATTACCTCATCTACCATGATGAGAAGCTCACCTATGAAGAGACCCATGAGCTGACCAGCGCGGTTGCGAACTGGCTTTTCGCGCAGGGCGTGAAAACAGGCGACCGGATTGCGATCTCCATGCGCAACTATCCCGAATGGATGATCATCTACTGGGCCTGCTGCTCGGTCGGCATCACGGTGGTGGGCATGAATGCCTGGTGGACCGCCGAGGAAATGGACTACGCGCTGAAGGATTCCGAGCCGGCTGTCCTGTTCCTTGATTCCGAACGCCTTGAGCGCGTGCGCCAGAAGCCGGAAATGCTGAATGGGGCCAAACTCGTCGGGGTCCGGCTTGAGGACTATCCAGACGATGTGACGCCGTGGAGCGAGGTGATTGCGGCGGGCGGCGACCTGCCTGACGTGTCCGTCGACCCGGACAGTGATGCGTGCATTTTCTACACATCAGGCACGACCGGCTTTCCCAAGGGCGCGCAGCTGACCCATCGCGGCTGTGTGTCGAATTTGATGAACATGCTCTATGCCCGCGCCTCGACGGCGCTGGCGGTGATGTATGCGACGGGCGAGGTGCCACCTGATCCGCCCCCGGTGCCTGTTACGCTGATCAATACGCCGCTCTTCCATGTGACGGCGAACAATTGCGCCGCATATGCCGTCACCGCGGCAGGCGGCGCGATGGTGCTGATGTACAAGTGGGAGGCCGGCGAGGCACTCCGCCTGATCGAGAAACACCGTATCATGACGATGAGCGGCGTGCCGGTCATGGCACGTGAGCTGATCAATCATCCCGACTTCGAGAAGACCGACACGTCCAGCCTTCTGGCGCTTGGCGGGGGCGGCGCGCAGGTTCCACCGGATCTGGTTCTGAAGATCGAGGAGAAAGTGGCAACCGCCCGGCCGACCACCGGCTATGGCATGACCGAAACTTGCGGCATCATCACCTCGCTCAGCGCCGACTTCTATGTCGACAGGCCAGACAGCGCTGGCCCCGCCATGCCGAGCTATGAAGCCAAATGCGTGGATCCGGATGGCAATGAAGTGCCGTTAGGCGAGCGCGGAGAGCTTTGGGTGCGGGGCGCTTCGGTCATCAAGGGCTATATCAACCGGCCCGAAGCGACCGCCGAGACGATTACCGATGGCGGCTGGCTGCATACAGGCGACATCGCCCGCATGGATGAAGACGGCTTCATCTATATCGTCGACCGCAAGAAGGACATGGTTCTGCGCGGCGGCGAAAACATCTATTGCGCCGAAGTCGAAGCGGCCCTCTATCGCCATGACAGTGTCGCCGAGTGTTCGGTGTTCGGCATTCCCGATGAGCGCCTTGGCGAAGAGGTCGGCGCGGCGGTTGTCGCAAAGCCCGGCCATACGCTGACGGAAGAGGCGATCCGCGAGCATTGCGCAGCGATCATGGCGAAGCACAAGGTGCCGCGTTATGTCTGGATCCTTGAAGATGCCCTGCCCCGCAATGCCAGCGGAAAGTTCCTGAAACGCGAGCTGCGCGACAAGCTTGCCGCCGGGTTGTGAGCGTTCGCGCCTAGTCGTGGCCGATATAGCCGAGCGTGGAGGCGCGCTGGATGGCCCGCGCCTTGCCAGCCACGCCGAGCTTTGTCGCGCTATTGGTAATGTGAAAGCGTACCGTTGGCACTGAAATGTGCATGATCGTGGCGATCTCCGCATCGGTCTTGCCGGCCGATGCCCATTTCAGACACTGGATCTCGCGGCGGGTGAGATAGACGGCTGGCCCCTGCGGCCCCAGTGAGCGCGCGTCGTGATAGGTCGCGATGAATTTCAGGGCCAGCGCATGCAAGGATTCGGCATGGCGCTCGAATATGGCGCGCGTCTCCTGCGGCTGGTCGGAGGCCCAGGCCACCGCGCCGATTGCGCCGCCCGGCAGGTAGGCAGGGGCGACGATGGCCGCCTGGATGTGCGCCTTCAGATACTCCTCAGGATCGTTTGAGGCCGCCACGGCCGCATTGGGGCGCCAGCTTCCGACCTCGCCTTCGGCATAATAGAAGGGCTCTGCGCAGGTGCGGGTGGCATGAACGAGCGTGGAGCGCAGGGCAAACATGCGATCCTTCCAGTATTCCAGTGAGGGATCGAGCCATTTGAAGACCGTCTCGGCAAAAGGTTCCCCCTCGCGATCCCGCATCGGGTCCGTGCTGCTGATGTCGGCGCTGACGGCGATGTATGGCAGGCCGATTTCCTCGCCCTTCTCCGCGACCTGACGGGCCAGGATATCCAGCCGGTCTTCGATGGACAAAGATACACCGTGTCCCGGCATGCAAAGCGCCTCCTCACCTATTATTACTGGCAGCTTGTCTACTGTCGCCACGATCTGGCACCTTCACGCGAAGGCACCGCAATAGCTGCTGTGTAGATAAAAGGGGGGTAAAGGCATGAAGCTCGCATTGGAACAGCGCCACGAGGAATTTCGCGAGGAGGTGCGGGCGTTTCTTCAGGAAAACCTGCCCGCAGACCTCGCCGAAGCCGGACGTCTGACAACCAGCGTTTTCGTTGAGCCTGAATTCTCACTGCCCTGGCAGCGCATCCTTTACGAAAAGGGATGGGTCGCGCCGCACTGGCCAGAGCAGTATGGCGGCCCGGGCTGGGACGAGATGCAGAAATATATCTTTGCATCCGAATGCGCGCGGGCCGGCGCCCCGTCGCTTTCGCCCATGGGACTGCAGATGGTCGGCCCCTGCATCATGGGGTTCGGGACGCAGGCGCAGAAGGATTATTACCTCCCGCGCATCCTGGCGGGTGAGGATTACTGGTGTCAGGGCTATTCGGAGCCGGGCGCCGGCTCCGACCTTGCCAGCCTCAAGCTTCAGGCCGTGAGCGATGGCGAGGACTACGTTCTCAACGGGTCAAAGATCTGGACCACGCACGCCCATCATGCCAACCGCATGTTCTGCCTGGTGCGCACAAATAGCGATGGCAAACCCCAGCGGGGCATCACTTTCCTGCTGCTGGATATGACCTTGCCGGGCATCAAGGTGGACCCGATCATCACGCTGGCGGGCGAACATGAGGTCAACCAGGTCTTCTTTGATGAGGTACGCGTGCCGAAATCCGGGCGTCTTGGCGAGGAAGACGATGGCTGGACCGTCGCGAAATACCTGCTTGAGTTCGAGCGGGGCGGCGGCTCATCGGCTGGGCTCGAAGTTGCGCTGGAGCGCGTGGCCGCTATTGCCGTCGCCGAAAGCGATAATGGGGCGACTGTTGCCCGTGATAGTGGTTTTGCCCGGCGCTATGCCGATGCCTGTATCGCCCTGGAGGCGGTGAAGATCACGGAGCAGCGCGTCGCAGCCGCGCTTGCCGGTGGACAGAATCCGGGGGCCGCTTCCTCCATGCTGAAGACCGCACGCACCGAGACAATGCAGAGGATAGACGAGTTGGCCGTAGAAGCGGCAGGCCCCTATGGGAATGTGGAGCAGATCACCGCCCGCCAGCCTGGCGCGAACATGGAGATGATCGGGCCGCGTCACAGTGTGACGGCAATGCCACGCTATCTGAATAATCGGGCCGGATCTATCTATGGCGGCTCCAATGAAGTTCAGCGAAACGTAATGGCCAAGCTGCTTCTGGGGCTGTGACCGGGGCAGACGCATAGGTACCTGTCATTTCCGATAGCTTGTGCCGGGCGGCGGCTTTCACGACCCTCTCGAGGCATAATGAAGCCGGACTAAATCCGGTCCTTAGGGAGGAAAATTTGATCAATAGAGTCACACTACGCCACACCCTCGTCTCAAGCACAGCCATCGCGCTGGCCGCCGGGGCAAGTCCGGCCTTTGCGCAGGACGCGCCTGCGGAGGAGCCTGTCGCCACCACGCAGGCGCCAGAAGCCGCCGAGGATGGCCAGCGCCGTCTCACCTCGATCCAGGTGACCGCACAGCGCCGTTCAGAGTCGGTGCTCGACGTACCGATGTCGATCCAGGCCTTCGGTGAGGACCAGCTTGCCGACCTGCGGGTCAACAGTGTCGACGATCTTCAATCGGTCATCCCCAGCTTCTCTGTGTCGCAATCCTATCAGGGTGTGCCGACCTATACGCTGCGCGGTATCGGCTTCAACACGATCAACCTTTCCTCGACATCCACCGTCGGCACCTATGTCGACGAAGTCGCCTATCCCTATCCGATCATGAATTCCGGCCCGGTCTTCGACGTCGAACGGGTCGAAGTGCTGAAAGGCCCGCAGGGCACGCTGTTCGGCCGCAATACCACCGCTGGCCTGATCAACGTCGTGACCAACAAGCCGTCTGACGAGTTCGAGGCGTTCGCCGCGCTCGACGTCGGCAATTACGAAACGCTGAACTATGAGGGCATGGTCAATGTGCCGCTGGGCGACAAGGTCCAGGCGCGCGTCGCGGCCCGCTATGAGACCAGCGACAAGGGCTGGCAGGAATCGATCTCCCGCGGCGAGGACCGCGGCAAGGTCGACAAGCTCGGCTATCGCGCCGCGCTGGCCTTCCAGCCGACGGCGAACTTCGATGTCGACCTTTCCATCAATGGCTGGATCAACAAGTCCGACACGATCGGTGGTCAGGGCATCGCCTTCACCCCTGCGACGGACCCGGCCAATGGCAACACCAACAACACGCCCGGCGTGGCCGAATTCCTGGCCAACAACTTCCCGACGGATGCCACGCAGGCTGACTGGGCGCCGCGCTCTGCGCGTGAACAGGACATCGGCATCGGCCCGGGCGTCAAAGGGCCGCTGGAGGAAGACTCCACCTTCAATGCCTACAAGCTCGGCCTCAATTACTCCTTCGACAACGGCATGCGTCTGGTCTCGCTGACCGGCTATAATGAGCTTGAACGCGAAGCCGTTCTCGACTGGTCGGGTGTGCCTTACCAGATCCTGATCCAGGACATCGATGGCGAGATTACCTCCTTCAGCGAGGAACTGCGCCTTGAGGGCGAAACGGGCATCGCGAACTGGCTGGTCGGTGTCTATTACGGCAAGGACGAGATTACCGACGGCAACCGTACGCTGCTGCGCGACAACTCCAACAGCAACTCGGTCAGCCGCGCGGCTGCCGGCCTTGCAACGAACCCCGTTGCTGTGGTCGAAGCCCTGCTTGGTGTCCCGCCCGGCTCCCTTCCACCGGCCCAGGTCGCGCAGATTCAGGGCCTGGCTGCCTTCGTCAACCGTGATCCGGAAACAGGCCAGCCCTATCCGATCACGCAGATCCTGAACTCGTTCCAGACCTATTATGATATCGGTGAGTTCGAGACAGAGACCGCAAGTATCTTCGCCAATGCCGACTGGGAATTCTCACCACAATTCTCGCTGACCACGGGCATCCGCTACACCGAAGATACCCAGGACTATTATGGCTGCTCTGGCGACGTGGATGGCTCGATGCAGCCGAACGTCAATATCTTCAACCGGGTCTTCTATACGCTGACCTACGGCCTGCCGAACCCGCCATCGCCGCTTCTGGAAAATGGCTGTAACACCTTCAACCAGGCCGAAAACAGCTTCGGCCCGGTGACATCCGACCTGACCGAGGACAATATCTCGTGGCGGGTCGTGGGTAATTATACCCCTTCAGACGATCTGCTTCTCTACGCCTCTGTCTCGCGCGGCTTTAAATCGGCATCGACACCGGTCAACGCCGCCTCCAAGTCAGAACAGAACCAGCCCGCCACGCAGGAAAAGCTGACAGCCTATGAAGTCGGTGTGAAAGCCGGCCTGCTGGACCAGCTGGTGCAGGCAAATGCGTCGCTCTTCTATTACGACTATACCGACAAGCAGGTCTCATCCTATTTCGCAGATGACATCTACACCGCACTTGCGCGCCTGCAGAATGCGCCTGAGGGCGAAGCCTATGGTCTCGATGCGGAAGTCACCGCACTTCTGACCGATGAGCTGACGGCCATTGCCGGTGTCACCCTGCTCCACACCGAGTATGGCGACTTCCCGACGACGGACGCAGCCGGTCAGCCGACCAATAATCAGGGCGACCCCTTCCTCTACAGCCCGGAGCAAAGCTTCAGCCTGAGCCTTCTCTATGATGATCAGGTGACCGATACGATGGGCCTTCGCGGCGCACTATCGGCCCGCTGGCAGAGCGAATCCTATGCCGGTGCGCCGGACGAAGAGGACTTCCATATCGACTCCTATGGCGTCGTGAACGGGTCGATTTCTCTCTACGGCCTCGATAGCGGCTGGGAGTTCGGCATCTGGGGCAAGAACCTGCTGGACGAGTATTACTGGCCGCAGGTGTCCTCAAACGCGAACGTCGTGCTTCGCTTTGCAGGCCGTCCGCGCACCTATGGCGCCTCGATCTCCTATCGCTACTAGGCGGTAGACAACATCCAAATGTTGGACTTGCGGTGCCGGTCTCGACCGGCACCGCTTTTTTTATGTCCTTGACCGGCCCGTGCGTCACCCCGCTAGCGCTGGTGGCACAAGACGCCGCAAGAGCGTCTCAAATAAAAGGGAGATCCGCATGTCAGAGTCCAATACCGAGGCCAGCGTCCTCTATGAGGTCAGCGATCATATCGCGACGATTACGCTGAACCGTCCGGAGCGGCGCAACGCGCTCAATTTCGATGCCTATGACCGGCTGGAGAAGGCCTTGCGGCGCGCCGTGACCGACGCCGAGGCGCGCTGTGTCATTATCACCGGCGCCGACCCGGCGTTCTGCTCTGGCGATGATGTGCGCGAAATCATGGCCGCGCCCAAGCCGAAAGAAACCGCCCCCAAATCACCCACTGTGCGCCACCAGCCCACCCCGGCCGCCATGGCAGCCCTGGAGTGCGACAAACCGGTCATCGCGGCCATAAATGGCGCCGCCATCGGCTGGGGCATGGAGCTTGCGCTCTATGCCGATATCCGCATCGCTTCTGACAGGGCGAAATTCTCCGAGATGTTCATCAAGCGCGGCCTTGTCTGCGATGTCGGCGGCTTCTACCGCCTGCCCTCGATTGTCGGGCCCGCCAAGGCCGCAGAGCTGTTGTTTACCGGCGACGTGATCGATGCGGGGGAAGCTGAACGTATCGGCCTTGTGTCCCGCACCGTGCCGCATGCAAAGCTGATGGACGAAGCGCGTGCCCTTGCTGGGCGGATTGCCGAGAACCCGCCGCTGGCGCTGCGCTATATGAAGGAAGGCATCCGCAAGGGCAGTTATGGCGACCCGCGCGAGCTTGGCTCATGGGCGATCGAGACGATCCGGGCCCTTATGGAAACCGAGGATCACAAGGAAGGCGTGGCGAGCTTTCTTGAGAAACGCCCGCCGGTCTTCAAGGGCCGTTAGGCGCGCCTGGCAGCGCGCCTGTCGAACAGTTCGAAAGCCAGCATGCCCGCTGCCATGGCAGCAAGGAAGCCAAGGGCCTCGGCGCCGCCAATGGTAATGGCGGCTATGGCGGGGCCCGGACAGAGACCGACCAACCCCCATCCGAGGCCGAACAGGAGTGCGCCGATGGCAAGCCTTGCATCGAGCTTGCGGTTGCCGGGGACCTGAAACCTCTCTGCAAGTACAGGGCGCGGGCGGCGCCAGACCAGCCTGTAGCCGATTGCCGTCACGATGAGCGCCGCACCCATGACAAAGGCGAGCGAGGGGTCCCAGTTTCCGAACAGGTCTAGGAAGGCGATGACCTTTGCCGGATTGACCATTTGCGAGATGACCAGCCCCAGTCCGAAGACGAGACCGGCCAGGAGAGCGACAAGGTGACGTGCCATGGGCTTCAGGCTCCAATGAGGGGTTTGATCAGGGCAACGGTCGCCATCCCTGCAGCCATGAAGAGAGCCACCGAGACCATGGACCGCGGCGAGAGGCGCGCGAGGCCGCAGACGCCGTGTCCGCTGGTGCAGCCAGAGCCAAGACGCGTGCCGAATCCGACCAGCAGACCGCCGGCCAGGATGAGCGGCCAGCCAGCCTGCAGGTCAAAGGGCGCCCGCTCGCCTGCCACCAGCCAGTAGACCAGCGGGGCCGCGATCAGGCCAAGCACGAAGAAGAGGCGCCAGAGACGGTCGCCTGCCTCTGAAAAGACCATGCCCGAAAAGAGGCCGCTAATCCCGGCAATCCGGCCATGAAAGGCCATCAGCAGGACAGCCGAGAGGCCGATCAGGGCCCCGCCAATGCTGGCGCTTACAGGTGTGAAATTTTCCATCTCAGGGGTTCCATTGTTTTCACTTTACACTTATGTAAATCGTAAAGTGAATAACTGCAAGGCACAACGGACACTGAAATGATCAAGGATGCACGAAACATGGAGCCGCTCGCCCGCGAAGCGACGGCCCTTCTCAAATCGCTGTCTCACCCAGATCGTCTCATGGTCTGTTGCCAGCTTCGAGGCGGAGAGATGAGCGTGGGCCAGCTTGAAGCCCAGCTTGAAATCCCCCAGCCGCGGCTTTCCCGTGAACTCGCCAAATTGCGTGAGGAGGACATCCTTGCAGCGCGCCGGGAGGGAAAGGTCGTTCACTACTCGCTGGTCGACGCACGCGTCCACGCGCTCGTGGACGCAATCTGTAAAGTCATGCTCGGCCCAGATGCAGATCCGGAAATGCGCGTTGGAGCAGAACGCGCGGGAGAAAAACAATGACAAAACCAGACGTAAAAGGCTTTTTCGATGAAGCCACGAACACGATCAGCTATGTCGTATGGGACAGGACAACGAAGCAGGCCGCCATTATCGACTCCCTGCTCGATTTCGACCAGGCGTCGGGCCGGACGGCAACGCATTCGGCGGACAGGATGATCGCTTTCGTGAAGGACACCGGCCTCACCGTCGAGTGGATCATCGACACGCATGTCCATGCCGATCACCTGACGGCCGCGCCCTATATCAAGAGCCAGCTTGGCGGGCGAACCGGGATCGGCGAGCATATTTCGACGGTGCAGAAAGTCTTTGGCGAGATTTTCAATGCGGGTCAGGAATTTCATACCGATGGCAGCCAGTTCGACCATCTTTTCACCGATGGCGAGACCTACAAGATCGGCACCATCGAGGCCCGCGCCATTCACACGCCGGGCCACACACCGGCCTGTATGAGCCACCTTATCGGCGGCGCGGTCTTTGTGGGCGATACGATCTTCATGCCGGACTATGGCACGGCGCGCTGCGACTTTCCGGGCGGCGATGCGGCAACGCTTTACGACTCGATCCAGAAGCTGTTTGCCCTGCCCGGCGACACGCGGGTCTTCCTCTGCCATGACTACAAGGCCCCGGGGCGGGAGCACCATGTCTGGGAAACCACGATTGGTGAGGAAAAGGCGCACAACACGCATATCCATGAGGGCGTGACGAAAGCGCAATTCGTGAAGATGCGCACAGAGCGCGACGCCACCCTCGACATGCCGAAACTCATCCTGCCATCGGTCCAGGTCAATATGCGGGCCGGAGAGATGCCGCCTGCAGAATCGAACGGAATGCGCTACATGAAAATCCCGATCAACGCGCTCTAGCTTTCAAGGACGCCTGATATGGCCTTCCGGCCTGCACGATACTTTCCCATCCTCGAATGGGGGCGCGAATACCGCCGCGAGACGCTGGTCAATGACCTGATTGCGGCGGTGATCGTGACCATCATGCTGATCCCGCAATCGCTGGCCTATGCGATGCTGGCGGGCCTGCCGCCCCAGGTGGGGCTCTATGCCTCCATCCTGCCCCTGATCGCCTATGCCATTTTCGGCACCAGCCGGACGCTTGCCGTCGGGCCGGTGGCCATCCTGTCGCTGATGACGGCAGCCGCCGCCGGGAAGATCGCGCCACAGGGCAGCGACGCCTATATACAGGCCGCACTCATCCTGGCCTTCCTGTCCGGCGCGATCCTTCTGGTCCTCGGGCTGTTGCGGGCCGGCTTTCTCGCCAACTTCCTCAGCCACCCGGTCGTGTCCGGCTTCATCACCGCTTCCGGCATCATCATCGCAGCCTCGCAGCTCAAACACATCCTCGGGGTCGATGCGGGCGGGCACAATCTTTTTGAGATCCTGGTCTCGCTTGTGCGCCATATCGGTGAGACGAATGCGGCCACGTTCGCCATTGGGGCCGCGTCGCTCATCTTTCTGTTCGGGTCCCGAAAATATCTGAAGCCTGCGCTGATCAAGGCGGGCCTGCCGGAGAAAGCCGCCGCCATCATCACGCGGACCGGCCCCGTCTTCGCGGTGATCGCCAGCATCCTGGCCGTTGCCCTGCTGCAGCTCGATCAGGCAGGTGTGCGCATCCTCGGCGATGTGCCGCGAAACCTGCCAGAGATTGGCCTGCCCGCCTTTGACCGGGAGGTGTGGACGCAGCTTCTGGGGTCGGCTGCCCTCATCAGCCTGATCGGCTTTGTCGAGTCGGTTTCTGTGGCACAGACACTGGCGGCCAAGAAGCGCCAGCGGGTCGATCCGGATCAGGAGCTTGTCGGCCTCGGTTTTGCGAGCCTGTCGGCCGGCATATCCAGCGGCTATCCCGTCACGGGCGGCCTCGCCCGGTCTGCCGTCAATTTCGATGCGGGCGCGGAAACACCGGCAGCTGGCGCTTTCACGGCTGTGGGCATCGCGCTCGCCACCCTGTTTCTGACGCCATATCTCTATTTCCTGCCGCAGGCCGTGCTGGCCGCCACCATCATCGTTGCGGTGCTGTCGCTGGTTGATCTCAAGGCGATCCGGCAGGTGTGGTCCTATTCACGCGCGGACTTCAGTGCGATGTCGGCCACCATCCTCGTCACCCTGTTTGCCGGGGTCGAGCTTGGTGTGACGACGGGCGTCGCCCTCTCGCTCTTCCTGCATCTCTACAATACCAGCCGGCCGCACTTTGCGCTGGTCGGGCAGGTGCCGGGCACGCACCATTTCCGCAATGTGAACCGTCACCGCGTCGTGATCTCTGACACGGTCCTGACCATACGGATCGACGAAAGTCTCTATTTCGCCAATGCGCGCTTTCTGGAAGACACGGTCTATTGCGTTGTCAGCAACAGGCCGGACCTCAAACACCTCGTCCTGATGTGTTCGGCGGTGAACCGGATCGATGCGAGCGCCCTTGAGAGCCTTGAAGCGATCAATCACCGGCTCAGCGATGCCGGGATCAAGCTGCATCTCTCCGAAGTGAAAGGGCCGGTGATGGACCGGCTGAAACGCTCACACTTCCTCGAGGAGCTGAGTGGAAACGTCTATCTCAACACCTATGACGCGATGGAGGATCTCGACCTCGACTGCGTCCAGGCCGCCTTCAGCAAGGACGCCGCGACCACATCGCCCGACGCCATCCCCTGCCCCTCCCTCACCCTTGCTGGCCTGGAACGGGTGTGATGCGGAAATGAGACCGCTTGCGCTTTGCAGCAGGGTCCCGATCAGGCAACCCGGCTGTTGGAATGGCGCCGGATAACGACGGCCACGCCCGACCCTGTTGGTACACCGTGACCAATTTGGCTCATAATGCTGCGCCGCACTTTACGTGAATTTTACGTGTCAACGATATCGAGGCCCAAGAATTTATCTTGGATAATCAGTCTTCAGGAGAAGAATTTGAGACCATTTCCTCAGACTTTCCGGCTGTCTGCTCTTCTTCTACTTGTGGCTGTCGCAACGCCGGCATCGGTCGCACAGGCCGCTGGCGAAAGCGAATTACTGGCTGTACGCGGCCTGCTGGACTCTGTCTGGGTGATCGTCGCCGCCGCCCTGGTCATGGTCATGCAGATCGGCTTCCTGCTTATCGAAGCGGGCATGGTGAGGTCCAAGAACTCAATCAATGTCGCCATGAAGAATGTGATGGATTTCTGCGCCTCCATCCTCTTCTTCGCCCTCATCGGCTTCATGTTCGCCTTCGGCACCTCAAGTATATTGCCGGTCGGGATCGACCTTGATTTTGCAGGCCTTGCCAACCTCTCCTCCTCTGAGCAGATCTTTTTTGTCTTCCAGGCCATGTTCTGCGGGACCGCCGTCACCATCGTGTCCGGCGCGGTGGCGGAACGCATGCGTCTCTCCTCCTATGTCCTTGGCTCGGTCCTGATTGGTGCGGTGATCTATCCGGTCTTCGTTCACTGGACATGGGGCGGCGCGCTTCATGAGAATGCTGGCGCCTTTCTCGGTAATCTTGGCTATATCGACTTTGCCGGTTCCACCGTGGTTCACGCGCTTGGCGGCTGGCTGGCGCTGGCGGCCTGTGTTTCGCTCGGCGCTCGCCACGGCCGGTTCACCCCCGACGGACAGCCGGTCCGGTTTTCAGGGCACAGCCCGGTCCTCGCGGCCGGCGGGACCTTGATGCTCTATGTCGGCTGGATCGGGTTTAATGGCGGTTCGGTCGGCATTGCCTCGCTGGAGATCGGCCCGATCATTCTCAATACGCTTCTGGCCGGCGCGGCCGGCTGTATTGCCGGCTATCTCTGGACGATGCTCCGGGACCGGACAGTCTATCCGGAAAAGGTCATTTGCGGCCTCCTCGGCAGTCTCGTCGCCGTGACTGCAGCCTGCCACATCATCGCCCCCTGGGCCGCCATTCTCATTGGTGCCGCGGGCGCCATCTCTGCGGTCTGGTTCAATGAATGGCTTGAGCGGCGGTTTCACATTGATGACGCGGTCGGGGCCATTGGCGTACACGGCTTTGCCGGTGTCGTCGGGGTGCTGCTGCCGGTGCTTCTAGCGCCGGTGGACGCCCTGCCGGCCGGCAGCCGCCTGGACCAGCTGGGCGTGCAGCTTCTTGGCGCTGGCATCAACTTCGCCTGGGCCTTCGGTCTCGGCTTCGGCTTCTTCCAGCTCCTCAAGGCACTGGGCGGTATCCGCGTGTCGCCAGAGGCTGAGGAACGCGGCCTTAACGAGGTTGAGCACTCCACCCGGATCGGGATCGGACATATCGAGGATGCGTTCAGCGATCTTGTGAGCGGAACGGCCGACCTGAGCATGCGCCTGCGGATCGAGGGCGGCGACGAGGCTGAACGGCTGACCCGCATGTTCAATGCCCTGATGGAAAATCTGGAAACCCAGGAACAGCAGCGGTCTCTTGACGAGGGCCAAAGACGGTCGGCGGCAGAGGCCGAACGGCTCTCCGCCCTCGCCAATGCGACCTTTGAAGCGCTCTGTATTATAGTGGACGGCAAGATCGTGGATGGAAACGCGGCGCTTGCGCGGCTTCTGGGTCTTCAGCTCAGCGATATCCGCTCCCGTCCGCTGATACGCTTCATGCCGGTCGAGGATATCGAGAAGCTTGAGCAATGCGCCCAGACAAAGGACGCGCCGGCTGTCGAACTCTCTATCGTCAACTCGACCGGCCACGCCATTCCAGTGGAAGTGCGCGGACGGGACATGGAGTTCCGGGGCGTCGGCACGCGGGTTCTGGCCATTGTCGACCTGCGCGAACGCAAGAAGGCCGAGGCCCGTATCCGCCACCTCGCCCTCCATGACCCGCTGACGGGTCTGCCCAATCGCGCCCTTTTCAATGAGCGCCTCAGGGTGATGATCGACCGGACTGTGGCTGAAGAGAGCTTGTCTGCCGTGGTCCTGATCGACCTCGACCGGTTCAAGGATGTCAACGATCTGCACGGCCATGCGGCCGGCGACCAAGTGCTCAAGGTGACGGCAGAGCGCATCCAGGGGCTGGTGCGCCATCGCGATACGGTCGCCCGGCTCGGCGGCGATGAGTTCGCGGTGCTTCAGCTTGGCCTCGATTTCGCCAACCAGACTGAAGAACTGGCCTTCAGACTTGTCGAGGAGCTCAATCGCCCGATCACCCTGTCAGGGGGTCAGAAGGTCCGGATCGGTGCATCGGTCGGTGTCGCCTTCTGTCCGCGAGACGGTATTCAGAGCGTTGGCCTGGTCACGCGGGCCGACACAGCGCTCTATCACGCCAAGAATAGCGGGCGGAACTGCTATGCCCTGTTCGAGCATGGCATGGACGAACACATCCGTCTCCGCCAGATCCTGGAACTCGATCTGTCGGCGGCGCTTGAGGGCAATCAGCTGGAGCTTCACTATCAGCCAAGGGTCAATGTACGCACAGGCGAGTTCGCCAGTTACGAGGCGCTGGTGAGGTGGAACCACCCCGAGCGTGGCCAGATACCGCCGAACGATTTCATTCCTGTCGCCGAAGGCTGCGGCCAGATTGTCGCCATCGGTGAGTGGGTTCTTCGCACAGCTTGCCGCGCGGCGGCAGAGGACCTCGGCGCTGCTTGCGTCAGCGTGAATGCAAGCCCGCTTCAGTTCCGCGACCAGAACTTCGTGGCCGCCGTGCGCGGCGCCCTTGAGGAAAGTGGTCTTGACCCCTCCCGGCTGGAAATCGAGATTACCGAAAGTGTCCTGATCGCCGATGACCAGAGAGCGCTGGCGGTGTTCCGGGCCCTGAAGGCCATTGGCGTGAAGATCGCGCTCGACGACTTCGGCACGGGATATTCATCCCTTGGCTATCTCAGCCGTTTCCCGTTCGACACGATCAAGATCGACCGGTCCTTTGTAAGGAATCTCAGCAAGGACCCGAACAGTCTGTCCATTGTGGAGACAATCATTCGCCTTGGCCGGTCTCTGCACATGACCGTCGTGGCCGAAGGCGTCGAGACGGAGGTTGAACTCATCGCCCTTGCCCGCACAGGATGCGACGAGATTCAGGGCTTCCTGGTTGGGGCGCCCCAGCCGGTGGACATCACATTGAGGACACCGCCGGAAGAGGTGCAGGAGATCCTGCTATCCGAGAGGCGTCTTGAAGACCTGCGTGCCGTTGGCAAGGGCAGGCGCATGGCGGGTTAGCCGGGCTTGCGCAGCGAACCGAAGCGGAAGCTCATTGCGTGCAGGTCGTTGGTGGAATTCAGAATTGCCATTGTCTCTTCGCGGCTGAGCCGGCTGAGGAATTCCTGTACCGATGAGGCCCTCTCACTGCGGGCACGGGCCGTCGCAAGCGGGGTATGAACCTCCTGCTGCTGCAGTGGCCAGAACGGGTCGACCAGATCAGCGCGGGCCTGCTGGCGCTCACGATCCACCAGAAGGGCGGAGAGACGGTCGGGCTGCAGCCCCGCAAAAGTGGAGCGCGCCTTCACCGCCTGTTCAAAGCAGGCCGGCGCGGTGAGCTCGACCGGGGTCACGATCCCGCCATATCGCCGCGCCGCCCCGCCAGCCGACGGCAGTGAGGTGAGCCAGATAAGCGGGGCGCTTAGAACGAGGCCGACCGTGGCGGGCGCCAGCCAGGCGGCATAGATCGGCGAGATGATGACCGCCGCCACCGTCAGGACGATGCCAAGCAAGGTCGGAAACAGGCTCTGGCGCATGATCGTGGCGAAGGTGTAGTGACCATCGCCGCGCGCCTGGGGCGACCAGCCGCTGTCGCGGCCGAG
Organism: Henriciella sp.; assembly: GCA_002733705.1. Lineage (GTDB taxonomy): Bacteria > Pseudomonadota > Alphaproteobacteria > Caulobacterales > Hyphomonadaceae > Henriciella. Next base: position 7,390 of record NVWP01000006.1, on the reverse strand, counting down.
GACAACACTGATCACCGCCGCCGTCTGCGTCGCCATAAGGATGGGCGCCATAAGCACCGAAATGAGAAGCTCGCTGAACACGCCCAGCGTCGTGCGCCCAAGCCCGACCTTCTGACGCCAGTCCCGGTTCAGCCAGCCATAGACGAGGCTCAGGAGCTTCGGCGCAAACAGGATCGCCATTGTAACGACAAAGAGGCGGAGCGCGCGTTCGGAGTCGATCACAGGCCAGGTCGGAAAGAGCGAAGCCCCTTCGCCGAAATATTCCGGCACGAGAAAGCTGTTCTGAAGGGAGAGGAACAGACCGACCGTGATGAAGAGGAGCCAGAATGGCGAGGCGAGATAGGAGAATATCCCGTTGATCAGGTGAAACCTGTTGGTGAAGGAGAGCCCCTTTACGCGCGCCAGCACGGCCATGTGCTGCATATTGCCCTGGCACCACCGCCGGTCCCTGACCGTGTGGTCGATGAGCGTTGGCGGGCCTTCCTCGTAGGAGCCTTCAATGTCCGCGCGGATTTCCACATTCCATCCGGCCCGACGCAAAAGCGCGGCCTCGACAAAGTCATGGCTGAGGATCGAGCCGCCAAGCGGCGCGCGGCCGGGGATGACCGGCAGACCTGCGGCTTCTGCCAGCGCCGAGACCCTTATGATGGCGTTATGGCCCCAGAAATTGCCTTCCTTCTGCGCCCACCAGGCGATGCCATGACCAAGCACAGGTCCGTAGAGAGCGGACGCAAATTGCTGCACACGGGCAAATAGCGTGCGCGCGCCGACAAGTTGCGGGATCGTCTGTATGAGACCGGCGCGCGGTGACGCCTCCATCGCCTCTACCAGCTCCAGTATGGCCGCACGCGACATATAACTGTCGGCATCATAGACCAGCATATAGTCGTAGCGCCCGCCCCAGCGGGTGACGAAATCGCGGATGTTTCCGGCCTTGCGGTGAGCATTTATAACCCGCCTGCGATAGCGGATCGCCACGTCCGGCGGGGCTTTTGCCTGTAGTTTGCGGAAGCCTGCTTCTTCGCAAAGCGCGGTCTCCGGATCGGTGGTGTCGCTAAGGATGAAGCACTCGAACTGGCTTGGCGCACCCGAGAGGAGCTCTGCCGTCGCCAGAACTGTGGCGAAGACATGCTCGACTTCTTCATTGTATATGGGAAACACAATGGCGGTCCGCGCCCCAGATATGTCGGGCGTTTCAGCACAGTCTTTCGCGCGCAGGGCCGCGAGCGCAGCGCAGAAACCAACCACCGCGTTGACGAAGGCAAAGCAGACCCAGCAGATATTCAGCGCGAATATGAAAAGCAGAGCCCACTCCAGCAGGGTCAGGCTCGATATGCCGAGCACGCCATACATCTCCCAGGTCGTCCACGCCGTCAGCGCCGCCGATGTGCCAAAGACGAAAATCTTGCGCCAGAGCACGGAGACCGGCCGGTGGCGTATGCGGGCTTCTGAGGCGCCAAAGGCCTGATCCGGCATCTGCAGAGGAAACTCGATCGGCCTTGGGTGATGGCAGGTCACGAGGCTCTCCACCGATAGATCCAGGTCTCTGTGACAGGCTTGCCGGCGCGTGTCAGGAGGGCGCGAAGCTCTGCGGTATCAGCCTGCTCGGGATCAAGTTCAAAGCTGAGCCGCATCAGTCCTGTGTCCGGGTGCTGCTTCAGCGTCACATTGGACACCGCGCCTGCCGAGGACGAGACATCGGCGTCCGCGCCCGCAAGAAGACGGCTGTCGCTGCTGTCAAAATCGATGACGAAGAGACGCCGCTCACTGTCCGGAACGCGCCCGGCGCGGGTTTCCGCGACGCGCACCACGCCGGGAAGGACGGGGGACATCATGCCCCAGTTGAGCGTATAGGAGAACGGATAGGCTTTACCCTTCTCCCACGCCTGACCGGGCTTCCAGAAGACCACGATATTGTCATTGTATTCGTTGACCGTCGGGATCTCGACCAGGGTCAGCTCCCCCTTCTGCCAGCCCTCGCCCGGGCGCACCCAGACGCTGGGGCGCAGATGATAGCCGGCCTCGATATCGGAATAGTCGTCAAAGTCGCGCTGGCGCTGCATGAGACCAAAGCCGAGCGGCACATCCTGCGCGAGAATGGAGACCTGAAGGGCGTTCGGATTGGTCAATGGGCGCCACACCCATTCCCCATTGGCAAGCTGGAAGGAGAGACCTTCGGAATCATGCACGGCGGGGCGAAAATCATTGGGCTGCTTGGCGAGATCGTGCGGGGAGAAGAAATACATGCTGGTGAGCGGCACGACGCCGAAATTGGAAAGATTGCGGCGCGGGTGAATGACCGCACGCACCTTCACCTCCGTGTCCGGCCCTGGTTCAACCGTGAACTCATAAGCCCCGGTTACGCTTTCCCCGTCGAGCAGCGCAAAGATCCGGAATGTGGTGTCGCCCGGCTTTGGCTTGACCAGCCAGAACTCTCGAAAGCGCGGAAACTCCTCGCCCTCGGATGAGGCCGTGCCGACTGAGAGCCCGCGGGCCGATGCGCCATAGACCGCCCCGGCCCCGAGCGCGCGAAAGAAACTGGCCCCCCGGAAACTGATCACCTCATCGTATTTTCCAGCCTCCGCGAACGGCGCCAGCAGCCGGAAGCCGGAATAGCCAAGCGTCTCGACCGTTTCCTCTGACAGGGGGAGATCGAGGAAGTCGAACTGGCCGGGTTCATAGCTTTTTCGCACCGGCTTACCCTCTTCGATGATGTTGACTTTGACCTGCTGTCTGAAGAGATAGCCACGCGGGTCAAGGCTGACCCGGAAGGCGGAACCGTCATCGCTCCAGAGCTCTGAGCCCGGCAGATTCTGTATGCGGCGGAACTGGTCGTAATTGAGGCCGGCGGCATCCTCCGGCGCGCTGGCAGGCGGCTTGTAGTCGTTGAGCGCAAGCTGCCGGGCGAGCGCGTTGACGGTCTGAAAGCCGAACCTTGCCGGTGCCTGAACGGTATCGCCCGTGGGTGGGGCAGCTTCAGGGCTTTCTGCCGACGCTTCATCGGTGTCCGGGGATTCACCGGGCCCTGCGGTATCCTCATCAGCCTGGTCTGAGGGATCCGCTGCTTGCGCCTGGCTGCCTTCGTCCATCTTTGCGGACTCGCTCGAAGCCGCACCGCTCGCCGCTTCTTCAGCCTCTTGGCCCTCTTCCATAGCCATGCGGTATATATCGGCGTCGATCTCATTATCGGCGCTGCTTTCAACCGCAACTTCGTTTGAGCCATCGGAGCATGCCTGCACTGCAAAGAGCAGGGCAAGCGTGCCTGCAACATACCACGGAAACCTGATCATCCACCTCGTCTCCAGTTTCGATACGTGCTGCACCTTATGTTGCGTCGCAACAGAAACCGTAGCGAAAAAGTGATTTAGGAACAAAAAGGTTGCGTGCTGGGCGGCGTATTAAAAGTTAAATTACGGCCATCCCAGAAACAGGCGGATCGGATCGGCCGACCCTTACGAATCACGGCCCATCCCTCATGAAAAGGAATGGGCCGTGATCACTTCTAGTACGGGCCTGTTAGAACCGCACCCCCACGCGAGCCGTAATGGCTTGCTGGGTGTTGTCCTCGTTGAAGCTGCCCTCATAGGCGACAGCGAGACGTGCATTTTGCGACAGGGCCAGGTCGAGACCGGCGCCAACCACACCGCTGTCGCGGGCCAGATGGACGCCCTGGACGCGGTAGGTCGCACTTCCGGCCAGCGTATTGGCCGCGTTGGGCATGAGGTCGCCGAAGCCATGCTGCCAGCCGATCTTGCCGGTCAGGCTGCCCGCGACATTGCCAAGCTCCACCGGGAAGCGCGCGCGTGTGCCAAGCGTGGAGAAGGTGGCGTCCGTCGTGTCGCCAGCGACGTGAAGGGCGGCCATGTCGCCGCTCTCGGTCAGCCCATCGGTTTCAAGCTCGATATAGGAGAGCTCGGCAAAGGGCTGCACATCGACGCCTGCCAGCTCTGCGTCATAGCTGACTTCGCCAAAGGCCTGCCGCGTCTGCGCATCCATCTGTCCGCGCACACGCTCATCGACATTGGCGAAGAGAACAGCGCGGCGGGTCTCGATGTCGTGCCAGGCATAGATGGCGCCGGCATTGACCGACACCCTGCCCCACTGGCCGCCGCCATAGGCACCGAGATGGGCGCCTTCACCATTGGCAGCCGAGAAGCGCGCATCCACATCCTGATCGGAATAGCTGACGCCTGCGAGCACGCCAGCGCGCCAGCCGGAGCTGAGGTTCGCATCAGCCCCAACCAGCAGACCTTCTGTGTCATGGCTCATGCTGGCCGTGTTGCCATCGCCATTCATACGGCCCCATGCATTATAGGCATCGCCCCAGATGGTGACGCCTTCAACGACTTTCGAAGCCTGCGGGGCAGCATTGTCGATATCCGTATGAAGACGGCCAAGGGCAGCCTGACGTGGATATTGGCTATCTGCGATCAGCGCGCTCTTCAGAGAGGCGTGAAGCTCCCCGGACACCTGATCATAGGCGTAGCGCGCAGTCGGCCCATCCTGCGTCAGGATCACACCGTAAAGGGCATTACCAAAGCCGAGGCCTTCTACACCCGCCGCTGCCGCGCGCTGGTTCCGCGTGGCCGCTACGTCCGCAAGCGCGATATCGTTGCGCGACAGGGTGAGCGTGACCGCATTCGTGTCATAGCCCAGCGTCGCATCGAGGAAGGCATAGTCGCTTTCCACCGACCCGAATGTCCCGGTTATGCCATTGCCCGCGGTAACGATCGTATAGTCGCTCACAGCCGCATAGATGCCATCAAAGCCGATATGACGCACGGCGGCGCCGTTCTCGATGGTGACGCTGCCCGAAACATCGATCAGGTCCGAAGCCGTGCCGGAGGGATCGACTTCCACCTCGTAGACAGAACCTGATGTGAAACGCGCATCGCCTGCAATCGTGATCGTGCCGATGGAATTGCCTGGCTGGACAGTACCTTCGACCACCGTGGTGCCCACCGATCCGCTGCCTGACAGATATGCGCCCGACCCGATGGTGACACCGCCCACCAGGCGCGCGCCGGAACCTGCACTGTCGCCGACAATCAGGTGACCTTCCTTGACGTCTGTCATACCCTCAAAAGCGCTATCCCCATCAAGAACTAGCGTCCCGCTGCCTGTCTTGGTGACTGTGCCGGTCCCAGTGAGGTCCCCCAGCAGTCTGAGACGGGTGCCGGTAACGGTGTCGATGACGCCCTCGCCACTGACAAGGGCCGAGCGGCTGGCATCGAAGCTGGCTGTGGTGCGCAGCGTGCCGCCGGCAAATTCAAGCCTACCGGATGAAGCACCGAGATTGGCGTCAGAGGAGACCGACAGTGTCCCTGCCGCGATTTCTGTGCCGCCGGTATGGGTGTTCGCGCCGGTCAGCGTGAGCGTGCCATTACCCTGCTTGGTGAGGCGGCCGCTGCCACTGATCGTTTTGGCGAAGGTGCCCGCCGTGGCCTGGTCGAAGACCAGCTGTGCATTGTTGGTCACGTCACCGGCAATCGAGGCCGAAGAGCCGACCAGCGTGCCGTCAAAAATCAGCGTGCCACCTGTATAGGTGTTCGCCCCCATCAGCGTGAGCGTACCTGCCCCCTGTTTGGTGAGGCGACCGCTGCCACTGATCGTGTTGGCGAAGGTGCCCGTCGTGGCCTGGTCGAAGACCAGCTGTGCATTGTTGGTCACGTCACCGGCAATCGAGGCCGAGGAGCCGACCAGCGTGCCGTCTGAGACCAGGGTGCCACCTGTATAGGTGTTGGCGCCTGTCAGGGTGAGCGTGCCATTGCCCTGTTTGGTGAGGCGGCCTGCGCCCGAGAGGGTGCCGGTCATCTCAAGCGAGGTCGCGGACGCCGTCTCAATTGTTGCGCCGGCGTTAAGGGCGATGCCCCTTGAAGTCGTGATGTTCCCGGTCGTGGCAAGCGTTCCGTCAGAAAAGCTCAGCGCGCCGGATGAAGCGCCAAGATTGGCGTCAGAGGAGACCGACAGGGTCCCCAGCGCGATTTCTGTGCCGCCGGAATAGGTGTTCGCGCCGGTCAGCGTGAGCGTGCCATTACCCTGCTTGGTGAGGCGACCGCTGCCGCTGATCGTGTTGGCGAAGGTGCCGGTCGTGGCCTGATCAAACACCAGCTGTGCATTATTGATCACGTCACCTGCAATCGAGCTGGAGGAGCCGACCAGCGTGCCGTCTGAGACCAGCGTGCCACCTGTATAGGTGTTGGCGCCGGTGAGGATGAGAGTGCCGAGATCGGTCTTGACCAGCTGGCTGTCACCCGACAGCGCCGAGGCGACCGTCGCGGTCATGCCTGCGCCGGACTGCGTGCCGTCACCGACACGGATTGTGGTCTGGCCGTCCGCCCCGATGAGGCCCATCCCGTCGCCATCAACCACGAACCCGTCATCAGCGAACTGAAGACCGATGGTGTTGATTGCACCACTGGCTGCGTCCACGGTAACCGTGCCTGAAGCGCCCTGGAACACCGCGAAATTGCTGTTCCAGGTGTCGTTTACGTCGCCATTGGACCGGGTCCAGTTGCTTGAGGCGAGATCCCAGGTGCCCGCGCCGCCATTGATCGCACCGTCAGCTGTCGTGTTCGCGCCGTCCCAGAACTGGATGGCGGGGGCCGGGCCCGGTCCTGGTGGCACGGGCGTGCCGGTGTCTGCCGGATTGACGACGAGGTTCACCTCATTGGCGATCCCGGTCTGCACGTCCAGCCGCCCAAAGCCGGCCGGGCTTGTGCCGGTCTCCAGGCCATTGTCGGTCAGGGCGCCGCCATAGGTCATGATGCGGTAGATGCCTGCTCCATAGCCGCCTGCATCGACAGCGTTCAGCGTGCCGTCGAGCGTCAGGTCACCTGTGATATCGAACAGGGCGGTCGTGGTCGGCGCGCCAAGGGCCGCCCGCACAATCGATCCCCCGGAAAGGTCAAGCGAGGCCATGTTGAGCGTGCGCCCCGCTGCGCCAGCGAGGGTGCCGCCGTCGGCGATGCTTACCGCAGGGATGATCGAGCCAGATCCGCTGAGGAGGCCACCAGACTGGACAAGCACGTCGCCCGCCTGAATCTGGCCGTTCACGAAGAGGCGGCCATCCGAAACCACCAGACCGCCAGCCTGTGAGGTGTTGCCAGAAAGGGTCAGCGTGCCTGCGCCCTGCTTGGTCAGCGTGCCAGAGCCGCTGATATCTCCATCAAGATCAAGCTGGTCACTGAAATCGAAGACAAGACCGGCATTGTTGACCACGTCACCTGAAATCGCCGCGCCCGTCCCGCCATCGCCGATCTGCAGGGTGCCTTCCGAAATCTCTGTGCCGCCTGTATAGGTGTTGGCGCCGGTGAGGATGAGAGTGCCGAGATCGGTCTTGACCAGCTGGCTGTCACCCGACAGCGCCGAGGCGACCGTCGCGGTCATG
>NVWP01000020.1 GCA_002733705.1 Henriciella sp. | reverse complement strand
CCCTAGCCCCTCTCCCGCGTCCGGGAGAGGGGGAGGGCGGATAGGAGCGTCGCGCGATGTGCGATCCGTTTCAGGCGCTCAAGGCCAGGCCGCTCGCGCGGTGCCTTCGGCGGCCTTGAAACGAGTTCTAATCATCGTCGCTATCAAGTGCTTCTGCGGCGCACTTTCCTGCGGCGATCTTTGACGGCAATTCAAATAAGACTTGACCCAGAACCTTTACAAATTCGCAGGCTTGGGCCGCTTGTTCCGCTGTGACGTGCGGATCATAGTTGTCTGCGTGGCGGGGGCGATTTGAGCCGAGTCTTACCGAGTGGGCCCACTCAGCCATATCCGAAGTGATGATACTGTCCTCAGCGGCTTTGTTGATGCGTTCGTACAGCGAATTTTCGGTATATCCTTTTGCTTTCAGCATAGCATCCACAGCAGACCCAGCTAACATTGCGGCTCCATCTGGGGCGTGCAGGCTTTCGATAGCTTGTGAGAGATATCTTTTAGCGCGATCAGGAAGTTCCTCCGCAACGGTTGGCGCTTGCGGGTATAGGTTCTCAACGTGCTGAAATTCGTGTTTGCCGCGCTTCGAACCGCGAAACGTTTCGGCGAGCGTTAGTCGATAGCATGATGAGCAAACAAACGTGCCCCAATGTGGAGCAACCGGATCAGCTTGATTTGTTTGAATCGGTTCCACAACAAAGTCCAGCTCTCCGCGAAGGCTCAAATCCGGGTTAGCAACGGAGCAATGCGGACATCTACTCAGGCCAAGCAGTTTTCCATTGGCTATGTGCACCTAAACCCCCGTCACAAAGGTCGAGATCACCTTCTTCAGGCCCGCTTTCTCGAAATTGACCTGTAGTTTCGTGCCATCGGCCGCGAGGACCTGTCCGTAGCCGAATTTCTCATGATACACGCGCTGGCCGATGCGGAAGCCGGATTTGCCTGAAGATGTGGCGATGAGTTCGGCCTTGCCGTCTATGACGGGGCCGGTCTTTGAGCCCTTGCCGGCGTTTTCCTTCAGGCGCCGCCAGCCGGGGGAGGTGTAGTTGCTGCGTTCGCCAAGGTCCTCAATCGTGCCCTGAAAGCCCTGATCGGCGCCGGGCATGGTGGAATAGCCGGTCTCGCTATTGGCCTCGACATTCTCGTGCGGGAGCTCGTCGACAAAGCGGGACGGCAGGACAGACTGCCAGCGCCCGAAGATCATGCGGTTGGCGACAAAGCTGATCGCGCATTTTTCGCGCGCGCGGGTGATGCCAACATAGGCGAGGCGGCGTTCTTCCTCGAGGCCTTTCATGCCGGACTCATCCAGTGAGCGGCGGGAGGGGAAGACTTCCTCTTCCCAGCCGGGCAGGAAGACCATCGGCCATTCGAGGCCCTTGGCCGCGTGGAGGGTGAGGATCTGGACTTCATTGCCGGATGATTGCCCGCCGACATCCATGACCAGCTGCACATGTTCGAGGAAGCCGGCGAGGCTGTCGAACTGGCTCATCGCCTGGATCAGCTCCTTGAGGTTGTCGAGACGCGTATGGGACTGCGGGCTGCGATCCTTCTGGAGCATGTCGGTATAGCCGCTCTCATCCAGAATGACCTGCGCGAGTTCGTGATGCGCCATGCCGTTATTGAGGCGGTCGCGCCACAGATTGACCTGGTCGATAAAGGTGGTGAGGCCGCGTTTGGCCGGGCCTTTCACCTCATCGGTCTGCAGGATCATCGGCACCAGGGTGAAGAGCGAGCGGCCATCTTCGCGGGCCAGCGTCTGCAGCTTCTGGATCGTGGTGGCGCCGACGCCGCGCTTGGGCTGGTTCACGACCCGCTCAAAGGCAAGGTCGTCATCGGGGCTGCGGATCAGGCGGAGATAGGCGAGGGCGTCGCGGATTTCGGCGCGTTCAAAGAAGCGCGGGCCGCCGATCACACGATAGGGGATGCCCAGCATGATGAGGCGTTCCTCGAAGAGGCGCATCTGCCAGGAGGCGCGAACGAGGATGGCGCAATCTTCGTAATTGCCGCCCTTGTTCACATAGGATTCGATGTCGTCGCAGATGAGGCGGGCTTCGGCCTCACCGTCCCAGAGGCCGCGCACCTGGACTTTCTCTGCGTCCGGACTGGCCTGTTCGCCGTCGCCCACAAAGAGCGTCTTGCCGAGGCGGCCCTTGTTGAAGTCGATGACGGAGGAGGCGGCCGCGAGGATGTGTTTGGTTGAGCGGTAATTGCGCTCCAGCCGGATGACCTTGGCGCCGGGAAAGTCTTTCTCAAAGCGCAGGATATTGTCCACTTCAGCGCCGCGCCAGCCATAGATCGACTGGTCGTCATCGCCGACGCAGCAGATATTGTTCGAGCCGCGCGCCAGCAGGCGAAGCCACAGATACTGGGCGACGTTCGTATCCTGATACTCGTCCACCAGGATGTATTTGAAGCGCTTGTGATAGTCCGCCAGCAGGTCCGGATTGTCCTGGAAGATGGTGATATTGTGGATCAGCAAGTCACCGAAATCGCAGGCGTTCAGGACCTTGAGGCGGTTCTGATAGGTCTCATAAAGCTGGATCGCCTTGCCATCCGCGAATTGCCAGGCTTCGTCCTTGGGCACTTTGGAGGGCGTCAGCGCGCGGTTCTTCCAGCCATCGATGAGGCTTGAGAGGTGGCGCGGCGTCCAGCGCTTGGTGTCGATATTTTCCGCTTCGATCACCTGTTTGCAGAGACGGATGACGTCATCTGTGTCGAGGATGGTGAAGCTGGATTTGAGGCCGGCGAGTTCGGCGTGGCGCCGAAGGATCTGCGCGCTGATCGAGTGGAAGGTGCCGAGCCAGCGAAGGCCCTCGCCCGCGTCGCCAATGAGGGTGAGCGCGCGTTCGCGCATTTCGCGGGCGGCCTTGTTGGTGAAGGTCACGGTCAGCGTCTGGCTGGGCCAGGCGAGTTTGGAGGCGATGATGTGGGCGAGGCGCGTGGTCAGCACGCGCGTCTTGCCTGTGCCTGCGCCCGCCAGAACCAGCAGCGGGCCCTCGGTCGTCTCGACCGCGTCGCGCTGTTCGGGGTTCAGCCCGTCCAGATAGTCGGCATTCGTGTCCGGCACTGGCGCGCGGGCAGCGGCCATTTCCGAGATGGATGGGCGGCGATTCGGGCTGGAACTCATGGAGAACATATAGCAGGGATTGGCGCCATTGGCAGGGGCTGACTGTCGCCTGAGCTGAGCCGGCGAAGGCAGACGCCGGTGTGCGGTAAAGGTGAAAAATAGACAGGCCGGCGCGAACCGCTCTGCGCGCGGCGCGTTAGGGGCTCATGCGCTCCGGACTTGTGACATTCTTCAAGATCGCCGGATGGGTGATCGGCATCATCCTTCTGGCCTTTCTGCTTTTCATGCTGGCCATGACGCAGCCGCGATTTGGCACGCCGACGGCGAACTGGCTGCTGGGGCTGTTCGGGCCGGATGAGTCGCGCGTCGAGAGCGCTCATACGCGCTTCCCGGCGATCCTGGTGGTGGAGGGCGAGGGCCTTTCTGTGCCGGGTCGCGTCGAGGCAAGCCGCATTGAAGCGCAACTCAACCCCTTGGGATTTTTGCCATTCATGAGCTGGCTGTCCTATCTGGAGGCCGAGAACGGGTCGGTGCGGATCGAGGACAATGGCAAGGGTGGCGGCGGCGGGCCGGGGCTTGATGATGTCCGCGGCATCGTCGACGAAGTGCGCCTGTCTTCTGTCCGGCTGGACGTGGTACGCCCGGAGGAGACGCGGGAGATCCAGATCGAGATGGCGCGCGGATCGCTGCGGTCCGGTGACTTCATGCTGGAAGCGAGCGGCGCGGACTCCACGCTGAGCTTTGATGGAGAAGCCTCCGGCGCCTTGAGCGAGCTTGCGGGCGCGCTGGTCATCACGGGTGAAAATTTCTCCGACATCGCAGAGCTTGTCGGCCTCGCCGCGCCCGATACGCCGCCCTATGAGATGCGTCTCAATATCGATATCGGGCCGGACACCTGGTCGCTGGACGTTGAGCCGGAGACGCGGATCGGCGACAGTGATCTCGCCGGTGAGATCGAGGTCCAGCTGGGTGAGGAGACGCCGGTGGTCCATGCCGACCTGCGCTCAAGCTCGCTCGATGCGGACGATCTTGGCATTGTCTTCGGTATCCCGATCGGCGTGGGCGAGGATGAGACGGTGGGGGAGCGCCAGCAGAAGGCCCGCTCCGCCTATGAAAGCAGCGACCGGCTCATTCCGGATGTGGAGATCGACTTTTCCCGTCTCGATGCGGTCGACGGGAGCGTCAGCTTCGTCGCCGAGTCGGTCTATGATTCTGTTTTCGACATTGAAGGTCTGGAGCTCGATTTCGAGATTGAGGGCCGGGTGGTGCGCGCGCCGCTTATCCTGCTCGATTTCACGCAGGGCGACCTTCGCGCCTATGTCACGCTCGATGGCAGCCAGTCCCCGGCCCATACCGATGCGCGCGGGGAGCTCTCCAATGTCGCTTTCGACAACCTGTCCCTCTCGCCCTATCTTCGCGGCGGCGCCGAGGGTGAGTTCAATGTGACCACCGTGGGTGACGGGTTCCGGGCGGCGGCAGCCTCCATGGATGGCAAGGCAGCGCTATGGTCGCGGGACGCCGAGATCCTGGCGCTCGCCGCCGAGGGCGCGGGGCTCGACATTGGCGAGGCGATCACGCTGCTGGGTGAGTCCGGCGACGACCGGACCTATGCCAAGGCGAGATGCGCGGCGGTCGTGATCAATTTCGACCAAGGTGTCGGCACGCTGTCTCCGGCGGTTGTCGATACCGATGACAGCCTTGTCGTGGTGCGCGGGGACGCCGACCTCGAGACAGAGGCGCTGCGCCTCAGCGTGCGGTCCGATGCCAAGGACGCCTCGCTCGGCACGCTGATCGGCGACGTGTCGATTGGCGGCACGCTGCGCAATCCATCCATACAGCCCTTCAGTGCCAAGACGGTCGCGCAGATCGGCATTGCGGGCGTTCTGGCGTCGGTGAGCGGGGGGCTCGCGGCCTTGCCGTTCATTGAGCCCGGCATGGCCAAGGATGCCCCCTGCGGCGCGCTGCTGGCGCGGGCTGAATCGGCTGCTGGAGAGGGGCAATAGCTGGCTTGCGGGCCGATACGCCTCTCACGGCATGAAACTTGCGGAAATTCCCGTCTGAGACGAAGACCAGAGGGGAGAGCGCAGCTCATGGGCAAGGCCAGCAGGACGACTTTCGATTACAGCTATGGCGCGCGGATCGCAGCTTTCATTGCAGCGACGCTGATCTGGGCGCTCGCCCTTGGCGCGCTGGCGGCCGGTATCTGGCTTCTCGTTTTGAGGCAGTCTGTTGCGGCGGGGCTGGTCTGCCTGTTCGGGCTTCTCCTCACCCCTTCCTGTCTTGGTCTGCAGCACCGTATGCGCACCGTCCATAACTGGCAGGTGTCGCTGCGTCCCGGCCATGTCACGCTGGTCCTTCCGGCGAACCGGTCCGTCCATCACAAGGCGCGCGCCTTTGAGGGCGAGGTCAGCTATCGCGATATTGATGAGATCGTGCGCCGGGGCGAGGTCTATTCACGGCTGGGTCTGCAGCGGCGCAAGATGACGTACTGGCTGGCGCTCAAATCTGGCGACAGGCTGCTGCTGGGCGAGCACCGCCATTCCGGGGACGAGGAGACGAAGCGCACCACGCCTGTCTCGCGCGCCGCCGAGGCGATCAGCCGGACCTCCGGGCTCAAGATGAGCCGGTTCGAGGAAGCCGAGGGAAAGCCGGCCCTGTTCGGCTTTCTGGTCATGCGCCCGCCTGCCTTGCCATAGGCGGAAGGAGCCGCCGTCCCGCGCGCGGTCTATTTCCTGAACGCGATGGTGACTTCGCCGGTCCGCTCTGCATCGCTGAAGTCCTCAAGCGAGCTGGAGATACAGCCGGAAACGGCAAGGCTGGAGGCGAGAAGGACGAGACGGGCGGTAAGGCGCATGGGCAAATTCCTTTCGCCCTGACTACGTGGCAGGCCGGGCCCCGGATCATCTGAGCTGGCCATGCCGGGATATGGAAGCCTCCCGGTACCGCCCGTCTTTGCTGGCGAATTTGTGATCTGCCAATGCCGCGCCGCTCAGATATAACCGGCAGGCTAGATGGGGAGGGCGGGATATGAGCGGACCGGCGCTTGAATGGCACAAGGTTGCAGAACTGGACGAGCTGGCGGACGGGCGGGTCAAGTCCGCCTCGGCCGCGGGGAGGTCACTCGCCATCGTTCATTTCGATGGACGATATGCGGCGATGGACAATCACTGTCCGCATCAGGGCGGCCCGCTGGGCGAGGGCTCCATCGAGAAAGGCATCGATGACAAGTGCTGGCTACGCTGTCCCTGGCATGGCTGGGATTTCGATCCGCTGACAGGCAAGCCGCCCGGCGGACACGACGATAGCGGGCAGGAGACCTTTCCGGTCGAGCTGCGCGAAGACGGGATCTATGTCGGCCTTGAGGCGGCGCCGGACAGGGCGCGGACCGTTTCTGACGTGATGGTCGAGACCATGGTCAATTGGGGCGTGACCAGCGTGTTCGGCATGGTCGGCCATTCCAATCTGGGCTTTGCCGATGCGATGCGCGTGCAGGCGGAGGCGGGCAAGCTCAACTATTACGGTATCCGGCATGAGGGCGCAGCCGCCTTTGCGGCTTCTGCCTATGGCAAGCTGACGGGCATACCGGCGGCGGCTTTCACAATTGCCGGGCCGGGCGCGACGAACCTCCTCACCGGCATGTGGGATGCCAAGGTCGACAGCGCGCCCGTCCTTGCCCTGACCGGTCAGGTGCAGGAACAGGTCACCGGTGTGCACGCCTTTCAGGACATTGATCTGGAGGCGGCATTTGAAGCGGTCGCGGCCTATTCGCAGACGGTGCATCCAGGTTCGAACCATGCACAGCTGATGACGGGTGCAATCAAGACGGCGATGCTGGAGCAGGGGGTTGGGCATCTCGTTTTTCCGGACAATACGCAGACCCTGCCTGCCGCAGATGGCCAGAAGGCGCAGGGACCGGCCGGGCGGATGGCAAACCGGGCTGTCGGGCCGCCTGAGGATGATCTTGGCGCAGCCGCTGACATGATCGCCGGGGCCAAGCGGCCAATGGTCATTCTGGGGTATGGCGCCAAGGACAGCGCGCCCGCAATTACTGCTTTGGCCGAAAGATTGAATGCGCCGGTTGCCACCACGTTCAAGGCCAAGGGACTGATCGGCGACGCGCATCCGCTGGCGGCAGGTGTCATGGGCCGGTCGGGGACACCGATTGCCAGCTGGTTCATGAATGAAGCGGATCTGTTGATCGTGTTTGGCGCGTCCTTTTCGGACCATACCGGGATCGAGCCGTCCAAACCGATCATCCAGATCGACCGCGACCCGATGATGCTGGCCAAGCGCCATCCTGTGACCCTGCCGGTCATGGGGGATGTCGGGGTGACGGCAACGCGGCTGACAAAGGCGCTTTCCGGGCAGCAGATCGCGGGCGGCGACCAGCGCGGCGAAGTGGCTGAACGCTGGCGCCTCTGGCGCGCGGAAAAGACGGTGCGGGTCGATGAGGATAATGGCAAAGGGCTGGCGGCAGCCGCGCTGTTCGGTGCGCTGACACGGCTTGCGCCGCAGGATGCCATTTTCGCCGTCGATGTCGGCAACAACACGTACAGCTTCGGGCGTTATTTCGAATCAACCTGACCGCTCTGACAGATATGCTTGTTGGCTGGAAGATGGGCGACCTCATCACCATTTTCGGCTCCCTGGACGTCGTCCTTGGTGAGGTGGATAGGTAATGCACGAGATTCAGACCGCCGGAATCCTGGATTTTGGCTCCCTCGAACGGTTCTTCCAGCGAGTCTTGCCTGACAGCCTGGATCGATTTGCGTTCTTCATAGCCGCGTTCACTCTGGCGTTCATCGTCATAAATGTCATGGTGCAGACGACTGCTGTTTACACCTGGTTTGAACGGCGCGTTCTGGGCAGGTTCCAGGCGCGGCTCGGCCCCAACCGTTGGGGGCCGTTCGGCATGCTTCAGCCAATCGCCGACCTGATAAAGCTGATGACTAAAGAGGATATGGTCCCCAAGATCGCGGATCGCTGGTCCTTCAACTTGGCCCCTATTATTCTGGTGTTCCCGACGCTGCTGGTTGTGGCAGTTATTCCGTTCGGGCCTGACTCGTTCCTGGGCAGGCTGAACATCGGGATACTGTTCGTTCTTGGCGTGACCTCCGTCAACACGATCGCCATATTCATGGCAGGCTGGGGTTCGGCCAACAAGTACGCAATGCTGGGGGCAATGCGCGGCGTCGCAATGCTGGTC
>NVWP01000019.1 GCA_002733705.1 Henriciella sp. | reverse complement strand
ACCGACTGCGCGGCCCCGTCACCCAGCGAGCCGATACCGATCTGCAGCGTCCCACCATCCTTCACGAGGCGCGCCGCCCGAAGCCCGATGGCATGGCTGGTCAGATCGACGCGCGGGGCCGGCGGGCCTGCCAGGTCATAGGCGCCCGCATCCAGCAGCATGTCGAACTCATCGGCCGGCACTTCGGCATCATTCGGCATGAAAGGCAGCTTCTCATTGAGCTCCCCGACCACCAGAAACTTGTCGCGGCCAACCTTCTCGCGCATCAGCGGAATGAGATCGAGGCTGAGGTCTGAATTGCAGGCGAGGCTGTAGCGGCCATCGCGCCGCGAAATCATCTGGCCGAGAACATTCACGCCCTCGGCAATGATCCGGCGCATCGCATGGGTATAGTTCACACTGTTATAGTGGCGCTGGGCATATTCATTGCCCAGCAGTGAGCCGGTCGACAGAAAAAATTCCTCCACCTCCACATTGGGCGGCAGCTGGCCCTTCAGGCGGTCGCTGGCATAGGCAAGATCGGGATAATCGCCGAACAGCTTCTCGATCAGGGGCCCGCCAAACCGGCTGGCAAGGCCGGGCGGCGTCTTCGGCCGGATGATCGATAGCGCGGTATAGATTTTCAGCGTAACCGTCGGGTCGGCCTTCGCGATCTCATAGAGGGCATTGGCCAGAAGATTGGCCTTGCCCAGACCCAGTGGCAGGGCCAAGCGGACCTCCTTGCCGATCTGGTCGATGACCGCCTTCGCGGCTGCTTCAGCACTGGTGTGGACGGGAAGCGTGCCCGCCCTGGAAGTTTCCATCTCGTCCTGCATCTACACCTCGGTTGGCTCGGCCGGGCTCGAAGTGTCCGGCGTCTCTGCCTCCTGAGATGGGGTCTCTTTCTGACGAAGTGTAGTGCACGGCCCGCCGCGAAACGGCGCAAACCCGGAACCGAAGACCGCCCCGAGATCGAGATGGTCTTCCGAGGCCACAATGCCCTCATCCAGCACCCGGCGCACCTCTTCATACAGCGGCGCCAGCAGGCGTTCCTGTATGTCCTCAAGGTCTGAGGCGGGTGTCTCGACGTCTTCCTTCTTCGGTTTGCCGTCTTCCCAGACATAGAAACCCTTGCCGGTCTTCTTGCCGAGATCGCCGGCCTCTACCTTCCTGACCAGCCGTTCCGGCGGCTCACCGATATGGTCGAGCTCACGCGCCAGTACACGGCCGACCTCAAGACAGATATCCAGCCCCACCGTATCGGCCACTTCCACCGGGCCCTGCTGCATGCCGAAGGCTTCGGCTGCCGCATCCACTTCCTCCGGCTTGTGACCCTCATCGATGAGGTCCACTGCCTTCAGAAGATATGGCGTCAGGATACGGTTCACGAGGAAGCCGGGCGCGCTCTTCACCGGCAGCGGCAGCTTGTCGATGGCCTCGATAAAGGCGAGCGCCCGGTCGCGGGTCTCCTGGCTCGTCGTCTCTCCGGAAACGATTTCGACCAGCGGCATCTTGGTGACCGGGTTGAAGAAATGCAGACCGACAAAATGCCCGGTCCGCTCCGGCGGCAGACCCTCGGCCAGCGTCTCCAGCCTGATACTGGACGTATTGGTGGCAATGATCGCGCCGGGTTTCAGCTCACCCATCAGCCCGTCATAGATTTTCTGCTTGATCTCCGCCTTTTCCGGCCCGGCCTCGATGACGAGATCGGCCATGCGGACGCCGTCTCCTTTGGGGTCCGGGATCAGCCGGTCAAGCGGGTCGCGAATGTCATCGGAGCGGTCGGTCTTGCCGTCCATCCAGTCGTGCGCACGGCCCATCGCCTTGGCGATGACCTTGTTGTCGATGTCCTGCAGCGTGACGGTAAAGCCATTCATGGCCGACCACATGGCGATGTCGGCGCCCATCGTCCCGGCACCGATCACATGGACATGGGAAATGCCGTGGCCTTCCGGGCGGCGCGCCTCGCGTTTCAGGGCCTCGCGGCGCAGGAACAAATTGATGAGATTCTTCGACGTCTGCGTCTGGCTGAGGTCGACAAAGGATCTGGCTTCCGCTTCAAAGGCATCATCGCTGCCTGTTTCATGCTCGAACAGGTCGATCAGCGCGAAGGGCGCCGGATAATCCTCCTTGTCGAACCGTTTCCCGGCCTCCTTGCGGGCGCGGCTTGCGATCAGCCGCTTACCCGGCGATGACATCTCCAGCGTGTGCTTAACGCCATCGATGAAGCCGCGATCTTTCTTCTTCTTGCCCGTCTTCGCCGCCGCTACAGCGGCCGCGTCCAGATGCCGGTCAGGCACAGCGTCGCGCAACAGACCGATCTGCTTGGCCTTTTTCGCGTTAATCGTCTTGCCCGTCAGCATGAACTGCAGCGCGGTCGCCGGCTCGACCAGCTTGGGGAACCGCTCTGTGCCGCCAAGCCCCGGATGCAGGCCGAGCTGCACTTCGGGAAAGCCGAAACTCGCGCCCATATCGGCCACACGGTGATCGCAGGCCAGAGCCACCTCCAGCCCGCCACCAAGACATGTGCCATGAATGACGGCCACCGTCGGGCAGGGCAACGCCTCAAGCCGCTTGAGGGCCTTATGTCCCTGATCGATCAGCGCTTTCAGCTCTTCGGGGCTGGAGCCTGACAGCTCCTCGATGTCGGCCCCGGCCATGAAGCCGCTCTTCTTGCGTGAGCGGATGAAAAGGGCCTCGGGCGGCGATTTCTCAAGCTCGCTCAGATAGGCTTCGAAACCGTCCAGAACGGGCCGCCCGAGCGTATTCTGCGTCTGGCCGGGCACGTCGAGATAGAGTGTGGCCTCGCCATTCGAGTGCTTTTTCAGGTGCCAGATGTTGCCATTGCCTTCCATCAGGCTGTCTCCCCTTGAGTCTGTATTTCAGGGGCCTGCGTTTGAACCGGCCCGTTAATCGCTTCCAGAAGCATGCCACCGCCCTGGCCGCCACCGATACACTCGGTGGCAATGCCCGTCCGGTTGCCGCGCCGCTTCATGGCGTTGAGGGCGTGCAGGACGATACGCGCCCCGCTTGTGCCGACAGGATGGCCAAGACTGACCGCGCCGCCATCGACATTCAGCCTGTCGCGGTCGATGCTGCCGAGCGCACTGTCCAGGCCAAGCTCTTCGCGGCAGAACTCATCGCTCTCCCACGCCTTGAGGCAGGCGAGGACCTGATGAGCAAACGCCTCATTCAACTCCCAGAGATCGATATCGCTCATCCCGAGCCCATTACGCGTCATGATGGGCGTCACCGAATGGACGGGACCAAGCCCCATGCGCGCCGGTGAAAGCGCGGCCCACTGGCTGTCCTTGATCTCGCCAAGCGGCTCCAGGCCATGTTTTTCGACAAAGCGTTCTGACGCAACGATCAGCCAGCACGCCCCGTCGGACACCTGCGAGGAATTGCCCGCCGTGACATGCCCATAGGGCTTTTCGAAGACCGGTTTCAGCGTCGCCAGCTTCTCGACCGTGGAGTCGGGGCGCACCCCATCATCCTTGTCATAGAGCTCGCCATCCGGGCCGAAGACCGGGTCTATTTCCTTGTCCAGCCAGCCTTCCTGCTGTGCGTGGGCAAGGCGTTTATGACTTTCAACTGCGTAGGCGTCCGCCTCGCTGCGCTTGATATCCCATTCATAGCGAAGGATTTCCGCCGTCTGGCCCATGCCAAGGTCAACCACCGTGTCCGTCAGGCCCTTCTCGACCCCGATAACGGGTTCCAGCATGGAAAAACGGAATTTGCTGACCGCGCTCAGGCGTCCCAGCATGGATTTCGACATGTTGACGTCGGCGAACCAGTCCACCGCATCCTCATTCAGCAGGAGCGGCGCATGGCTGAGGCTCTCGGTCCCGCCAACCAGCAGGCAGTCATAATCGCCCGCGCGTATATAGCGGAATGCGCTGTCGATGGACTGCATGCCAGAGCCGCAATTGCGTTGCACGGTCCAGCCCGGCATGTCTTTGCCAAGCCCCATGCGAAGCGCTGCCACGCGGGCAGGATTGGTCGCTTCCGCGCCAGGCGAACCACAGCCGAGGATCACTTCCTCGATCTCGCCGGCTATCTCAGGGTGGCGCATCATCAGGACGCGTCCCGCCTGAACGGCAAGATCGACGGCGCTGAAGGGCCCAGGTTTGCCGCGTGCTTTCAGAAAGGGTGTGCGGTTTCCGTCGACGACATAGACCTTCATGCTGATTGCGCCCTCATTGGTTCATCTGGTGCTGAGTTTAGACCGGTCTTTTCAAGCCGTGACGGGTCGAAACTGTCGACCTCGATCACCTCGCGTACGGCGCGGTGCAGATCCTTGAGCTTTTCGTGCTCCTGCGCGGTGATCACACCGGCTTCGCGCGCCGCATCCGGCGTCTCGGCCTTTTCTTTCTTCATCTTGTCCTTGAGCGGCTGACACTCGATCGTCAGGGCAAGCGCGCGTTCAAGCGCTGCAAGCGGGTCGGCGCCCTTGCCGGTAAACACACCCTCTGTCAGGCGCTGACGTGAAGCCCCCGGTTTCTGGATGAGATCGGCGACCGCCTTGGTCATCCGGTCCGTCGGGCCACGGCGGCGTTTGCCGCCGGTCTGGGTCAGCATCTTCATCACGCCGCCCCAGAAGCCGCTCGGGAAATTGTCCCCGACTTCGGCGAGCTTCGCATGCATGCGGGCAACGCCATCGGCAAAAATCCAGTCGAGCAGCGGCTTGTCGGCCTCTGGCCGTCCATCGGCTTCGAACCGCTTCAACGCGCCGCTCAGCAGGAAGAGCTCTGCCAGCACGTCGCCAAGGCGCGCGGAGATGCTTTCCTTGAATTTCAGCTTGCCGCCCAGGATGCCGAGCGAAATTTCCGACGCCACGGCAAGGTTCGCGCTGTAGCGGGCAAGCTCTGTATAATAGGGTTTGAGGGCCTTCGGGGCATCCTTGGGCACGGAGGCAAAGCGCCCGCCTGTGAGCCCGTGAAACCAGCTGCGCCAGATATTGGCGACGTCATGACCGACATGGCGCCAGAGAAGATCATCGAATTTCCTCAGCGCCTCCTTGCGGTCCTCCAGACGCACGGCCTGCATCTCTTCAAGGATATAGGGATGGCAGCGGATCGAGCCCTGACCGAAGATGATCAGGCTGCGGGTCAGGATGTTGGCGCCCTCAACCGTGATGCCGATGGGGATGGCCCGGTAAGGCGTCTCAAGATAGTTTTTCGGCCCGACACAGATCGCCTTGCCGCCATGCACATCCATGGCGTGATTGATCGTTTCGCGCATCCTTTCGGTTGCGTGATATTTCATGATCCCCGACGCCACGCCCGGATGGTGGCCATTGTCGAGACCAATCGTGATGAAGCGGCGCGCCGCTTCCAGCTGGTAGGCAATCGCGCCGATGGGGGCGAGCTTTTCCTGAACGCCCTCGAACTGGCCGATGGAGATGCCGAACTGCTCGCGCACACGCGCATAGGCCCCTGTTGACTGGGCGGCGACTTGCGCCGCAGCGGTTGAAAGCGACGGCAGCGAAATGCCCCGGCCCGCGGCCAGCGCGCCCATCAGCATCTTCCAGCCCTGGCCGGTCTGTTCCTTGCCGCCGAGAATCTGGCTGACGGGCACGAACACATTGCGGCCCCAGCTCGGCCCGTTCTGGAAAGCAAGGCCGGACGGAATATGCCGGTCGCCCGTATCGACACCCGGCAGGTCCGTCGGCACCAGCGCCACCGTAATCCCGAGATCCTTCTTGTCACCCAGAAGGCCATCTGGGTCTTCCAGCTTGAAAGCAAGACCGATCAGCGAAGCGACAGGGCCAAGCGTCGTATAGCGCTTCTCCCAGTTCAGCTTGATGCCGAGCGTGCGCTCACCTTCCCATTCGCCTTCGCAGATCACGCCCGTTGCCGTCATGGCAGAGGCATCCGAGCCGGCCTCGACGCCGGTCAGCGCAAAGCAGGGTATTTCTTCACCGCGCGCCAGGCGCGGAAGGTAATAGTCCTTCTGCTCCTGGGTGCCATACAGCATGAGTAGCTCGCCCGGCCCGAGAGAATTCGGCACCATGACCGAAACCGCGGCCGACACGTTGCGCGTCGCAATCCGCTTGACGACTTCCGAATGGGCAGAGGCAGAGAAGCCAAGGCCTTCATACTCCTTCGGGATGATCATGCCGAAGAATTTGTGTTCCTTCAGGAAGGCCCATGCCGCATCCGGCATGTCCATCATTTCATGCTCGATCTCGAAATCGTCCAGCATGGCGCAGAACTCTGCGACTGGCCCGTCGAGAAAGGCCTGTTCTTCTTCGGTATAGCCCTTGGAGGAGAACTGGCTGAAGGTTTCCCAGTCGGGCTTGCCTGAGAAAAGATTGGCTTCCCACCAGGTGTCGCCGGCCTCAAGGGCCTGCGCTTCGGTATCGGACAGGCCCGGCAGGACCGACTTATACCAGCCCATAAGGGGCTTGCTCACAAGATTGCGCCGCAGCGCTTTCAGTGGATTGGACATCGTCCGGCTCACTTCCTGCTTCTGTGTTATCTATAGGGAAAGCGCACCGGAGTGGGTTGAGGTTCCTTGCAACTGCACCCACTGGGAACACGAACTCCAGAAGTTCGTTACGCGCCATAATCAAACAAGAAAGCACGCCTCCCATGTATCGTCGTTCAGCTCTCGTCGCCTCCCTTCTTGCCAGTACCGCCTTCCTGCCCGCCCATGCGGACAGTTTCGCCGTCAATGAGTATTCGGCGTCGGACCTCGGGCGCGCCAATACCGGCCGCGTGACCCAGACCGAGGATCCCGCCGCCGCCTTCGGCAATCCGGCCCTGCTTACCCACTTCGACCGCCCGGCCGTCTCGCTCGTCGCCAGCGGCATTCTCGGCAATGCGCACTATGACGATGAAGGCTCGACCGGCGTGCTCGGCAATCCGCTGGGCGGCGACACGACCGGCTTTCTTTCCGATGAGGCCATTCCGGCCGGCCACGCCGTCTACCCCCTTAGCGACCAGGTGGCCTTCGGCCTCTCCGTAACCGTGCCATTTGGCCTCTCGACAGACTATGACGCCGGCTGGGCGGGCCGCTATCAGGGCATCACCTCAGAGCTTCAGGCCATCAATATCAATCCCAGTATCGGCTATGAGATCACCGACACGCTTTCCTTCGGTGTTGGTCTCAACGCCCAGTATATCGACGCCCGCCTGACCAGCGCCATCGACTTTGGCGCCGTCTGCTTCCAGCAGGCAGGTCCTGCCACCTGCACCGCTGCGGGGGTCACCCCGACTATGGCGGACGGCCTCATCGAGGTTGAAGGCGATGACTGGAGCTATGGCTGGAATGCCGGCTTTGCCTGGGAGCCGCATCCCGACTGGCTGATCGGCCTTCACTACCGCTCCAGCGTCGATCAGGAGCTTGAGGGCGACGCCGACTTCACCGTTCCGGCCAACGCCACCTTCCTGACCGCGACCGGCGCCTTTACCGACACGCCGGGCTCTGCCGGCCTCGACCTGCCTGCCTCCACAGAGCTTGGTGTGCGCTGGCAGGCGACAGACCGCGCCACCCTCTACGCCAACGCCCAGTGGACCGAATGGTCGAGCCTCACGGAGCTGCGTGTCGAATTCGACAATCCTGTCCAGCCGGACTCGGTTGAGGAACTGAACTATGACGATGCCGGCCGCTACGGCTTCGGCGGCGACTACAAGGTCTCGGACCAATGGACGGTCCGCGCCGGTTATGCCCTCGACGAAACGCCTGCTCCGGCGGCCTTCCGCACCGTCCGCATCCCGGACAATGACCGCCACATCTTCGCAGTAGGTACCACCTGGAGCCCGACCCCCGACTGGTCGGTGGATGCAGCCTATAACCGGGTGAAGATCGAGGATGCCGACTTTGACCGCACTGGCGATTCCGGCGACCGCGTCGTCGGCGAATTCAGCGGCCATGCCGATGTCATCTCAGTGGCAGCGACGCGCCGCTTCTAGGCTCCGGCCAAGATCAGACTAGCCAAAGGCCCGGATTGCCAGAGAGGCGGTCCGGGCCTTTTTTTCTGGGCGTTTGAAACACCGTCCATGCACCGCCCATACACCATGGGTGCGGTGGCAGCAAACCCGGACTCCCGTCCGGGGATTAATTCCTCTGATTTGGATGTGTATTTCTTAGTTTGCGTAAAATTTTTAGTTTTGTGATTTTGCGGGATTTTAAAACGTTTTCGATATTTTTGACTCTCGAATGCCGTCACAGATAGAAAGCCCACGCGCCACCGCCCTACTCGCACATGAGCGGACCTTCCAATCCAGATGCTAAAGAAATTCCGAGTGAAAAATATTTTTTCGTCATCGAGAAAAAAATCGAAAATTCTAAAATTTTGAAATTTCAAAAAATCGAAAATTTTGATTTTTTTGAATTCTGGACAATTTCGGAAATGTTGATATTTCGGAAAAAATCTCGGTGCTTTCTGATGCTTTTTCATGATCCATGGGGCCACGAGGGCCAATGGGGATTCTGACCAAGTCACCGTAGAAAATGATGCACCTCGGA
>NVWP01000018.1 GCA_002733705.1 Henriciella sp. | reverse complement strand
GGTACGCGACCCGAAACAGTTCGACGTGATCCTGGCTGACAACCTTTTCGGCGACCTCCTGTCCGATGCCGCCGCCATGCTGACAGGCTCCATCGGCATGCTGCCCTCGGCCAGCCTCGGCACGGAAGGCACACCTGGCCTCTTCGAACCCGTCCACGGCTCCGCGCCCGACATTGCCGGCCAGGGCATCGCAAACCCCTGCGCGGCGATCCTGTCGCTGGAAATGGCCCTTCGCTGGTCGCTCGCCCGCCCGGATGCGGCAGACCGCGTCATGGGCGCGGTTGCCAAGGCGCTCGATGCAGGTGCACGGACCAAGGATCTCGGCGGCTCGCTCTCGACGGCAGAGATGGCCGACGCCATCATCGACTGCCTCTAGCTATAGTCGGCGACCCGGCTCATCAGCTGGCCGCGAAATTCGAAAAAGCTCGCCCCGCGGATCTTGATCGTCTCGCCCGCCTTGCGTCCATTCGGCAGATCCACGGCGGCCTTGCCTTCGAACTCGATCTCGGCGGCCGCCTTGCCCTGTCCGATCACCAGGCTGACAAGTTTCTGCCGGCGATAGGAGAAGGCGTGGCCTGACAGCTCGGCCACTTCGCGCATCTTGTCGCGGCCTTCAAACGTCATGGTCTGCCCGTGATTGGAGATGTTCTCGAAGACGACATCCTCGGTCACACAGTCCAGCATGCCCTCAATGTCACGGGAATTATAGCTCTTGATATATCTGGTGATCATGTCCTCGATCACGGGTGCCACCTCGCTCGGTCAAAAGTGATTGCAGTTCCCACCCTGAATCCGCCCCAGTCCTGCATTACATGCCAGTCAAATCAAGGCGGGCGGGGCGCACTTTCACCGGAAACATGCGAACAGCCCGCTCGTCGACCATAAGATTGGACGAACGCCCGCTTGGCGTTAAATGAGCGGGCATCGCGAAAGGAAAGAATATGGCTATCAAAGTCGCAATTGTTGGCGCCACCGGGAATGTGGGCCGCGAACTTCTCAACATCATGGACGAGCGCGATTTCCCCGCCGCTGAAGTCTATGCCCTCGCCTCGCGCCGTTCCAAGGGCCGCGAAGTCAGCTTTGGCGACAAGACGCTGAAATGCGAAGTGCTCGATGATTTCGACTTCTCCAAGGTCGACGTCGTCCTCATGTCAGCTGGCGGCACGCTGTCGAAGCAGTGGGCTGAGAAGATCGGCAAGCAAGGCGCTATCGTCATCGACAATTCCTCGGCCTGGCGCATGGACCCGGACGTCCCGCTCGTCGTGCCGGAAGTGAACGGCGAAGACGTGCTCGGCTATGACAAGAAGATGATCATCGCCAATCCGAACTGCTCGACGGCCCAGCTCGTCATGGCGCTGAAGCCGCTGCACGATGCGGCAAAGATCAAGCGCTGCGTCGTCTCGACCTATCAGTCGGTCTCCGGCTCGGGCAAGGCCGGCATGGATGAGCTCTGGAACCAGACCAAGGGCATCTTCGTCAACGATGCGCCAGAGCCTGAAGAATATCCGCGCCAGATCGCGTTCAACGCGATCCCGATGATCGGCTCCTTCCGTGAGGACGGCTTCACCGACGAGGAAGCCAAGATGTGGAATGAAACCCACAAGATGATCGACCCGAACATCAAGCTCACCGTCACCTGTGTGCGCGTGCCAGTCTTTGTCGGCCATTCGGAAAGCGTGAACATCGAGTTTGAAAACCCGATCACCCCGGAAGAGGCCCGCGAGGCGCTTCGCAATTTCGAGGGCGTCCAGGTCATCGATAATCCGGAAGAAGACCAGTATATCACGCCGGTTGAGTGCAAGGGCGAATGGGACACCTTCGTCTCGCGCATCCGTGTCGACAACACGGTCGAGCATGGCCTGTCGCTCTGGGTTGTCGCTGACAATCTGCGCAAGGGCGCAGCGCTCAACACCGTCCAGATCGCCGAAGAGCTGATCAAGCGCGGCGTGCTGAAGGCGTAAACCAAAGGCATCTTCGCCAGACAGAACAAACGCCGCTCCGGTCCCGCCGGGGCGGCGTTTTTTGATGCGCGTATGAGAGCATTGCTGAACTGTCCTGTGACGGAACAAGATTCAGGTGGCGAGACGGCGCGATCCGCATTAGGTGCCCGCCCATGTCTTCAGAACTTCGCCTTGGCCTGCTCAGCGGTTTCGGGGCCTACCTCCTCTGGGGTGGGCTGCCTCTCTATTTCCGGCTTCTGGATCATATCGGCCCGGTCGAGATGCTGGCGCACCGCATTCTCTGGGGCCTGCCGACGGCACTCCTCTTCATCACCGCAGCAAGGCGATGGAAGGATCTGCGCGCCGCGCTGACGCCCCGCCGGCTAGGCTATCTTTCCATTTCGTCCGCCCTCATCGCCACCAACTGGCTGGTCTATATCTGGGCCGTCTCGGCCGAGCGGGTAACTGAGGCGAGCCTCGGCTATTTCATCAATCCGCTGGTGAGCGTGCTGATTGGCATGGTCTTCTTTTCAGAGACGCTGCGCCGCGCGCAATGGATCGCTATCGCCATTGCCGCCTGCGGCGTCGGCGTCCTGACATGGGAGCTTGGCCGCCTGCCCTGGGTCTCGCTCGTCCTCTGTTTCAGCTTTGCGACCTATGGGGCGGTGCGCAAGACGATCAATGTCGACAGCCGTATCGGCTTCGCCGTCGAAACCGCGCTTCTCTTTCCGGTGGCCCTTGTCTGGCTCTCCTGGTTCCAGCAGACCGATGGTGGCGGCTGGCTCGGTGATGGAATCTGGCTGGACTGGCTCCTTCCGCTGGCAGGCCCGATCACGGCCGTGCCGCTCATCCTGTTCGCGCTCGCCGCCAAACGGCTGAAACTCGCCACGATCGGCATGATGCAATATCTGACGCCGACGCTTCAATTCCTGATCGCCGTGCTCATCTTCCGCGAACCCTTCGGGCCCGTCGATGCGGTCGCCTTCGGCCTCATCTGGACGGCCCTCGCCGTCTTCACCATCGACAGCCTGATGGGCGAGCGAAAGGCGCGGCGTCTCGCCCGCGCGGCGCCGGTTGCAGAGTGACAGAAAAAACCGGCCGCTCAAACTGAGCAGCCGGCCAAGGTCGATGCATGTGAAGCTGGATGGAGGCCCACTTCAACTGGCCTGCAGCAAGAGCCATACCAGCCCCTGAGACCTTAAGTGCTCAGCGCCATCCAGACCGCAATCGCGACCAGCGCCAGCGCGAAACCGCCGCGCACCCAGGCTGACTGGCGATAGCGCGCGATCTCACGCCCAAGGCGCGCCCCCGCCAGGACCAGGCCGCTGTGCACGATGACGGAGACCAGAATGTGCAGGCTCCCCAGAAACAGGATCTGACCTGCCGTGGGGGCCTCACTGCCCCGGCCCGCAAACTGGGTCACGACCGCGATATAGAAGACAAGCGCCTTGGGATTGAGGAGATTGGCGATGACGCCGCGCCGGAAGCCCTCCAGCGCTTTCGCCGCCGAGGGTGAGGCCTCGCCTGTTTCGCGCCAGGCTTCGAGCGCGAGATAGAGCATGAAGGCAATCCCGGCCCAGCGCAGGGCGTGATAGACCAGCGGGCTTCCTTCGATGAAGGCCGAAAAGCCGGTCGCGGCAAGTCCAAGCTGTATCCCAAGTCCAATTGTGATACCCAGAACGGCCATGAAGCCGACCCGGCGGCCCTGCTGGGCGGCGAGCGCGGTCAGCCAGCCCATATTCGGGCCGGGGGTCAGCTCGACCAGCGCCATTGCCCCTATAAAGGCGAGCCAGTTCATGTCGCTCAGCATCACTCTTCCCTCAGCCGGGCGGCGTTACACCGCAGAAACACTGCCCGAACACCACCCATGCACCATGGGTGCACCATGGATTCTGCGGGAAAGTCCGAAACTTTCCTACAGGCAGCCATAGAGCGCATCCACCAGGCGCCGGGCGCGCGGATCGCCTTGCAGATAGCTCGACTGCTTGTTCATCACATAGGCGGCCGACAGGTGCCGGTCGGGGTCACCAAGCGCCAGCGACCCGCCCCAGCCGGAATGCGCCAGCGTCTCTGCATTGGGCCCATAGATGCCAAGATTGTTGCGCATCACCCCCGCGGCGAACTCTGTCACGAAGGGCAGGACGAGGTCGTCACCGATGACGCGCCGGCGCGTCACCTCCCGGAAAGACGTCTCCGGAATCAGTGACTTACCATCCAGCTTCCCACCATTGGCGTAGAGACCATAGAGCTGCGCGACCGACTTCGCCGTGCCATGCCCATTGGCAGACGGAATCTCGATACGCCGCCATTCCCCGCCGCCGCGATTGGGCGAGGCCCATTTGGTCAGAAAGGCTGTCTTCTTGTAATCATTGAGCTCGCCCAGCTGGGGCAGTTCTTTCGGGCGCTGGATCTCTGCGACCCGGCCATGCTCGCTGTCGGGCAGCCCGATATGGAAATCGACACCTGCCGGTCCGCAGAAGTCCTCTCTCAATATGGTACCAAGTGTACGGCCCGTGATGCGCTTGACGATCTCTCCTGCCAGATAACCCCATGTGGTCGGGTGATAGCCATGCGCTGTCCCCGGCTCCCAAAGCGGTTCAAGCTCGGCCAGAGCCGCCGCGAGCCCGTCAGGATCGAGCCAGAGACCGGGGTCGATGGGTTCGGGAAAGCCGACAAGACCGGCCTGATGGGAGAGAAGCTCGCCAATCGTGACCTCGGCTTTTCCAGCAGCCCCGAATTCCGGCCAGACCTCAGCCACCTTTGTCTCATAGCCCTCATTGAGGCTGTCGATGACCGACGCGATGACCAGCGCCGAAACGCCCTTCGTCGTGGAATAGACAGGGACGAGCGTCTCCTCATCCCAGTGTTTCTCGCGCTGACGGTCGGCAAAGCCGCCCTGAATGTCGACAATCACCTCGCCGTCGAGGATCGCCGAAAAGCCGGCGCCCAGCTCCTCTCCGGCCTCGAAAGTCTCGGCGAAGACGTCCCGCACCGGTTCGAACCCGCTTGCCACATGGCCCCTGATCTCACTCATCGCCTGCTCCTTGCCGCCTGAACTGAAAGGCTGAACGTAAGACCAATCTTACGCGTTGCGAGACTTGGGATAACAATCGAGGAGCCAATATGAAACAGACACTTCTGGCCGCCGCCGCCATCGCAACGCTTGCCATCGGGGCTTGCGAGACCAGTGAGCCCCGCCAGCCGGCCGCCATCAATCCGCAACTGGCAAACCAGCCCGCCGCCCAGGGCCTTGTCGCCGAAGACAGTACCCATGACTTTGCCACCACCGTCTCCCGGCTGGAGGCCGCGCTTGAAGCCCGCCCCCTCACCGTCTTCGCGACCGTCGACCATGCCGCCGGCGCCCGCGATGCGGGGCTGGAGCTTGCACCATCGACGCTGTTCATCTTTGGCAACCCTGAGGCCGGTACCCCGCTCATGCAGGCTAACCCCGCACTTGGCCTTGAATTACCAATGAAAATACTGGTGGTGCAGACCGGCAATGGCGTTCAGATCCTGCGCCAGAACATAAGCGCGGTGGCGCGTCAGTACGGTGTGGCTCCACAGGATGTGAACGCTGGCAGCCTTGAGGCGACCCTGGCCGCCATTGTCGGCGAAGCTGCGGGCTAAGCACAATCATGGGGGGAAGCTTGAAACCGCAATTGTAATCTCTCCAGGCGGCGGGAGCAGTTCCGGTTGTCATGTCGATGATGCAGCCTGTAAAAGGCTGCCGAATGATAACAAACGGAGCAACATACATGTCCAGCGCCAACCGTCCCCGCCGCTCCTGCCTGTACATGCCGGGCGCGAATGCCCGCGCGCTTGAGAAGGCCAAGTCACTGGCGGCCGACGTCGTCATTCTCGACCTGGAGGATGCCGTGGCGCCGGACGCCAAACTGGAAGCGCGAAAGACGGTCTGCGAGGCGGTGAAAGCCGGTGGTTACGGCCCGCGCGAAGTCGTCATCCGGATCAACGGGCTCGACACCGAATGGGGTCTTGATGACCTCAAGGCCGCAGTAGAGGCCGGCCCGGACGCCATTCTCGCGCCGAAAGTCATTGATGGCAGCGATGTGGACCGCCTGGACGATGCCCTGACGCGCGCTGGCGCCCCCAGGGATCTCGGCCTCTGGGTCATGATCGAGATGCCGAAGGCGCTTCTCAACATTCAGGATATTGCTGAAGCGGCTGGCCGTACGCGCCTCAACGCCTTCGTCATGGGCACCAATGACATCGCCAAGGAGCTGCGCGCGACCAATGATCCGGCCCGTACAGCCTTCCAGACCTTCCTGGGGCTCACCCTCGCTGCGGCCCGGGCCTATGACATCATCGCCATCGACGGCGTGTATAATGACATCTCGAACGCCGAAGGCCTTGAAGCTGAAGTGCGTCAGGGCCGTCTTCTAGGCTTTGATGGCAAGACGCTGATCCACCCAAGCCAGATCGACATCACGAACGAGATCTTCGCGCCCGCCGAGGCCGATGTGGCGCAGGCCAAGGACGTCATCGACGCCTTTGCGGACCCGGCCAACAAGGGAAAGGGTGTCCTCAAGGTTAATGGCAAGATGACCGAGCTGCTGCATCTCGAAGAAGCCAGGCGTATCGTCGCGGTTAATGAGGCGATCAAGGCGATGGAGAGCGCTTGACCTCCGTCTGGCGCGTCCCAGATCAGCGCTGATCACACAGACGAGAGATAGTCATGACCTATACCCTCATTCATAATCCCGGCTGCGGCTCCTCCAAGAAGGGGCTGGCCCTGCTTCAGGAAAACGGCATCGAGCCTGAGGTCCGCAAATACATGAATGCGGGTGAGCGTCTTTCGGTCGAGGAGCTGAAAGACATCGCGAAGAAAATGGGCGGTGTCTCCCCGCGTGAGTTCCTGCGCGACAAGGATGCGCAGAAATTCGACATTCCGCCGACCCTGGACGACGAAAAGCTGTTCGAGGCGATGGCAGAGAACCCGAAACTCATCCAGCGCCCGATCGGGATAAATGGCGACAAGGCTGTGCTGGGCCGCCCCAATGAGAAGCTTCTCGAAATTACCTGACTGGGTGAAATTTCATCTATTCTGAGAGCGTGATCTTCAATCGGGCGCGGTATTAACCACGCTCATGACCCTGCTCGTCCTGATCGCGCTCGCGCTTCTCCTCCTCGCCGGAGCCCTGTTCTTCGGGCCCTATTTTATTGCCTATGGCCCCGATGGCTTCCGCGACATCGTCCGGCGCGGCGACGCCCGGATGATCGGCCTGTTCCTCGTTGCGGCGTTTATTCTCGCCATTCTCCTGCCAGGCGGGGATGTGGCCTTGATTTCAAGCCTCTAGACGGTGCAACTGGTCCCGCATGAATTGACGGGGCCAGCTAAAGCGCAGGATCAGGCGCTTATCGGCCCTCGCGAAAGCTCGGAGGGCAACATGACCAAATCGAATCCAGGCCATTATTTCGAAGACTTCAAGCCGGGCATGGAGCTTGTCCACGCCACCCCGCTGACGGTCTCTACAGGCGATATCTCCCTTTACCGCGCCCTGACGGGCAGCCGCCACGCGCTCTATTCGGCTGAGACCTTCGCCACCGCCAATGGGTTCGACGCCCTGCCCATCGATCCGCTGCTGGCCTTCCATGTCGTCTTCGGCAAGACGGTGCCGGATATCTCCCTGAATGCTGTCGCCAATCTCGGCTATGCCGATGGCAAATTCCTGAAGACCGTCTATCCCGGCGATACGCTGACCGCGATTTCAGACGTGATCGGGGTCAAGGAGAACTCTAACGGCAAGACCGGCGTTGTCTGGGTCAGACCGTCTTTCTTGACCGGCTGCGCGCGCTGGGCCGCATGGACGCGGTCACTCGCGTGGGCCACTTCCTGTTCACGGTGATCTCGCGGCTACGACTCACCGACCACGACACCGAAAACGGACACTACTTCCCCCTGACGCAAAGCGACGTGGCCGACGCGACGGGCCTGACCAACGTCTCGGTGAGCAAGGCTGCATCAGTGCTGCGCGAAAAGGGTTTCGCCCACTGGAGCAACCGCCGTCTCACGATTCTGGACGAAACGCGGCTGGTGGAGTTTGCATCGTTCATCAATCGCTACGAAAACATCGACATCAGCTGGTTCCCGCAGCCGGGCCGGCTGCACCTGGGGCGCTCATGAACCGCGACCTGCACAGTGCTCCCGATCACCGGCCCTGCGCCGGCACCATTCACCTGCTGCATGGTGGTTCCCGCTTTCGTCGCGACCTGCACAGCTTTGCGCGAGAGCGGCAGCAGACGGTCTGCGTCTACGACACGGAATCCGGTGGACGGCAGACCGACGCAGACGGCACGCCGGGCTGTCTGATCGTGGACTATCACGCCTTCGGGCGGCAGGCGCTGCTCGACCTGCTGGCCGAACGGACGGGACCGGCGCCCTTCCCGCCGACGATCTGCACGTATCGCCATGCATCTGCCGAAGACGCCAAGTCCGCCATGCTGGCCGGCGCGCTTGCCTTCATCCGGCAGCCGGGCGAATGGCAGGAGCTGGAGTCCTATATCGGCATCGCGATGAGCCTGTCGCGCCTGGCCAGCGGGCGGCAGGCCATGCGGCGCGCCAGCGACAACGTAACGGCGCTCATTTCCGGTCGCGAGGAAGAAGTACTGCGTCTGATCGCGTCGGGACTGTCGAGCCGCCAGGCGGCCGAATCCATGAACATCAGCGCCCGCACGGTGGAATCGCATCGTGCCAACATGATCAAGAAGCTCGGCCTGCGCACCACGGCCGACCTGCTGCGCCACTTCTACTACTTCTACGAAACCGTCAATTAGCGCCGCTCAGACGGGCG
>NVWP01000017.1 GCA_002733705.1 Henriciella sp. | reverse complement strand
GCTGACCGGCGGCGTGGACGACAAGCTTGCCCGCCGGGTCTGCGAGCGCCTGCTGGCGCTCGATTCCGAAAGCGACAAGCCGATCCTGCTGGTCGTGTCCTCCCCTGGCGGGCACGTGGAATCCGGCGACATGATCCACGACATGATCAAGTTCGTGCAGGCCGAGGTGAAGATCCTTGGCTCTGGCTGGGTCGCGTCTGCCGGCGCCCTGATCTATGCGGCCGCCAAGAAAGAGAACCGCTTCTCGCTGCCGAATACACGCTTCCTGCTTCATGAACCGCGCGGCGGCTTTGGCGGACAGGCGTCCGACATCGACATCCAGGTGCGTGAGATCGTGCGGATGCGCGAGCGGCTCAACAAGATCTTTGCTGAAGCCACCGGCCAGCCGCTGGAAAAGATCAAGGCCGATACCGACCGCGATCACTGGATGAGCGCCGAAGAAGCCGTGGCCTATGGTCTGGTCGGCAAGATCATCACCAGCCGCAAGGAAATTTCCTGATCAGTGCAGGGCGTTGCTCGTCGGGGCAGCGCCCAGCGGCTCGACAGGCTCAATCAAGGTCCGGCCCAGGAAGGGCCGGATTTTTTTTGCCGTGATCTGAGGCTTGAGAAAGGGGAAGAGGTGTCCGCCATCCTCTACCCATTCCTGGCGCGCCTTCGGGATGAAGGCCGATAGCTGGAGCGAGTTTGAGGGGGCGATGATGCTGTCACGCGTGCCCGCGAGAACCAGCGTTTTCTGGCCGATTAGCGGCAGGAAGGCGAGGCTGGACCAGCCGGCAAAGCCCAGAAGCTGGCGCGACATGGCGTCTGGCGCGGCAAAGGTCGCCGGCCCGGTCGCAATATGGAGCTTCTTGAGATCGCGCTCCAGATCATTCCAGAGTTTGAGGAAAGGGAAGGCCGAAGAGAAGAGGGGCACATCGCTCCAGTCATGCGAGAGCATGGTGAAGCCGCTGCATGTTGCCGCCAGGATCAGGTGTTTCACCTGCGCGCGGTATTGAAGCGCAACCTGCTGGGCCAGCGCGCCGCCGAGTGAGAAGCCCATAAGGTCAAACTCATCGGCCCCAAGCCCTGCACAGGCCTGCACCACCAGACGCGCGAGCAGGGCAGGCGGATAGACCATGTCGGTCTCTGGCGTGCGGCCACTGCCCGGCATTTCAATGGCGATGAGCCGGGTGTCCGGAAACTCTGCGGCGAAGGGCGGGATCAGCTCCAGCGGCGATCCTATGCCGTTCAGGAAGACGAGCGGGCGGCCAGCTGCGGCCTCATTCCAGACATGGATACGCAGATGCGCATCGCCCGCATGGTGCCAGTATTCGGCCGGCTGGGTTGGTTTATACTCTGGCACTCTACCTTCTGGCCTATCCTGTCGCGGACGCTTGCGATCCCCTGTTATCATGGAGCCACTTTGCCAGAGGATGCAAGAGCCGCTTTCGCAGGTGCAGCAAAGAAAAAGGGAGACCAAACTGGTCTCCCTGATCCACTCTACTCTGGGTACTCTACAAGTTTATACACTGTAGCGCGTTCGTTATAAAACATCCAGAGCTGATACGCAGCGTACTGGATTGCTCCATTTTGAAACGTTCGCCACTGTGTCGCCGCTAAAAATGCTGCGGCTGCGATTGACTTGCAAAATCCATCCCGATAAGCCGCGCGATATTGATAATCATTCGCATTCTCGAAAGTTGAGGGATCATGGGGTACAGGAATCTGGTGGCAGCGCTGATCGTGTCGGCAAGCCCGGCCGCATTGGCGGCAGCGCAGGTTACAGGCGCGGCAGATGAGGCGGAAAACCGTCAGGAGACAGTCATTGTCACCGGCACGACGGCATTCGGGGCAACGAAGTCGGACACGCCGATTGTCGAGACCGCGCGCACGCTGTCCGTCGAAACATCGGAAATGTTCATCGACAAGGGCGCGCTCAACCTCGCCTCCGCGCTGACTTATGTGGCGGGCGTTACCGCAGAGCCCTATGGCTTTTCCACGCGCGGCGACTTTCCCCAGTCACGGGGCCTGGAACTGCCGCGCTATCGCGACTCCATCCAGGAGCTGTTCGGCAGCTACAACTCGACCCGCGCTGACCTCTATACGGTCGAGCAGATCGAGGTGCTGAAAGGCCCGGCCTCTGTACTCTACGGGCAGGGCTCTCCGGGCGGTATCGTCAACTATGTCTCCAAGACGCCGAAGGACACGTTTGGCGGTGAGCTGAACGCCGAGGTCGGCAATTTCGACCGCTATGAGGTCGCGGGCGATGTGACCGGCCCGATTGCCGGGACCGATGGCAAGCTCGCCTATCGTCTCGTCGCGCTCTATCGCGATACCGGCACGCAGATCGATCAGGTGGACGAAGAGACCAAGGTCTTCATGCCGTCTCTTTCCTGGCAGGCGAGCCCGGCGACCAAGTTCACGCTGATCGGCCTCCTGCAGGACACAGACAGCGATACGGCCGCGCAGTTCATTCCGGTCGAAGGCACGCTTTTCCCGCTGGAAGATGGCAGCTATCTCGACCCGGAAGTCTATGTGGGTGAGCCGGGCTTCAACCGCTACAATACCGAAAGCCAGCAGGTGACCCTGCTGGGCGAGCATGAATTCAACGAGAATCTGATGCTGGAAGGCACCGCCCTCTGGCGCTCGGGCGAGGCGGACTATCATCAGGCCTGGGCAGCCTTTACCGGGGCAGGGCAGAGCCGGTATCTGAATGGTATTTTCGAGACCCAGCCCGCGCTCGCCGCTGCGGCGGCCATGCAGGGGCTGACCTTTACCGACACGACCGTGCCGCGCACCTTCTATCAGGGCGACAATACGTTCGACCAGCTGGCCGCCGATGTGCGCCTGCGGGCCAAATTCGAGACCGGCGCGCTGGAGCATGAGCTGCTGGCCGGTGTGCAGTATCAGGATGTCGAGACCGACAGCGATACGGCAAACCTCTATGCAGGCGGCGCGCTGCAGGGCGATTTCCGTTATGTGCTGGACCTCAAGAACCCCGTCTATGGCAATTATCCCGACCAGAGTGTCTTCGATGCGCTGCTCAACGATACGCCGGCAAATGTGGTCGAGGA
Source organism: Henriciella sp. (assembly GCA_002733705.1). Taxonomy (GTDB): domain Bacteria; phylum Pseudomonadota; class Alphaproteobacteria; order Caulobacterales; family Hyphomonadaceae; genus Henriciella. Next base: position 8,143 of record NVWP01000017.1, on the reverse strand, counting down.
TCTCGGCGTCTATGTGTCCGACCAGATCGCGGTGGGCAAATGGCGTTTCACCGCCGGTGTGCGGCTCGATAGCGTCGAGAATGAGGTCGGTGCCGTCAGCCAGGATGATGACGCTGTCTCCACCAGCTTTGGCGCGCTCTACCGCTTCGACAATGGGTTCTCGCCCTATGTGAGCTATGCCGAAAGCTTCGAGACGGTGGTCGGGACTGACAGAAGCGGTAACCAGCTCGATCCCGAAGAAGCGCGCCAGTATGAGGCCGGCTTCAAATATGAGCCGCGCGGCATTCCGGGCCTCATCACGGCGGCCTATTACGATATCGAGATCTCCAATTTGCCCAATCCGAACTCCCTGCCGGGGGATGCGGCCCAGCAGCAGGGCGTCTCCAAGCTGAAAGGGTTTGAGGCCGAAGCGCGGCTGCAATTCGGTGAGGTCTATTTCCAGGCGGCAGCTTCGACCATCGATGCAGAGGACCCGAATGGCCGGCAACTGGCGGCGATCCCGGAAGAACAGGCCTCTGTCTGGACGACGTGGCGCCCGGATGGCGCGTGGGAAGGCTTCAAGGCCGGCGCCGGTATCCGCTATGTCGGAGAAACTGTCTCGGACAATGGCACCATCTCCTATACAACGCCGGACTATACGCTGGGCGATCTGATGGTCGGCTATGAGTGGGACCAGTGGGACTTCGCGGTGAATGCCCGCAACGTGACCGATGAGGACTATCTCACCGGCTGTCTGACGCGGGGTGACTGTTTCCCGGGCCTGCGCCGGACCGTGATTGCGAGCCTCAGCTACGACTTCTAGCCAGGCAGGCAGGGAGCCCTCGCCATGACAGCATTTGAATGGAGCCTGCTTGCCAGCGCCGGGGCGGCCAGCCTCGGCGGGCTCTACGCCCTTTACGCGGCGTGGAGAGAGCCGGGCAGGCCGTTTCATGTGCTGGCAGGCTGGGGTCTCCTTCTGGCCGGGCTGGGTGCTGGCCTGATCGCGAATGGCGACCGAGGGCTTGCGCAGGTCTGTGTGATCGCGATGGCGGGTGCGTGCGCCTTCTTTGCGGTCCCGATGATGCGCGGGATTGCCCCGCCCGTGTCGGCGCAGCGCGTGCGCGAGGGGGCGGCGGATGCCAGTGCGGCAAGGCGCAGCCCGCTCCTCGCCGCCCTTTCGGGGGTCTGGACGTTCCTGCTGAGCGGACCTGTGGCCGGCATCATCGCCTTGCTGGCATCGGCGGGCCTGTTCAAGGCGCTGCGGGCCGCATCGGTGAGTATTGCCACAGCCGGGGCAAGCGCCATTATCGCGGCGGTGATGCTCTGGGCGCTTGTCTCCACGCTGTTACTGATTGAACCAAGGGCCGGGCGGCGTTCCCTCTATGCGGGCGCCGGACTGGTGCTCGGTTTCGCTGTCGCGTTCATCCCGGTCTAGAAAGGCGCGTCCCATGGCAAGTTCGATCTGGCCAAAATCCAGCAAGGTGCGTGTCGCACGGTCCCTGTCGGCGCATTCCGTCATGGGGCTGGTCATCAGCGCGCTCATGTTCATCGTCTGCCTGTCGGGCACCGTGGCCATGTTCGAGGATGAGATCGGCTGGTGGGAGAACCCGGTCCAGGCGCCGGTCGCCAGCGTCTCGCCAGAGGCGGCGCAGACAGCCGCCCGCAATGTCATGGCCCAGCAGCCGGACACGACGCACCTCTATCTCTACCTGCCGCGCGACAACTGGCAGCGCTTTGTCATTGGCGGCGATGACGGGCTTGAGACCGCGACGGCCGCAGGGGAGATGAGCGGCGGGTATGAGACGCCGTGGAATGACTTCCTCATTCACCTTCACTATTATCTCAGCCTGCCGACCAGTTTCGGCATGATCGTCGTGGCCATCCTTGGTGTGATGCTGGTCGCGATGGCGATATCGGGCTTCCTTGCCCATCCGCGCATCTTCCGCGACGCCTTCCGCCTGCGCCGCAAGGGACAGGCCCGGCTGGTCCAGGCCGATCTTCATAACCGGCTCAGCGTGTGGACCGCGCCCTTCACGCTCGCTGTCGCCATTACGGGCGCGATGATCGGGCTTTTCGCCGTGGTGGCGATGGTGCTGGCGCAGACCAGTTTTGATGGCGACAACCGGGCGCTCAGCGAGGCCATCTTCGGGGCTGAAGGCGAAATCGACGAGAGCCCGGCAGCGCTTGCCGATGTCGGCGCGGCCCTCATCACGCTGGAAGAGGTCGCCCCGGAGGCATCGCCTTTCCTCGCCATCGTGCATGACCCCGGCACGGCGAGCCAGCACACCACCATCTATGGCGAACATACCGACCGGCTTGTCTATGGCGAGATGTATGAGTTCGACGCGGGCGGCGCGCTGGTCGGCGATTCGGGCTTTACCAGCGGGGAGGCCGGCAAGCAGATCGCCATGTCGACCTACAGGCTCCACTTTGGTGACTTTGGCGGGCTCGCCATGAAGGTGGCCTATTTCGTCTTCGGTCTGGCGCTCTGCATCACGGTGGCAGCGGGGCTGAATATCTATTTCCTGAAACGGGCAGAGGCCGGGCGCGGGCTGCCCCGGCTCGAGGCGGCCTGGGCGGCCCTTGTCTGGGGCAGTCCGGCCCTTCTGGCAGCGACACTCGCGATCAGCCTGCTGGGTGCCGGCATGGTGGCCCTGACAGGTATTTTCTGGCTGGGCGCGCTGGCGCTCTGCGCGCTTGGCCTTGCTGTGAAGGACCAAGTGAAGACCGCGCGCTGGATGCGGCTGGGGCTTGGCGTGTCCCTGCTGCTGGCCGTTGGGGTGCATGCGGTGCGGTTCGCAGAGAGCTATCAGTGGCCGCATGTCTGGGCGGTCAGCGCGTGTTTTGTGGTGGCGGGGCTGGTTCTGGTCGGGCGGCCGCTGATGGGGCTGCGTGATGCGCGTTCAACATCGCCGCACCATCTGGCGTCATCCCGGCCTTGAGCCGGGAGCTAGCTGCAGCGGCGCCGCAACAAGCTGGGGTGAGGAAGCTTGCAGGCCCATCGGAGGGAAAGTGAGCAGCTCTGAGCGGGCTTTGTGTGCGGCGCGCAGCGTTGATACGTAAGCAAAACCTAAAAGCCTCTGCCGCGGCCTTCATTGAAGAAGCGGGTTCATGCCACTGCCGTGGCCTTCATTCGCGAAAATCGATCCACTGGATCGATTTTTTCGCCGGAGGCGAACTGCAAATGAAGTGGTGGTTGGAGGGAGACTTGAACTCCCGACCTCATGATTATGAGTCATGCGCTCTAACCAGCTGAGCTACCCAACCACATTCAGGCCGGGGGCCCTGGCGATGCAAGGCCCGTCCGAAGCGGGCTGAATACACATTGCGCGCGGGCGGCGCAACCGCCTAATCCAGCAGGTCTGCCACATGATCTGCGATGGCGAGCGAGGAGGTGAGGCCGGGGCTCTCTATGCCGATGAGGTGGATGAGGTGTTCGCTCTCCTCGCGGATCATGAAGTCGCCGGAGGGCTCGCCCTGTTTGACGATCTTGGGGCGCACGCCGGCATAGTCGGGCGCAAGCGCGCCGTCCGGCAGGCCGGGCCAGTAGCGGCGGGCCGACTCATAGAAAAGCGGCGCGCGGGCCGCGTCGACACGGTAGTCGAAAGGCGGCTTTGCATCGTCCGGCAGCCATTGGGCGTCGGGACCGAGGCGTCCGCGCCCGGAGAGGTCCACGGTGAGATGCAGGCCAAGGCTGGCGCGCCCCGGCATGGGATAGATGAGGCGCGAGAAAGGCGTCTTGCCGAGGATGCTGAAATAGCTGCCTTTGACATAATGCGGCTCTGGCAGGTCGATATCGGCATCGATCAGGCGGGCGAGCTCTATGGCGCGGTGGCCGGCGCAATTGATGACGGTGCGCGCGGTGATCTTTGACGGGCTCTCGCCGCCAGTGATCAGCTCAACGCCGCCGGCCGTGCGCGCGCCGTCTGTGACCGGTGTGCCGAAGGCGATCATGCCGCCTGCGTCTTCCAGCTCTCCCTGCAAGGCCAGGAAATAGCCATGGCTGTCGAAAATGCCGGAGACGGGGGAGTGGATGGCCGCGTCGATGTCTTCGGCAAGCGCAGGCTCCATCCGCCGTGCCTCGACGCCGGGGATGATGTTCAGATCCTCGACGCCGTTTTCGCGGGCGCGGGCGAGAATGTCTTCCAGGCGGCCGGCTTCATCGGGATGGGCGACGACGAGCTTGCCGCAATTCCTGTAGGTGACGCCGTGGTCTTCAAGATAGGCGTAGAGCTTGCGGCGCCCTTCGACGCAGAAGCGGGCTTTCAGCGAGTCTTTCGGGTAATAGAGCCCCGCATGGATGACTTCTGAGTTGCGGGACGAGGTGTGGCTGGCGATGAGGTCTTCGGCTTCCAGCACGATGACGTCGCGCCCCTTGCGGGCGCAGGCACGCGCAACCGCCAGACCGATAACGCCGGCGCCGATGACGACAAGATCTGCTTCCAGCCTCTCCATACCCATTCCCTAACGAAAAGCGCGGACCTGCGCGACAGGACAAATCGGGCTGGGACCTCCGGCAGGGGCCAGGGCGTGCCCGGCTCTATTCGGCGGCGACCGCTTCGTTGATGGCGACCTGTTCTTCCAGCCAGTGTTCAGCTTCAAGCGCGGCCATACAGCCCATGCCCGCGGCGGTGACCGCCTGGCGGTAGGTCTCATCGGTAACATCGCCGGCCGCATAGACGCCCGGAATATTGGTCTTCGTCGTGCCGGCCTCTGTGATGAGATAGCCATTGGCCTTCATGTCGACCTTGCCCTTGAACAGATCGGTCTGCGGGGCATGGCCGATCGCGATGAAGACGCCGTGCACGTCGCGGGTCTCTTCCTCGCCGGTCTTCACATTCTTGAGGCGTGCGCCGGTGACGCCGGGCGGGTTATCCTCACCGATGACTTCTTCGAGTACCGTGTCCCAGAGGATCTCGACCTTGGGGTGCTTGAAGAGGCGGTCCTGCAGGATTTTCTCGGCGCGGAAACTGTCGCGGCGATGCACGACGGTGACCTTGGAGGCAAAATTGGTGAGGAAGAGCGCTTCTTCGACAGCGGTATTGCCGCCGCCGACGACGATGACTTCCTTGCCGCGATAGAAAAAGCCGTCGCAGGTCGCGCAGGCGGAGACGCCGAAGCCCTGATATTTTTCCTCAGACGGAAGCCCGAGCCATTTGGCCTGGGCGCCCGTACAGATGATGACGGCGTCGCCCGTATAGGTCGTTCCGCTTTCGCCCACCGCGCGGAAAGGGCGGCTTTCGAAGTCGACTTCGGCGATGTGATCCTCGGAAACCTTGGCGCCCATCTTCTCGGCATGGTCGCGCATCTTTTCCATGAGTTCCGGGCCCTGGATCTCGGCAAAGCCCGGATAATTCTCAACCTCGGTCGTGATGGTGAGCTGGCCGCCCGGCTGCAGACCGGCGACGACGCGGGTGTCGCGCAGGGCGCGGGCGCCATAGATCGCAGCCGTCCAGCCGGCCGGGCCGGACCCGACGATCAGGATTTCAGAATGGATTGTCTCGCTCATCACCCGCTCCAGTTCTCTGGCCAGTTCTCTGGCAAATTGTGTGGCCAGCCCTTGGGCCGGTCTTACGTTTCTGGCTTACAGGTATGGGGATTCTTCGCCCGCGAATAAAGCCCCTGAAGTGCGCTGCAGGTGTGGGACGCCCTCAGGGGAGGTGCGGCGCCTTGTGAACCTCGACCGTCGAATGGTCGACGCCGAACGTCTCCTGAAGGCGCATCTTTACCTCGCGGCGCAGCGTGTCGAGGCAGGCGCCGTCGCGGGCAACGACTTCCAGCGTGACCAGCGGCTTCTGCTCGGTCAGGGCCCAGGCGTGAATATGGGTCACCTTGGCCGCATCGGGCAGATTGGCCTCAAGGTCGGCCTTGATATCGCCGGGGCTGAGCCCGGAGGGCACGCCCTCGATCAGGATGTGGGCCGACTGCAGCGTGATCCGCACGCCGGCAAAGATGATGAGGCCCGCGACCAGCATGGACAGGAGCGGGTCAATCGGCATCCAGCCGGTAAACATGATGACGAAGGCGGCGGCGATGGCGGCCACCGACCCCAGAAGGTCGCCTGCCACATGCCAGAGCGCGCCCTGAAGGTTCAGGTCCTCCTGATCGCCGCCATGCAGGAGGAAAGAGGCGATGATGTTGACGAGAAGGCCCGCCACGGCGACGCCCATCAGAATCTCGCCCATAACAGGGGCAGGGTCCAGCAGGCGCTGGATCGCCTCGAAGATGATCCAGGCGGCGAGCAGCAGAAGAAGGATGCCATTCACGAAGGCGGCGAGGATCTTGAAGCGGGCCCAGCCAAAGCTGCGGGCTGAGTCGGCGGGGCGTTCGGCGAGCTTGAAGCCGAGCCAGGCAAGCGCCAGCGAGCCGGCATCGGTCAGCATATGGGCGGCATCGGCGAGAAGCGCGAGCGAGCCGGACACAACGCCGCCGATGACTTCCGCGATCATGAAGGCAAAGGTCAGCGCGGCGGCGAAGGCGACCCGCTTGCGCGCATCTGCCGTCTCTGTCACCGCATGGTGATGCTTGTGTTCATGACTGCCGAGGCCATGACCGTGGGAATGGGTGTGTGCCATGCTCCCTAAATCGGGAAGTTCGCCGCAAAGTCAAGAAAAAGTGCAGAAAAAACAGTCAGTTGAGAATGTGATTACGTCTCATTCCAGCCAGTCGGGAAGCACAACCGACTGTTCTTGCTCACCTTTCATTGCGGGCTGGGGATGGCGTTCCAGCAGCCGGGCAACAATGGCATCGGCGACGCGCGCGGCCTCCCGCAGCGGCGGATAGGTCCAGAGGTCAAGCTCGCCCTCGAACCAGCGGGCACAGCCGCGGGCGATGAGGCTTTCATGCAGCCGGTCGAATTTCGGGCTGGAGCCCTTGAGGCGTGCGATATGGACCGGCAAGCCATGCCAGGCGGCATCCGACAGCATGTTGGCGCTGTCCTCGGTGACGATGGCGGCATCGGAATAGATCAGCCAGGCGAGATAGGGGTTCGCGCCATCCTCCGGCCCCGCCCAGAAGCGCGCGCCGATGCGGTCCGCCAGCGCGCGCATCTTCGCGATAACCGGCACGGGCGTGCGCCGGGACGTGGTGATGCGAAGACGCCATTTCTGCTGTGCGAGGGTTTCAAGCTGGCTGGCGAGGTGGTTCGCGGCCTCTTCGGTGAAGGTGTGGGCCCTGGAGTCGCCGCCCAGTATGACGATGCAGGACTGGCCCGCCTCGTCGGCAAGGTCGGCAAAAGCCTGTCCGGCCGCTTCGATGTCATCGGGGGCAAAATGTGATGGAGAGCCAACCGTCTGGATCACATTGGCGCCGGTGAGGCCGTCATGTTCAGGCACAACAAGGAGGTCGAAGTTTTCAGGATCTGTCTTGGGGTCGAGGATCTGCACAGTCAGCGTCTTGCCGCCTGAGAGGTCCCGGATAAGGCGGGTATAGGGCGCGCTGCGCCGGCCTGCGGCGATCCAGACATCGGGCCAGGGCGGCTGGAAAAGCGTGCGCTCTTCTGCCGGGAGGGCCCGCAGGGGAAGGGGCCAGTTGCTGCCGGGCAGCAGCGTCCAGGGCGCGCGCGGGCTCAGCGTGATGGGCGCTTCGTGATGGCCTTCACCGGCGATATGCGCGATCTGCATCCAGCGGCCAGGGCTGGCGAGGGCGCGCATCACAGCGCGGACCTGCGCCGCATTTCCCGCCCGCCCATCGGAGACGCCCCAGATGGAGGGGCCATTCGGTGTGCTTGCAGATGGGGCCGGGGAAGCCATGGGTTTTGCGCCTTCTGTCGTCGGTCAGGGTTAAGCCGGACATTGCCAGTTTTCCCGGCGGCATGCATCCGCGCTTTCCTGTGGAAAATAAAAAGGCCGACGGGGCGAACCCTGCCGGCCTTGATCCCTGAGAAGGGAAAATCTCGTCTATTTGAACTCGACGGCTTCGATTTCCTCGAGAAGCTCAAGGAAAAGATGAAGCTCGTCGAGATGCCCGAGGAAATGATGTCTCGCGCGATCAATGAAGGATTCTCGGGTGGCGAGAAGAAGCGCAACGAAATTCTCCAGATGCTGCTGCTCGAACCCTTGTTCTGCATTCTCGACGAAACGGATTCCGGTCTCGATATCGATGCGCTTCGTACGGTCGCGAACGGGATCAATCAGATGCGTTCTGCCGAACGCGCGATGCTCGT
>NVWP01000016.1 GCA_002733705.1 Henriciella sp. | reverse complement strand
CTTGCCCGCCGCGCCGACATCGAGGCGGCGGGGCTGTTCAAGGAGAAGGGCTACCGCCTCGGCCTCTTCGAGGATGCGGCCGGAGCCGATCTTCTGCACTATGCGGGGCAGCGCCACCTTTTGACCTGCGCGCCCACGCGCGCGGGCAAAGGGGTGAGCGCGATCATCCCGAACCTGTTGACCTATGAAGGCTCGGTTCTGGTGATCGACCCCAAGGGCGAGAACCTGATGATCACGGCGGAGCAACGCCACCGCCTCGGCCATGACGTGCAGGCGCTCGATCCGTGGAACATCGGAGCGAGCTTCTTCGAGGGCGCGCAGCCCTCGCATTTCAACCCGCTCGACTTCGTGGAAGCGGACAGTCCCGACCTGGTGGAGAACTCCATGATCCTCGCCGACGCGCTTGTGCCGGTCGGCGGGGGAGAGTCCTCCTTCTGGGATGAGGAAGCCAAGGCGCTCCTCATGGGGCTTATCCTGCATGTGGCGACCGACGAAAGCGAGCAAGCGCAGCGGCATCTGCCGCGCGTGCGCGATCTGCTGCTCGGCGATGACGAGGACATGGATCAGCTCTTCGAGCGCATGATGGCCTCGGACAACGCCGCCGTGCGCGGGGCAGGGGCACGCGCCCTTCAGAAAGAGCCAAAGATGCGCTCAAGCGTGCTGGCCACCGCGCAGGCGCACACGCATTTTCTCGACAGCCCGCGCATCCGCGCAAGCATGTCCGCCTCCGACTTCCGCTTCGGCGACATGAAGCGGGAGAAGCTCTCGGTCTATGTGATCCTGCCTGCGGACAGGCTCTCGACCTTCGACCGCTGGCTGCGCCTCATCATCTCGATTGCGATCATCGAGAACGCCCGCAACATCGACGTGGAGCCACAGCACCCCGTGCTGTTTCTGCTCGACGAGATGGCGGCGCTCGGGCGGCTCAAGCCCGTCGAGACGGCCTTCGGCCTCATGGCGGGCTTCGGGATGCAGCTCTGGGGGATCGTGCAAGACCTCTCGCAGCTCGAACGCATTTACGGCAAGGGTTGGGAGACCTTTGTCGGCAACTCCGGCGTGCTTCAGTATTTTGGCAGCCGCGACAAGATGACGGCGGAATACTTCTCGGCGCTCTGCGGCGCCAAGACGACGAAGACGATTGCGGGGCAGATCAAGCAGGCGCTCTGGGGCGGGGTCGAAGAGCCCGGCAGCTACAGCGAGACAGGCAGGCCGCTCTTCATGCCCGATGAACTCATGGTCATGAAGTCAGACCGCCAGCTTCTCCTGGTCGAGACGAACTATCCCATCATCGGCAAGCGCGTGGCGTGGTTCGACGATCCGGTGCTCAATAAGCTCGGGCGCAACCTGAAAGGTTAGCGCCCGCGATCAGGGTCGATGTCGCGCCCGTGCTTGCGAAAAACGGGCTTCTTGGCTTCGTTCTGGATGGTCGCGCGCGGCGTATCCTGCGTGGGGCGGGCGTCCTTCCTGTCTGCCCCGCCTTTGAGGATTTGTGTCGCGCGGTCGTCACCACTCTGTTCCCTGAACAGGCCGGTCACTTGCTTCTGTGATGAAGGGGATTGCTCAGGCTCAGGCGCGCGGGCGGGGGCTTTGACGCCGCCCTTGAAGAGCCCCGTCTTCTTGCGGCTACCCGTTCCGCCAGGGGACGGGGCGGGCACGCCCCTGTCGCCCCAATTGATCGCCGCCGCGCCCTTCGGCGCGTTGTCACTGCTCACACCCCAAGACGGCCGATGCTCGGGCTTCGTCGTGTCGCGCAGCACGCGCTTGTCCTTGTCGTCGTCCTTCGCCATCGTCAGTTTGATCCCCGCGACACTCTTCGATCAACTTATGCGGCGATTTATCCCCAACAGTAACACAAAATCGGCATCCTCCGCTTCAGGAAGCAAATGTGGTATGCTATCATGGTCTAAACACGATATATTGAGGGCAGAAGATGGCACGAGTTTTTATCAGTTTCGCTATGGAAGACCGCGCTTTGCGCGACCTTTTGGTCGGGCAAAAAAAGAACGCTCGCTCACTGATCGACTTCACAGACTATTCTGTCAAGGAACCTTGGTCATCCAGTTGGAAGACAAACTGCCGCGAGCGGATCAAGACTTGTAGAGGCATGATCGGCATCATCACGCCCAACACCCCAAAAGCGGATGGGCAGCTCTGGGAGCTCAAGTGCGCGGTTGATGAGAATGTACCTTTGATGTTGATTCACGGCTACAGCGCACCCGAACGCAAACTGGCAACACTTCCTTCAGTCATTAGTGGGCGGCGTGTCAATCTTTGGACTGAAGCAAATGTAGTAGATTTTCTTAATAGGCTAGGGTGATGATAATATGAAAAAAGCGCTAGTCATCGGGATTGATGATTACCCAGCCCCCAATCAACTCGGCGGCTGTGTAAACGATGCTGTCGAGCTCGCCGCGATGCTCGAAACGAACGGAGACGGCTCGCCAAACTTCGATGTGCGCCGGATTACCAGCCGTGACGAAACCGTCACGGCAAAATTGCTAACTGATGCTGTGAAGGACTTATTCACAGGAGATGCCGATACTGTTCTCCTTTATTTTGCCGGTCACGGCATCATGGATGAGGAAACTAACAGCGGATTTTTGGTGACACAGGATGGTGAAGACCCGGCATGGGGTGTGAACCTTTCGACAGTTATCCAACTGGCCAACAAGGCGCACCCTCGGATAAAATCAACGGTAATCCTTCTTGATAGCTGCCAATCTGGGTTTGCCGGAGAAGTGTCTGGTCTGGGAGAAGGCGGACAGGTTTCCCATATCGGAAACGGCGTTACGATTCTAACCGCGTGTCACCGCAAGGGTTTCGCGGCTGAGAGCAACGGCCACGGAAAATTCACCGACATTCTTCTCGATGGCTTGGGCGGTGCGGCGAGCGATGTGCTGGGACGTGTAACCCCTGCCGCGCTCTATGCTCACGTTGACCAAACCCTCGGTGCCTGGGAGCAGCGTCCGATCTACAAAGCCAACGTGCAGACCTTCATCACTTTGCGAGAAGTAAATCCAAAGGTGCCAAAGGAAACCCTGCGGCGACTTGCAACATACTTCCCTTCCGATGCTCACATCTTCAAACTCGACCCATCCTATGAGCCGGATCGTGGTGAGGAGGCTGCAAACCTGACCCATATCCCGGTCGATGAAGATCATGTCAGAATTTACCGCGAGCTGCAAAATTGTAATCGCTACGGCCTCGTTGTGCCGAGCGAGCATGAGCATATGTGGCATTCTGCCGTTTTTTCAGGTGGAGTCCGATTGACGGCGACAGGTGCCCACTATCGTCGGCTTGCCGTTAAGAAGAAAATTTAGGTGCATTAGATGGCAACAAAGGTATTCATCTCTCATAAGAACACCGATTCCGACTTGGCGGCGAAGGTTGCTTATCGGGTTCGCCTGAACGGTCTGGAAGTGTATCTTGACAAGATCGACGATGCCCTTGTGAAAGATGGACCGGACTTGGCAGATCACCTGCTACGTCGAATGTCAGAGTGCCAGCAACTGATTGCGGTGGTTTCTTCGCAAACGAAGGATTCTTGGTGGGTGCCTTGGGAGATCGGTGTCGGCTCCGAGAAAGGCTTCAGAATGGCAAGCTACTCCGAGTCCTATGTCAACTTGCCGAGTTATCTTGAAAAATGGCCTGCTCTACATTCCGACAGAGATATTGACCTTTACTGCGAGTATTCAAAGCGGACCGAAACCGCTCTTAACACGAGAATGCGGGGCGTGCTTAATGAGGATCGCAGGGTTCAGGTCCGAAAGGATGAAGCTCTGGATTTTCACCGTGGCCTGAAAGCAGCGCTGCGCACAAGGTAATCGTTCTTCCGACAGCGCAAGGAGATAGACTTAGCTATCCCCTTGCTCCGGAAACAGCCCTGGCATCCACCGCCCTGCATATTTGGCAGGCAACGCCAGCTTCAGCGGCGCGCGGGTCGATGCTGACGACAGCGCGCCCGCTTCGAGGAGCGCAGATGTCACCCGCCGCGCGGTGCGGTCGCTGGTGCCAAGGATGGTCTCGACCTCCCCACGCTCGATCTGCCCCTGATAGAGCACAGCCTTCAGGACGGTATCGGATTTCGGAGGAAGAGCTCCGGCGCGGATTTCTTCCTCGGCCCAGATCAGGATTCGGTCACGCAGCCGATCCGGCCGCATAAGGCTTTCCATGAACTCCACCTGGTCGATGCAGGTGCGCAGGAAGAAGCCCGCGAAGGAGGCAAGCGCGGCTTCGCTCAGCGTGCCGCGTCCGTCGCGATCTCCACGGCGAGGGCCGTCGCAGGCGGCAAGGTGCTCCTTGTAGGCAGCCTCCTGCCGCGCAAGGCCGCGCGCCACTGACCAGAGGCCGCGCGTGTCGAGCGTCCTGCGCAGCATGGCGTAAGACATGAGGCGGGCAACACGCCCGTTCCCGTCGAGGAATGGGTGCACCCAGAGAAGACGGTGATGGGCACAAGCCGCCGCAAGGATCGGCTCGATCCTGCCGGGAAGGCTATAAGCCTTGTGCATCCGTTCGAGAAAACGCGGCACCGCGCCAGGACTGATGGCAACGTGCCGCCCGACTTCGACGTAGCGGGTGCGCAGCTCGCCAGGAACAACGGGGATTTTCTCGCCGGTCTTGGGGTTCTCGACGAAGAGAAGCTCAGGCGGCAGGAGCTCGCAGAAGCGGCGATGCAGCTCGATGATTGACGCAGGCGCGGTTGGCGGTTCCGCCATGCCGTCTTCGTCGATCCATTTCTGGACGGCGACATGCGCCTTGGCTTCGAGCTGAAGGTTCCGCTTCTTGGGATCGGCGCTGTAGTCGTTCCGCATCGCGCGTTCGATGTCGATGGGGTGGGTGTCGTGCCCTTCGATGAGGTTGCTGTAGTAGCAATTCATCGCGCGCACGAGATCGGCAAGCGCCTCGGCGATGGATGCAGGCAGGCCGCTGCGGAAAGCGGCAGACTTCTCCGCGAGCTCAAGCACGAGATCGTTCAAGCCCGCGCGCGCGGGGGAGCCTTCCGAAACCATGAGGGGCTCGAACAAGCCTATCGTCTCGCCATCGTCGGGGATCGTCATCTGTCCTTCTTTCTGTCCGCTTTCTTGGCCGCCACAAGCGGCGCTAAAAAACAAACACTATCATATGTTTGCAAATTTTTGAAGCGCCATTCTTGCCGCCTGTATGGCCGGTTCCTTGTCCGGTATCATTGGACGGCTCAGGAAAGGAAGTCTGCGCCTCTCAAAAACGGTCGTTTTCGAGGGGGCGCAGGCGAGAATGCGCGACAGCCTTCTGAAGCTATCCACAGCCTCTCGAAACAATCTCTTGAAACTGTCCTCTCAAATCAGGCATACTTGCATGAGTTTTGAGGGGTTTTTCACATGCTTGTCGGTTATGCCCGCGTCAGCACCCAGGATCAGAAGCCTGAGCTTCAGCTCGATGCCTTGAAGGCAGCGGGCTGCGAGAAGGTCTTTGTCGAAAAGGCGTCGGGCGCGCAGCGCGAGCGCCCCGAGCTGAAGGCCGCGCTCGAATACATGCGCGAGGGTGACACGCTCGTCGTGTGGAAGCTCGACAGGCTGGCGCGCTCGATGAAGCAGCTCATCGAGACGGCCGAAGGGCTGGAAGAGGTCGGCGTCGGCTTCCGGTCTCTGACGGAAGCTATCGACACGACAACGGCGGGCGGGAAGCTCGTCTTCCATGTCTTCGGCGCTCTGGCCGAGTTCGAGCGCTCTATCATCCGCGAGCGCACGCGCGCGGGGCTCGATGCCGCAAGGGCACGCGGCCGCAAGGGCGGTCGCCCGCCAAAGCTGAAGGACTCCGACCTGAAAGCTGCCCGCGCCATGTTGGCCGACAAGTCGATCACCGTCGAAGAGGTCGCCAAGCATCTGCGGGTATCGCCCGCCACCCTTTACCGGCACCTGCCCGCCGCGCGGGCACAAGGGACGGAGACAGGGGGCGTGGCATGATCACGCTTTACCGCGTCGATGACGGCCAGAACATGCACCGCTTCTATCATATGCGCGTCGAGCAAACGCTCTTCGGCGGATGGGCTCTCATCCGCGAATGGGGTCGGATCGGCAACCGCAGAGGGCAAACCCTCGAAGAGTGGTTTGATGGCGCGGAACCTGCCGAAGCCGCGCTGTGGAAGTTGGAAGCGGCAAAGCGCAGCAGAGGCTACAATGATAGATTAAAGTAAGCCTTTGACTTTTATGCATAAAATATATTATTGTCAAATTCTTTAATTAGTTAATGGATTTCAGATATGAGTAAATTTTTGACCCTCGCGATAGCGGGATCACTGGCGTTGAGCGCATGTGCAAGCAGCCCTGATAAAATGACAGCCATGAGCGTTTCAACGCTTTCTTACGAGAGTTATGACTGCGACCAAATAGCTGCGGAAAGCCAGCGTGTAGAAAGAAGAGTTTCTGAGCTCTATGGTCAACTCAAAAAGACAGCGGACAACGATAGCGCACAAATGGCTGTCGGGTTGATTTTGTTCTGGCCAACATTATTCTTCTTGGAGGGCGGAGATGGCCCAGAGGCAGCGGAATACCGAAGACTCAAAGGTGAATACGAAGCTCTGCAAAAAGTTTCCGTTCAGAAAAAGTGTGGAATAGAATTTCAGCCAATGGAGGCTCCGGCTCCTGTCGAAGAGCCGACGGAAACCAAGAAGCAATTCAATTAAACTACTCTCTCTTATGTCGTCCAAGGGCGGTATGGATTGCCGCCGTTACGTCGCGCAGCTCGTGGTCGCCGTCCTCGACGTGAATAGCGATGACGTGGTAGCTGTCCTGCGCGGGACAGTTGCAGGCAAGGCAAGTGAAGTCCTCCTGCGGCGTGCCGCTGTTGAAGCGGAAGCCGCAACCTTCGGCGCGGCGGCGAGGTTCAGCTCCCGAGAGCTGAACCCAATTTTCGCATTTGTCACAGGACACTTCGAGTATGTCGTAGTTAAACAGGATAGCAGTCATTATGCGACCTCCTCGTCTTCGTCGTCATAGTCGTCGGCGAGATAGCCGCCATAGGCTTGCCAGGCGAAGCCTTTGACATCGACGATCACGACCCCTGCATCACCGTGCGAGAAGCTAGCAATGTCCTCAGCCTTGCCGTTCTGGATGGCTGTTTCCATCTCTGGCGGGGTTTGCATGACGCCAAGCGACAGCGTGCCCGCATTGTCTTCGTGCACAATCCCGATGAAACGCGCGGCGGCGTAGTCGGCTGACAGTCCTTGCGGATGTGCCCGTGCGGCAAGGTCGGCGATGTAGTCTGGCACGGATGCCCCTGCCCAATGCAGATAGACGGTTGGAGAAATCCCTGTGCCGTCTTTGAAAATGATAAGTGCTCGATCTCCCATGATCGGTTCTCCTATAGATGACACGGGACGGTTCATTCCGCCCGATGCCCCTCGAAAGACCAAAGGCGAGAAGGCGCGGCGCACCCTGCTTTGGCAGGGGAAACGGTCAACACGGCTCGAAGAGGTGGAGCGGGCAGACCGTTGCGCCAAGAGCGCGCCTTGGTAGAGGGCATGAAGGCAGGGCGGATGAACGGCACGGGAACAAGGCCATAGGAGAGGCGCGGGAAACGCCGCTCAATCCCCCAATACAGAAAGGGCTATTCCCTTCTATCCCCTATGGGCAGTGGCCTGTAGACAGACCAAAATTCGCAAAGCGCTGTGAACAGGCGTGCAATTTTGACCCCGTAGCGGGGTGATCGGCGTCCAAAAATGACCCCCTTACACTGATGTGGATGATGCCCCCGAGGTCAACGGGGAGCACAGTGTGGGATGTTGGTTGTGGAGACGATAGCGAAGATCCGACGGGCGTATTTTCAGGACAAGAAGTCGATCAAGCGAATCTGCCGCGAGCTACGGGTTTCGCGGAACACGGTGCGCAAGGTGATCCGGTCCGGGGCGACCGAACTGACCTACGAGCGCACGATCCAGCCGCTGCCGAAGATCGGCCCCTGGACGGGTGAGCTCGAAGTCATGCTGGCGGCAAATGCTCGGAAGGCGAAGCGTGAGAGGCTGACCCTTATCCGGATCTTCGAGGAACTCCGGGCTCGAGGATATGACGGCGGTTATGATGCGGTCCGGCGATACGCGGCCTCCTGGTCCAAGGAGGAAGAGGTGGCATCTGCTGCGGCCTATGTGCCGCTGAGCTTCGATCCGGGGGAAGCCTACCAGTTCGACTGGAGCCATGAGATCGTAGTGATCGATGGCGCGACGACCACGGTGAAGGTGGCGCACGTCCGCCTCTGCCACAGCCGAATGCTATTCGTGCGTGCCTACTCGCGTGAGACGCAGGAGATGGTATTTGACGCCCACGACAAGGCGTTCGCCTTCTTCGGCGGCGCCTGCGCACGAGGCATCTACGACAACATGAAGACGGCGGTGGACACGATCTTCGTCGGCCGCGACCGCGCCTACAACCGCAGGTTCCAGCAGATGTGCGGGCATTACCTTGTCGATCCTGTTGCCTGCACCCCGGCATCCGGCTGGGAGAAGGGACAGGTCGAGAACCAGGTCGGCGTTGTCCGACGGCGGTTCTTCGTGCCTCGGCCGAAGTTCAAGAGCTACGCCGAACTCAACGCCTGGCTCGAGGATCGCTGTGTTGCCTGGGCCAAGGCCAACCCGCACCAGGAGCTTCGGGATCGAACGATCTGGGAGGTGTTCCAGGACGAGCGCGCGAGCCTTGTCCCCTACGTCGGTCCGTTCGACGGCTTCCATGCCGTGCCAGCCTCGGTCTCGAAGACCTGCCTCGTCCGGTTCGACAAGAACCGCTACTCCGTGGACGGCCGGGCCGTTGGCAGACCTGTCGAGATCCGTGCCTATGCCGAGCGGGTCGAGTTCTGGCAGGACGGCAAGATCGTGGGGCAGCACGCCCGAGCCTTCGGGCGCGACAAGGCCATCTACGACCCGTTGCACTACATTCCGGTTCTGGCTCGCAAGCCCGGCGCCCTCCGGAACGGCGCCCCCTTCAAGGACTGGGACCTGCCGCCGGCGATCAGGCGCGTGCAGCGCAAGCTTGGCAAGGTGCCGAACGGCGACCGGCAGATGGTCCAGATCCTGAGCATGATCCCGATCGATGGACTGGATGCGGTGGATGCTGCCTGTGCCGAGGCCTTGAGCGAAGGGGTCCCCGCGGCCTCGGTCGTCATGAACATCCTTGCACGGCATCGGGAGCCGCCACCGCCGCTGACCATCGATACGCCGGCCGCGTTGCGACTGACCTGCGAGCCCGTCGCCGATTGCAAACGCTACGACAGTCTCAGGAGACCCAACCATGGAAAGATCACAAGTGCTGGACGCGATGAGCCAACTGAAGCTCTACGGCATGAAGGCCGCCTACGATGAGATCATCACCACGTCGGTGAAGCGTCAGCACGAACCACAACAGATCGTCGGCGACCTGCTGAATGCCGAGATCAGTGAGAAGCAGGCGCGCTCGATCAAATACCAGATGACGATCGCCAAGCTGCCGCTGGCGAAAGAGGTCGACGAGTTCAGCTTCGAAGAAACGCCGGTCAACGAGACGCTGGTGCGCGATCTGGCCGCCGGGGAGTTCCTCGAACAGCAACGCAATGTCGTCCTCATCGGCGGCACCGGGACTGGCAAATCCCACCTTGCCGTCAGCATCGCCCGGGCTTGCATCCGGCGTGGCAAGCGGGGGCGCTTCTTCAATGTCGTAGACCTGGTAAACAAGCTCGATGCCGAAGCCCGTGCCGATCGACAGGGGCGCACCGCAGACCTGCTGTGCCGCCTCGACTTCTTGATCCTCGACGAACTCGGCTATCTTCCCTTTGCTCAGACCGGCGGCCAGCTGCTGTTCCATCTCATCAGCCGCCTCTACGAGCGCACCTCGATCATCGTGACGACCAATCTCGACTTCGGCGAATGGCCTTCTGTCTTTGGCGACGCCAAGATGACCACTGCGCTGCTCGACCGGCTGACCCATCACTGTGACATTGTCGAAACCGGCAACGAGAGCTGGCGCTTCAAAACCCGTGAATGACCAGGACCACGCTGGCCCGATACGGCTGCGCTGTATGGGGCTACACCGCATCGGGCCAGCTACCCGTGCGCTCTACGGGGGTCATTTTTGGATGCCGATAGGGGGTCAACATTGCGTGCCGATTGACAAGCTTGATCGCCATCGAGATGAGGATCTCAATCGGATGGAAGCGTAATCCAGTGGTTGCGTCGAAGTCGAGATCCGCATGGTGCATCCGGTGCAGGCGCCACAGGGCCGGGACGGCGTGGAACATGACATGTTGCAGATAGATCGCCAGATCGAGCAGCAGCATGGACAGGATCACAGCCAACCCGAAAGGAGCCTCGATAATGTTGAACAGGCCCCAGCCCCGCTCCTCGGCCAGGACCGCCAGACCGACGGCCAGGATTGGGAAAGACAACCGGAGGATCGCCGTATCGATCACGACAAGTGCCAGGTTGTTCGACCAACGGATGACACGCGGTATGTCACGCCGCCGACGCGGGGCGGCGAGTTCCCAAAGCGCCATGGCGGCCAGCACACTCAAAAACGCCGTCAGACGAATCTCCGGCTCTGCGGCTAGTATTATGTCCATCACAGTCTACGGCCCTTCTGTGTTAGGGCTTGGGTGCGGATGCGCATCTCGCACATCAGTCTTTTCTTGCGCAGCCTTTGCAGCCGCTATCTGGACTATATCAAGATCCCGCGCGTGGCGCTCGTCGAGACACTCTGTTTCGAGCTGCAGCGTGACCATGTGAAACCCATGCTGTTCCGTCAGCCGCCGATAGGCCCGGTTCAGCAGGTCCGCGGCCTCTGCGGGCTCACCATGGCGGATATGGGCAGAAAATGCGTGTTTGCCGCTGGTCAGCGTCCAGGCATGCACATGGTGAACGTCCCGAACCCCGTCCTGGCCGCGCAGGTCCGCCGTCACAGCCTCGAGATCCGTTCCCTCTGGCGTGCCTTCCATGAGGATGTGGACCGCTTCCTTGATGACGCCGACGGAGGCCCAGAGGAGAACCACCCCGAACGCCATGCCGAGGATCGGGTCAATCGCCAGAAAGCCGGTGAACTCGATCACTAGAGCGGTGACGATGATCAGGAGGCTGCCGACAAAGGTCTGGATAATGTGCCAGAGCGCACCACGGGCATTCAGATCGTCCTTGCTCGATTGCCACATCAGCCCCAGCGAGATCACTTCGGTGACCAGGCCTCCGAAGGCGACCCAGAGCATGGGACCCGTGGCCAGGTGAATCGGATTCCCGAGCCGCATCGCGCCCATCCAGATCACCAGAAGCGCCATRCCGAGAAGAAAGCCGCCATTCACCAGYGCCCCGATGATTTCGGCGCGGTACCATCCGAAACTGCGCGTCGAATCCGCTGGACGGCGCGCAATCCGCTGCGCGGTGATGGCCACGAGAACGCCGCCAACCGCCGACAGGGTGTGAAACGCATCCGACAGTACGGCGATCGAGCCGGTCCAGAGCCCGATGGCGAGTTCAATCACAAAATAGACGCCGGTGAGCCAGGCCGAAATCACAAGGGCCTTGCCGGAACTCGGCATGTGCCCGGCGTGAGAATGACTGGCCATATCAGCTCTCCTCCCGTTGTGTACCGGTCTTTCGCGTCGCGGCGAAGAGAACCGACAGGCCGGTAAAGCCACCGAGCGCAAGCGCGGTCCATGTGGCAGTGCGGGCATCTCCGTTCATCGCCTGGCTGCCCATGTGAGCGAGCAAAAAACTCGCTGGAATAATCCCGGCCATCGTGGCAGCGCGAACCTCCAAAGATGCAGCTTGCTCAGACCTGCGGCGTAACTGATCATATCGAAGGACAGAAACGGCAGC
>NVWP01000015.1 GCA_002733705.1 Henriciella sp. | reverse complement strand
ACGCCCGCGCTGCTCGATCTGATGGAGGTCCCCCACCGGCCGTTCCCGGCGCAAGAGGCCGGACTCAAAGCCGCCATCGATGAGGCGCTCGCAGAAGCCGACCTCACGGTCGATTTCAGCGCTTCTCCCGCAGCGCTTGGCTACCTTGCCGATGCCGAACCCGCAGCGCGGGTCGCCAGCCTCTTTTTCAATCCCGACGGATGCGACCTCGTGCTTCTCGCCGAGGACGGGAATCGCAGCGTACGTATCGACGAGATCGAAGCGCAGTATTTTCTCGCTGCGGGAACCTGTCGCCCCTTGATGAGACATCTCGGCAGTGCTCGTCTCGACATGCTGCGCTATGCGAATGCCTGCCAAGATCTCACTAGGCCCCTGCCTCCCTGGCAGGTTCAGACCCTAAGCGGGATTGCTGCCGGCCAACTGGCCACAATTCTGTCCGACGCCGATCGGTCGCGGCTCCACCTTTGGAGACTCAATCCGGAAAATGGGTTGGTCTTGCCTTTCAGTGTCACGGTGTCGCAGGTCTCGCGTCATGCGCTGGCGGACTTTCGGGTCTCGGTCTCTCAAAATGCGGTAGCAGCGATGCGAACGCTGAGAGAACGAGCGGCGCCGAACGAAACAGGCGGGGTTCTTCTCGGTTCCTTCGACCTCTCCCGCAGTGTGCTGCACGTCCTAGACGCGCTTCCCGCTCCGCCCGACAGTCGGCAGTCACCGACATACTTCGAGCGCGGCGCGAAGGATCTTAAGCCGCATGTCGATGCAATCCATCTACGCTCGGCAGGAACCATCCAATATGTCGGCGAATGGCATAGCCATCCAAAGGGCGTGAGCGCCCGACCGAGCGGCGATGACGAAGGAGTATTCGCTTATCTTCAAGCCCATATCGAGCCAACCGGTTCACCCTACGCCATGTTCATATGCGGTGAAGTCGATACTTGGTTCAGGGTTGGCTGGTCGGGCTGCATAAGCGGCGAAGGGACTATCGACCATGCCGCAGGCTGATCCGACCGTTGGGACCCGGCCGGACATCGGCCTTGCGCTGTCAGGCGGTGGATCCCGGGCAATGGCGTTCCATCTTGGGTGCCTGCGCGCCCTTCATGACGAAGGCTTGCTAGACCAAGTCGCTACGATTTCAGCGGTGTCGGGCGGCAGCGTCCTCGCCGCCCTCTACTGCCAAACGCCGGGGGATTTCGCAACCTTCGAAGTGAAGACTCAACAGCTACTTAAGCGTGGATTCTTGCGCCCAGCCATTTTGCAGGCGGTGTCATCTTTCGAGGGATTGAAGGCGCTCGCGAATTTTGCAGCGGTTGGCACTGATCGTCTGCTGGCATTCGTTGTGTGTCGCGTGCTTGGAGGTCTCCGGCTTCGCAAGCGGTTCAAAAGCAGTTGGTTGGCGCAATCTTCGATCCGCCGGAGCGCCAGCCGCACGACAATTTTGCGGAAGGTGTTCAGCCAGGTTTTCGCTCATCAGACTTTGCCGAGCCTGCGGAAGGATCGACCGAAGCTCATCATCGTCGCTTGCGAGCTTCAGACCAAATCGGCGTTCTACTTCGCGGCCGATGCCGTCGGATCGTGGCACTTCGGCTCTGCAGCGCCCGAAGACATGGAGATCGCGCACGCGGTCTCAGCGTCGGCCGCCTATCCGGCGGCGCTACCGCCGCTAGACGAAGTGCTCACGTTCACCAAGAACGATGTCGCCGAATGCCACCGAGTGATCCTCACGGACGGGGGCGTGTATGACAACCTCGCCCTCGCGCCGCTTTGGCCCGGGCGAGACCCAACCATCAGTCTTCACGTCGCGGACTATCCGCGCATTATCGCGTGCCGCGCTGGGTATGGGCTCAAACACGCCGCGCGCCCTGCATTTATGGTCTCAAGGCTAAAAGCCGCTTTCGAAAGTGTTCATGCACGCGCTCAGAACTTCGCCATGAACCGGCTCTATGATCTCCAGCGTGGAGGGGAAATCGAGACATTCCTTCTCCCCTATATCGATCAGAAGGACAGCCTGCTCACTCACGCCCCGGCCGATCTCGTCACCGCGGAGGACGTTGCAGATTATCCGACCGACTTTTCAGCCATGCCCGAGGAATGGATCGACCGTCTCTCCAAACGCGGTGAACAAGTAACCCGGGCACTGGTCAAGCAATACTGGTCGTCGCGCGAACAGGCAGTCGGCGATCCCGTCAGGAACAGCAGCGGTGGCGACCCTTGAAATCTTCAACGTCGCGCATGGCCAATGTTCGTTGATCTCAAGCGACTCCGGCGCGCACATGTTGATCGACTGTGGGCACAATGGAGGTACGGGTTGGCGACCTTCTGAAATGTTGGCTCGTCGTGGAGTCCGTTGGCTCGACGAACTTGTAATTACCAACTGCGACGAAGACCATGCTAGCGATTTACCTCGGCTGCTGGAGACCGTCGACATTGGCTGCCTCACCCGCAACCCAACAGTCTCGGGCAACGAACTCTACCGATTAAAGGCATCTGGGGGCATGGGCGCCGGCATCGCATCGCTCGTCGACATGACAATGCATTTCAACCAGCCAGCGGGTTCACTTGCCGCCTTCGATGGGATGACATGCAGGATATTCTGGAACAGTTATCCTTACGATTTCGAAGACGAGAACAACCTCAGCCTGGTGCTGGTGATGCGCTGGCCGGGCCGGCTAGGCATACCGGGCTTCTCGATATTGTACGGCGGTGACATGGAGAGGGAAGGTTGGCTGCGCCTTCTTGATCGATCTGACTTTCGCCGAGAAATGCACGACATTAACGTCTTTGTGGCGTCGCACCACGGTCGCTACAATGGGTACTGTCCCGAGTTGTTCGAATGGACCGGTCTACAACCAGACATCTTTGTGGTCTCGGACTGCGGTATCCAGCACGCAACGCAAGAAACCATCGCGCTATATCGGCACCGTGCACGCGGCATCGAACACAACGGGACGCTGCGCCGCGTCATCACCACTCGACGAGATGGCTGGATACGCTTTCATATTTACGACGGACGAGCGCGCCTGCTGACCTCGAGCACATAGCGGCATGCTCTCAGCGGCAGCTTTTGGGACCCGATGCGCTCAAGCAGAACGGCAGAAAATGGGGCGCATTGCCGCCGTTGGCGCTCCTGACTGATCGGCAGGCCTCTGGGCGAAAGCTCTGTCATCAAAGGATCGGGAGAAAAAATCCGAAAAAGGTTCTGCGAAGTGACGACTGCTCCCGCTTTATGCCCGCCAATCTCCGTCTAGGATATGCAATGACATATGTAAAGCCGACCATATATGTCTTTGCATATTTTCCTTGCTATTCTCACGGATGATCGTATATGCTAAAATATATAACAGTCGATCAGCATATGCAGAAACCTATTTATGAGTACGGCAATCGAAGACATCGCCGCAAGCATCAAAGCGGCTCGGATAGCAAAAGGCTTTACCCAGAAAGAGCTGGGTGAGCGGGTGGGCTTGCCTCAAAGCCATATCTCCAAAATCGAAGGTGGCAATGTAGACCTACAGATTTCCAGCCTTGTCGAAATAGCGCGCGCGCTCGACCTCGAGCTGAAGCTTGTGCCTCGAAAGACCGTACCGGCGATCGAAGGCGTTTTGCGATCACAGCGCGAAAGAAGCGAGACAAGCCGAACGCTCGCAACGATTGCCGAAACCAACCGGTTCGCCGAGCGAGTACGGGAGAGCTATCCGAGCGTCACCGAAGTGACCGAGCTTCAAAGCGCACTTAAGGATATCCAGGCCGTTAATTTCACTCCCGAAACGCTCAAAGCCATCGAGCAAGCCTTGCAGCCCGTCGCTCATCTGAAAAAGCATCTCCAGGATCTCGGCTGGGCGCTTGAGCAGCAAGAGGGAAGGAAGAAACTCGCCCAACAGGTCGCGGCATCCACACGGGCACTCCAACACGTCAGAAACCTGCAGGTTCACGCAATCGATCGAGGTAGTGCCCGCAGACGGCCTGCTTACCGGCTTGAGGACGACGCCACATGATCGACGCAGCGGCTCTCGATATCTTTCTGGGTAAGACGCGCGTTGGAACCATTGCGCGCCTCGATGGAGATGCGAGCATCTTCACATTCGACGAAGTCTACCTTTCCGACCAGGAGCGGCCGACGCTGTCGCTGGCCTACAAGGACGCGAACGGCGAAATCATTGCGGACACACGCAGCTATCGAACGAAAATCGAGCCGTTCTTCTCCAACCTCCTTCCCGAAGGCACGCTTCGCGACTATCTGGCCCGCCGCGCGGGCGTGAAAGCCGTGCGCGAGTACCACCTTCTCACACAGCTCGGACACGATCTTCCCGGCGCAGTGCGCGCCGTCGCCGTCGATGCCGAGGAAACGGAGGCCGACGAGCTAGATGAAGAAGCGGCGGGGAAGCAGGCAGAGCGCGCGCTGCGCTTCTCGCTTGCCGGCGTGCAACTCAAATTCTCGGCTATCAAAGCCCAGGGCAAGAATGGCGGACTGACGATCCCAGTCACAGGCAGCGGCGGCGACTGGATCGTCAAGCTGCCCTCTGCGAGACATCCGGACGTGCCCGAGGCTGAATTCGCAGCGATGAAACTGGCAGCAAAGATCGGGATCGACGTACCTGAAATCGACCTTGTGCCTCTCGATCAGATCGATGGCATACCCGAAGGCATCACCCGCTACGGAAAATCCGCTTTTGCCATCCGGCGCTTCGACCGGGGGGAAGAGGGACCCGTGCACACCGAAGACTTCGCCCAGGTGTTCGGTGTCTTTGCAGACGATAAATACGAGAATGCGAGCTACCGCCAGATTCTCAGTGTCCTGGCGATCGAGACCGACGAACAAAGCGTGGTCGAATTCGTCCGCCGGCTCACCTACTCGGTGCTGATCGGCAATGGCGACATGCACCTCAAGAACTGGTCATTGATTTATCCGGACCGGCGCAACGCGCTGCTGGCACCTGCCTATGACCTGCTTTCGACGCTCGCCTATATCCCAGGCGACGATGCTGCGCTCAAGTTTCATAGCTCGCGCGAGTGGGCGTCCTACACCTATGATGAACTCGAAGCGATCGCCGACAAGGCAAGGCTGCCTGCCAAGCTGATCACCGCGACAGCGAAGGATGTCGTTGCACAGTTCGACGACGCCTGGAGCAGCGAAAGCGGACACCTGCCCTTCCCCGATGACGTGCGAAGCGCGATTGAGAGGCATCGCAAGACTCTTGCGATCTGAGAGCGGTTCCGAAATCCGGCCGTTCGCGTGTAAGCACCACACGGATCAGCTGCCGGGCCCAATTCGTCAGAAAATCTGGCACATAGCGGCCCTTCAAATCCCGAAATCCAGCGTCTTGCTCTTGCTTCGGGCGAGTTCCTTTTCGGCCTTGTTGGCCTCTTCCGGTTTTGGCCGATCAAGTTCGCCGTTATTCTTTTCTGTCGCAACCACCTGTGCGGTGACCTCGAGGGCCGAGGCCTTCTCGCCTTTGTTGCGTGCCACGGCTGCTCCGAGCCTGTCCGAACTGTCGACGACCAGTGTCAGGTGATCGCGAAGCCTCGTGATCGTCACCAGGAACGTCTTCTGGTTCGACAGGTTGCGCTCGCGGCTGTCCATGACGGCTATGCCGCGATCGGATGTCAGACCCTGCGCCATGTGGGCGTTGAGCGCATAGGCAAGATCGATCCGCTTCAGCATCGGATCGTCCTTTTTGAGCTCGACTTGGTCTCCCTTGGAAGTTTCGAAAGTGACCTTCCCGCCAACAACGGCAACCACCCTGGCCTGGTCGGCATTGAAGAGGCCGCGGCGATGATCGTTGCGGGTCCATCGGATCCGGTCGCCTTTATGGATCTCGAGCTTCCTCGGCTCATGCAAGGTCAGATTCTGGTCGCCCTTCCCTGCCCTGATCCGCGCGGGATCGAACCGGAACCGCTTGCCGCGCTTGTCCGCAACTTCGACCTGCCTGCCCTTCCGGTCCTGTCCCAGGACACGATACTCGCCCGCTGACAGTCCCAGGGCCTGTTGCTTTCTCGAGACCTCGAGAACCCGGCCAGGCTGATAGGCCGAGAGATGTCGCAGCTCCTCGCGGGTCGCGTTGACGCGGTCCAGCACTCCGAGCTCGGCCTTGCCCGGACCGATCTCGCCATTGGCGAGAAGTCCTTGCTGGACAGCAGCATTGACCGCTGAGCGGATTGCACGGCCCGAGGCGTAGATCGATGTCCGCGCACGGGCGTCCTTGTCGAGCGCTAACCAGGTCTCAGCAGCGACCAGCGCGCCATCGCCCCTGCCCTCGACCGTGTGCGGCTGCAGGTGACGCAGCGCCGTGCGCACATCACCCGCCTGCGCTGCTGCCTGCGCCTCGCGAACGACAGGGTCGCGGGCGCGCAGGTTGGTCGCCATTTCAGCGCTTGCCATACCCGTCCGCTGCAGGAGCGCGAAAGGTTTGCCCGCATCGACTGCGCCGAGCTGCTTGCGGTCCCCCATCAGGACCAGGCGGTGAACGCCAGCCAGATTGGCAAGGCGGGCGAGCTTTTCCTTGTCCTCGTTCGAGACCATCGATGCTTCGTCGAGCACGAGCACATGGTCCTTCAGCGCTGCCTTTGCCTCCAAACGCAGCACCGCGTTACCGGGATCGTCGAGCAGCTTGTTCCAGCCACCAAGGAACCGGGCCAGCGTCTGCGAGGCTATACCGGTGTCGCGTTCGAGCATCTGGACGAGCGTGTTCTGGATCGCGAGCCCGATGACCGGGCGGCCCTCGTCGCGCAACACCGCGGCGACGGGCTTCAAAACACTGCTTTTGCCGGCCCCTGCAATTCCCTGGACCGCGATCGTTCGATCCTCGGACGTCAGGATCAGCTTCGCCGCCCCGAGCTGACCCTCGTTGAGACGGAACCCCTGCCCTGTCATTGCAGCGGCCTGGACACGATCAGTCGCGCTTTTCGGCTCAACTGCAGATGAGCTCGCACCCTTGCCGGCGGCAACCTCGGACACGATCCGCTGCTCGGTCAGCACCTCGTCACGCGAGGCGAGCCAGCCCTTGTGCTCTCCCATCCCTGCTATGAGCTCGCCAGAGCGCACCAAGGCGCGGGTCCGTTTCTCGATATCAGCAATCGTCGCTGGCAACCCGAAATCGAGCGCAGCCTTGTAGAGCGCGGTGCGCTCGAAGGCAGCCTCGCGCTGCGAAAGATGACGCACCGCCGAAGCGACGGCCTGTGCCGCTGCGATCGTCTCACGGTCCTGTCTGAGGACCGACTTGGGCACAAGCGGATCAGCCGGATCGCCCCTGACATGCGCGGCGAAGCGTCCCAGCCATGCGCGCCCGCGCTCGACAAGCGAGCCGAACCTGCCAGTTTCGATCGACTGTTTCAGTGTACGGGTCCGGGCCCGCTCGACCAAGGGCGCGAGGTCCAACCCGATCGATTTCGCGGTTTCGCTCCAGAGCTTGCCCAAGGTTTCGCGGTCCTCGATCGTGTCCTTGCTGGCGCGCGTATCGAGCGCGGCGATGCGGCCTGCTTCAAGACCAGGACCGCGCCGCGCATCGAGCACTTCCTGGCGGCGGCTCGAGAACGCCATGACCTGTTCGCGGGTGATACCGCGCGCCTCGAAATTGCCGTGCTTGAGGGTCGGTCCCGGCTCATAGCCGAGCTTTTCGACCGCGACACGGAAGCGCGCCATCGCGATAGTATTGAGCGTGGTGTTGAGCTGCCAGAGCCGGTCATTCTTGAGCGTACGCCACTTCCCGTCCTTGCCTTGCGTGACATTGGCGATGACCGCGTGGAAATGGAGGTTCGGCTCCTGGTTGCGGTTGGTGTCGTGCTGGAACAGGCCGATCGCAAGGTTCCCGGTGGCCTGCGTTACGATCTTGCCTTTCTCCACCATCCGGGTCTCGGCCGCATTCTTCTCAGCCCAGTCCAGCGCTTCGAGGACGGCTTCGCGGTAGGCGGCGATGATCCGCTCGTCGTTCCCCACAAGTGCCAGCAGCGACCAGCTCTTGGGGACGGAGAAGGTGAGGTCTGTACCCGGACGGTGTACCTGTCCGGGATTGCCGACGTTGCTGCCGTCGGGCAGCTCGCCGCGCAGCAACGCATCGAACGCTTGGGCCTCGACCTTGCCATCGAGACCAAGGCGCTTTGCACCCTCGCCCACCCACTG
Source organism: Henriciella sp. (assembly GCA_002733705.1). Classification (GTDB taxonomy): domain Bacteria; phylum Pseudomonadota; class Alphaproteobacteria; order Caulobacterales; family Hyphomonadaceae; genus Henriciella. The sequence continues at coordinate 4,668 of NVWP01000015.1, read as the reverse complement.
GCCCGAGCGGTCGGCATCGGCGCTCGCGTAGTAATTGTCCGATGCGAAGTAGCTCGCCGCCGCCGAAGGCGAGCGGACATTGGCGACGGAAAGCATGGGCTGGGATCACTTTCTCTTGGCCCTCGTCCCCTCCCCGGTTGAGCGTCACATATCCGGATCGAAGTCCCCGTAATCGTGACCATGGTCCTGCCCCTGATCGGCATCGCGACCCTGCTTCGCTGCACCGCCAAGCAGCGACTTCTGCTGCTCTTCCTGGAGCCTCTGGTCGGCCTTGCCGCGCGCGACCTGTGCTCGCTGATGCGCTGCGGGATCGGGAATATCGGATCTGGCGGAAGGCACAGCCCGTTGCTCCATGCCGCGGTGCTCCTCAGCTTTCGAAGACAGAGGGAGTTCGGATTGAGCCGGCCGCTGAGGGTCCGATGTCGCCTTTTTCCCTCGCGCATTCGGATCGCGACGCTTGCTTGTCTGGTCCGGTCGAGCCTGATCGCCCTTGTTGCTGCGACGGGTCCGGCGCAGTTCTTTTTTGTCTTCCTTGTCGGCTTTCTTTTCAGCGCTGTCGGAGCGATCGTGCGCGTCCCTCATCCGGCGAGGATCACCATCATTGTCGCCTGTTTCAGAGGCTGCTCCGGCACCGCCCCCTGCTCCATCTTTACCATCAGAGTGCCGGGTCTGCGGCGGTGGCTTCGGCATATCGCGGGGAATGAAGCCTTCGGCTACCCGAGGCCAGTTGCGCGGTGCGAGAACCACGGGTGCCGCCGGAAATCCTTCGGGAAACTTGATGAAACCATGAAGGTTCTTGAGCTTCATCAGCTCGTCAGGAAGCAGCAACGGAACGACCTGGCGCCGGGGCGTCAGGCTCACCGCGTCACGCGCATTGTTGTAGCCGTAGCTGTAACCTTCCTCCATCTCGCGAACCTCGCGGTGGCCGATGATATCGGAACACCAGGTGGCGGTCTCGCGATCTGCTGTGCCAAGGATCAGCTTGGTGCGGGCAAGCGAGGAGAGGGTCATCGCCATGTTCTCACCGTAGACATCCTTGAGCTTGGCAAAGGCATGAATCCCGGTGACGATCGCGCCCCCGAAATTGCGCGCGGTCTGGAGGCCCTTTTCGAGTGAAGGGAGACGATGCAGGGCGCCCAGTTCGTCGATCAGGAACCAGAGCCTGATGTCCCGCGAGCGCTGGCCCGCCATCAGCGTATTGATCGCGGTATCGAGCCACAGCGTGAGCAACTGCGAGAGCACGCTCATGTCGATGTAGCGGGCAGACAGGAACAGGATCGAGCCCGGTCCTCCTGCCCCATTGATCCACTCGCGGACCGAAAAGGGCTTCCCGTCTTCGGGCAGCATCTGGAGCGCCTTGGCATTGACATTGAACACTGCACGCACCGATTCCGCCATGCGCGCCGCGCTCGGCGTGCTGATGGGACCGGCCATGGTATCTTCGACGAGACGGTGCAGATCGGAGAGATCGGCGTTCATGAGTTCGTGGGCCAGCGCGGCGTTGGTGCCCCGCCCTGCTTCGGCGAGCTTTAGACAGGTCTCGACGAACAGCGTGCGCGCGGCGAGCACCCAGAACTGTTCGGCGCCGCCCCCATCATGCGGGACGAGCGACTCTGCTGCGGCATGAAATTCGGCACGCGTGGAGCAATCGTTGAAGACGCTCCAGGCGGGACAGCGCGCGTCGAGCGGGTTGAGGATAACATCGCGCTCGGGATCGTAGAAGGTTTCGACAAAGGCCCCGGTAAGGTCGAAAATGACCGCGCGTTCGCCCCGTTCGCGGATCTCCCTGGTGAGTTCAGTTAGGACAACGGTCTTGCCTGTCCCGGTTGTGCCAACAAGCATCGCATGACTCTGCTCAAGCCGCCATGGCCAGCTGACACCAGCGAGATGCGCGGGTGAATAGAAGCCCGCATTCCGCAGCGAAGCCGACCCGGCCAGACGCCAGCGCCAGCCCAAAGCATCGCCATATTCGCGGGAACGGGCATCGCGGTTGTGCGCAGCGATCTCGCGGCTAAGGTCGCGCAAGGTAGCGAGCTCGGCTCCGCGCACATGCTTCTTTTGTTTCGACTTCTCGCCGAAGCGTTCGGCAACCCACCAGAAAAGCGCGCAGAGCGGCGCAAGAATGAACCCTGCAAGCCACAAGGCGCTGATCACCGCACTCCGGAAAAGCGCGACCGCTTCGCGCATCGGCGGGTAATCGGTGACCACGGAAATGGGAAATGCGACGAGGCTACCATCGGCCAGCTTGAGGTTCACAAGCTTGTCCGGATCGAACTCCATGAAGGCATAGCCAGAGGCATAGGCATGCATCCACAGGAGGTAGACCTGGTAGTCATCTAGCGCGCTGCTTACGTCCCAATAGACCAGCCCGAGAACGACCAGGAGTGTCACGATCAGGGGTCCCTTGAGGCCCGCGGCAAACATGAAGCCGAAATGCCCGAGGAGCTGGCTGCCGCGGGTGAAGTTGACGAGATTATGCTTCATCATCGCCTCCCATGGGTCGGGGTGCAACGATACCGAGGCGCTCCAGCCGGCGCTGGTAGGCTGCGACCGTTCTGTCGCGCAGTGTGCTGTCGGGATGATGCGTAAGCAGCGCATCCAATGCGACCGTGATGAAGATGTTCTGGCGCACCGGATCGGTCGCCGGCGTCCTCAGATCAGCTTCGGTCGCGCGCTGCCAGGCATCGAAGATGCAATCGCAAACAACGATACTCGCGCTGACCCTGCGCTCGTCGGCTTGTTTCCTGATCCATTCGGCGATCAGGGGCGTGACATAGGTCACGAACCGGTGGTGTCTTTGCATTTTTCCAAGTTCCTTGTGTTCAAAGAACCTGGCTCACCCTTCGAAAGGCAAGTGCCACTCTAGGCCGCAGCATGGGGTGTAGGAAAACGGAAAATTCACACAGCTTTTCAGCAGATTAAACGGATCTGTGCCGACTCGGCACGGACGAGCGAGCAACTGGGCCGCATCCGGCACGGAAGATGGTATCGGCGAATTTTCGTGAATTCGCGAAGCAATTCCACGCCTTGCATTGCAGCACCCGCTGCGTACGGTGTGCCTGTCAAGTTCCAATGTGCGCGGACGTTTCCAGCACGCCCTGAGTTCCGTTCAATCGCTTGAATTCGCATCCTTATTCTCGGAGCGTGAGCAACCGGGTCTTTGCAGGGAAAAGCGAGATTCGGGGCAAAAATGCCGCTGGGCTACCAACTGGCCTTAGTTATGTGAGAATCCCCCTCGGCGGGTCATTCGTCAGGCGGGCCAATTGCCCGGTCGTTTGAGAGAATCATGGGGACCAGATAGCCATCACCGAGCCGGTCGGAGATCGACATGAGACGAGGTGCCTACCGATCGGAAATGCCCTTCTCACTTACCCCTGCGAACAAGAAAAAGGGCAGAAACCGTTCCCGGTCCCTGCCCTGCTTATCCGGTCAGAACTCATCTAGCATTGCCCCATGCACCGTATGCACCACACGCGCCGCAAGGTGCGCAGGCAGTGCATTGTAGTCACCCTCGTCCAGAGCAAAATATCCCAGTTCGCGGTCCTCAACGATGTGCTGATCGAAGTAGCTGTGCAACGCCCGACGCTCTGCCACAGCCAGCGCGGCGAAGTAGCGTTCCGAGTTCGAATGAAGCTGAGCAATTGAAGTCATGATGTCCTCCTGATGTCTGCCGTTGACGGCAGGAGCAGGACGGATGGGCGTGCGGCCGGCGGGTCAGGGATCGCCCCATAGGGCGACCGCGCAGCGGCGGTAGGGGAAACGATTTTGTCGGACCGCAGCGCAGCGAAGGGTAGGCAAAATGGTGGGCCCCTGCCGTCCTTGACGCGCCGGTTGCACGGCCATCAGAATGGGAGAACGTGAGCCAGGCCCCCTCCCTTCCGTTCCCGAACTAGATTGCTGCCGAGACCTTCTGCGCGACCTCTGTCAGCGTCGCCTGCAGGCGATTGATCTCGGATAGGCTGGTCCCTCTGGGCACATATCGCGTCACAAGAAATTCGCGCGACTGCGACATGGCGTGCAGGTGTTCCCGCGTCCGCTTCCGCAGCACCAGCCCAAGCTCGACTGCGAGGTCCGCCCTTGCCGCGAGGTTGTGCTGGAGACCCCGGACCTCGCCCGCGCTGTGACCCGATCGGAGAAGGAATGCGTTCAGGTACAGCTCGACCGCATGAATCGCCACCATGCGAAACGGCGCCCGCGACCTGGGTTCTCCGGGCCGTCCGTTCTGCACGAGAAGCTGGGCCGCGATCCGATACTCGTCGGCAAGTGCAACAACCTCGGCAGCAGTCGCGGCCTCACCCGGATAGCAAACGATCGCCTGGTCAGTCATGGCGCTGTTCTTAGCACCGCTTTTGCAAACGATTACTGAAAGATCATCGGCGTTGCGGACGCCAGAAAGGGGCCCTGTCCGAGTGGACAGGACCCCTTCGGGAGGGAGATCGACGGGAGAGGTCAGTCGATCTCGGGAGCATCCTGGTTGTCGTTCTCGTCGCCCGTGCCGTTCCCGCGGGAGAGGAAGTCGACTTTGTCGGCGAGGATCTCGGTGCCGTAGCGCGTGACCCCGTCCTTGTCCTCCCACTGGGTGTAGTGGATGCGACCCTGGACGCTGGCCAGCTGGCCCTTGGAGCAGTACTGGCCGACGGTCTTGGCGAGGCCGTTGAAGCAGGTCAC
>NVWP01000156.1 GCA_002733705.1 Henriciella sp. | reverse complement strand
GTCAGTGCGCGCACTGACAGCCCAATCAAGGGAGGCGACGGCAATGCCGAACGCCTCATTCATGCGGTGAAAGCCTAACCTGCCGGGCCGCGGCGTCCGCCACCGCTCTCGCGGCGCGAGAGGAAGGCAAGGCGTTCAAACAGGGCGACATCCTGCTCATTCTTTAGAAGCGCGCCATGCAGCGGCGGGGTGAGCTTGTCGGGATCCTGCTCCTTCATGGTCTCGAGGTCGATGTCCTCATTCATGAGGAGTTTGAGCCAGTCGAGAAGCTCACTGGTGGATGGCTTCTTCTTCATGCCCGGCACTTCGCGCATCGAATAGAAGGTGGTGAGCGCTTCGGCGACGAGCTTTTTCTTGATGCCCGGATAGTGGACGTCGATGATTTCCTTCATCGTCTGCTCGTCCGGGAATTTGATGAAGTGGAAGAAGCAGCGGCGCAGGAATGCGTCCGGCAGTTCCTTCTCATTGTTCGAGGTGATGATAACGAGCGGGCGCTGCTTGGCCTTCACGGTTTCGTCGGTCTCGTAGACATAGAACTCCATACGGTCGAGTTCCTGCAGAAGATCGTTCGGGAATTCGATGTCGGCCTTGTCGATCTCGTCGATCAGAAGGATCGGACGCTCCTCGGAGGTGAACGCCTCCCAGAGCTTGCCCTTCTTGATATAGTTGGAGATGTCCTTGGCGCGCTCTTCACCCATCTGACCATCGCGAAGGCGTGAGACGGCGTCGTATTCGTAGAGGCCCTGCTGCGCCTTGGTCGAGGATTTGATGTGCCATTCGATCAGCGGGACGCCCAGTGCCTTGGCGACCTCGATGGCAAGCACCGTCTTGCCTGTGCCCGGCTCGCCTTTCACCAGAAGCGGACGCTGAAGCGCGATAGCCGCATTGACGGCAACGCGCAGATCCTCGGTTGCAACATAGTCCTGTGTGCCTTCGAAGCGCATGCATTTCTCCAATTCGTTTCCACGCGCGATGATAAGGACAGGATGACGAAGGGCAACCGTCCCAAGTCGCATAACTTGGCGTCAATCGTGCCAAATTGGGGCACTTTCAATTGATATTAACCTTACAATTCGTATTAAATCTGCCATATCGAATGTGGGGAACGGGGAGCGCGCGGAATATGCCGCTGAAACTTTCACTCAAACCCGGCGAAGCCGTGGTCGTGAACGAGGCTGTCATTCGCAATGGCGAACGGCGTGGGACGATGCTGCTTGAAACCAAAGCGCGCATCCTGCGTGAGCGCGATGTGATGTTTCCTGAAGATGTCCTCACCCCTCATGATGCGGCCTATTTCGCCCTGATGCAGATGTATATCGTTGGTGAGACGTCGGGCCAGCTCTATGATGCGGCGATCACTGCCCTGACCGATCTTCTTGAAAAGAGTACGGACCAGACTGAGCGCGACGCCGTACTCAGAATCGCGCAGCTCGTTGCCGCAGGCGATCTTTACAAGGCGCTGGGTGGCTGCCGGAAGCTTCTGAAAACTGTTCTTGCAGAGGCGGACCATGCCTGAAAGCCGAGCAACCATTATGTCCAGTTCTTCCGATACCGACCAGACGACAATACTGAGCGACCTTTCGGCCGCGATAGAAGCGCTGGAGAAAGGCAAAGTTTCGGCGCCTGTCAGAATTGAGGTAGAAGACGGCATCGCCCTCGAAGCGCTGGAAACGTGCGAACTTGCCGCCCTGCTACAGCGCGCCAGGGGGCTTCGCCTTATCACCATGCTGGCCGCCGGAGAGAACGTGGAGCGCCCCGCGAATATGCGCCTAGACAAGCCAGCCCTGCATCCCCGCGTCAGGGAGATACTGGACGCGCTGAAATAGGCCCTATATGGCGCTGCCATGACTGGCGATCTCGTCTCCGTATTTACTGCGTCCTTCGTGACCTTCTTCGTGCTCATCGATGCCCTCGGTGTGGCGCCCGTATTTGCGTCGCTGACGGCGAAGGGGAATCCCCACTATCGGCGGACCATGGCGTGGCGCTCCGTGCTGGTTGCGACCATCATCATTTTCGGATTTGCCTTTTTCGGCACCTGGCTGCTGCGTCAGCTGCATATCACCATCGACGCCTTCCGGGCGGCTGGCGGCGCGCTTCTCTTCCTGATCGCGCTGGACATGGTTTTCGAAAAACGCACCGAGCGGCGTGAGACGCGTGCGGACGAGTATCTTGAAGAACATGAGACGCTGGATGACGTCTCGGTCTTCCCGATGGGTATTCCGATGCTGGCCGGGCCCGGATCCATCGCGACCGCCATGCTTTTCATGTCGGAGGCGGCCAACTGGATGACGCAGGCTGTCGTGCTGGCCGCAATCGGCGCCAACATGCTGCTCTGCCTGTTCGTTTTCATGATCGCCGGCCCGCTTGTAAAAGCCATGGGCGACAGTATTGCCGGCGCGATCACACGGATCTTCGGTGTCATCCTGGCCGCGCTCTCTGTGCAATTGCTGATCGACGGGCTGCAGGGCGCATTCGCAGCAGTCTAGAGCCCGCTGAGGGCCTTTCTTGAAAATTACCAGCGGTGCCCGTTCAGGGGCAGCCGATAGAGAGCCGAAAAGCTTGACCAGCCGAGCGCGATAAAGATGGCGACGACGCCGAGGATCTGGAAAACCAGGCCGGTGGACCATCTGATTCCGAGCTGAGCTAGGCCCGTAAGACGCGGGCCGATTTCCTTTGCAAGCGCAACCGCGCGGTCACTGCCGGAGAGCGCAACGAGCTCCAGCTTGCGCATGTCTTCAGGAGAGCGGGCGAGTTCGACCAGGGCGACGGCGCCTGAAGGGCTGGTGTGGGCAGCGATGGCTGAGATGGAGCCAAGATCGCGCTCCAGACGCGAAAGCCCCTCGGCGTCGACGGCGTCCCGATAAGCCTCAAGCACCTGCTGCTGGCGCTCACGCGGGGGCAGAACGGCTGAGACGGAGCTACGAAGCTCTTGGCGCGCGGTCTCCTCTGGAAGGGCGGCTTCGACCCGTTCGCGCAGATAATCCAGATATGCCTCGTCGAGGCGGCCGGCT
>NVWP01000155.1 GCA_002733705.1 Henriciella sp. | reverse complement strand
TTGCGGCGAGCCGTTGTGATCGACAACGTGTCGCCCAGACGCATTGCGGATAAACGCCCAAGCCCCTTTTCCCCGAGGAAATCTGGTTTGTCCTTACCTTCTGCGACAGACCGCTCTACTGCGATCTTCCGCGACGGAGTTCCGATCACAAGGAATTTGTCGGTCAAGTCAGTCTTGGACATGCCGGTACCTGAGTCGATCACGCGAATTGAATTCAACGAGTAGACTTCTTCCAGCGCGCTAAAAAGCTCTTCGTAAGACTTCGCCGATGAGATGCACGTTTTGGCGGAAGCGTAAAGCGAAGCAGCCCCCGCATCTAGCTCTGATAAACAGCGCGTCTTAAGCTTATCAAGAGGCACCTCTTGTTCCTGAGTCCGGTTGCGAAGCGACGAATAGCTCCGCAAACCCAAGACTATATCAAATCGAATTTCCACGCCGCTCTTGGTACCAGCGTCGAAGCCGTTTTTGACCAACTCATAGAAAGCGATGACGTCCGAGCTGATGAGCTCAGAGCCAAGCTCAAGAACTGTTCTCGCTGTAACCTTAAACATCGCCAAAACCTTAACGAGAAATAATGAATGGATGGCAAATTACTTGTGGCAAATTAGACAACCGTTATCGTCTTCATCAAGGAATTCATCTGCCTCGGTGCCGTTCAAGCGGGCCCTAAGCGGATTAGGCACTCGACGCGCGCGCGCTTGCGCCCTTCGCTGTTCATGTTGGCGCTCGATCTCCGACACTCTTTCAGGTCGGGAAAGTTCGTCCAGGCTTTCATTGGCTGTCCATGTGAACGGGGATCCGTGCTCGAGAGCTGATTTCTCGTAGCGCTTGGCTTCTTCGAACGCATCGGGGTGCTCGCGCATTAGCCGCACCCATTCGATCTTCTGCTGGTAAAAACAGAACGTGCAGCCGCTGCGTGAGCGCCAGCGATAGTAGTCCGGGAGGCCGAGCCCGGAGTTTTCCAGCAGACCGATGACCGATGCCTTGTCGAGACCGGCCTCCCTAAGGGGAAAGTGGACGTGCATGTTGGGATGGGTCGTGATCATGCCCGAACGGTTCGGCTCGTCGGCCCGGATCGCGACATAGGAATGAACCTCAACTCCCGCATCAAGATGGGGTTTGAGCCACTTTTGGAACGGCTGAATCTTGAGCTGCCGGGTGCACCAGCGGGTACGCGGGGAGGGTAGAAAATGGCCGTATTCCGCAAGCCAGAAATCGAAGTCCCGGCCTGGGTTGAGCATTTCGATGGTCTTGCCGAGAAAGCCTTCAAGACGGCCCAGATAATCATATACCTCGGGCAATTCCTTGCCGGTATCGGTGAAAAAGTACTGCACGTTGAGTTCGGGCAGGTGATCACGCATCCAGACAGCGAGGGCAGCGCTGTCCCGTCCGCCGGAAAGCCCCAGTACATGCATCGCCTGGCCGGTCACGCCTCTTTCTCCGCGCTCAGCGCAACCGAGACATCGCGTTCCCCGTCGTCCTTGATGTGACGCTGCGCTAGCTCTGCAATCACTGCGAGCACCATATCGGGTTCGAGCTGTGCGGCGTCGAGCGTCTTGCCGAGCTCGTCCAAGAGCGGCCCGAGGCGCTGTTGCGCCCCGGTTGCAATCTGTGCCCTGCGCACGACGCTTCGCTCGGTCGACCCGACACCTGCCATCACCATGACCGCGGTCTGTGTCGGTTGCTGGTCGTTGTCGCCGAACAGTTCCACGCGGCGGAACCGGTAGGCATATTCCGAAAGCTGCATCGCCGCGCGGCTCGGCTCGAGATCGTGCCACGTCGTCACCGGCTTGCCCATCACGAGACCGCAAATGTCCGCCACGCTTTGCGTCGACCCGTCGAACTCGGCCAGCCTGGTGATGAAGCCCCTAAGCTTGAGGTCGTCTCCCCCGTGACCCGCTATTCGCTTGGCGCGCTCCACCAACTCGGCGAGATTTTCTGCGTCGCGGTGTTTCAAGCCTTCCAGCATTCGGTCTTTAAGATGCTCGATCATGGCCGGGTAGGCGTGATCGAGTTCGCCCAAAGCTTTGCGCAGCGCATGCGCGATGTCCTTGCCCGACGAAGCATCCAGCGCTTCGGGCAGATCGACGAAGAGCAGCTGGTAGGGATCGTCCGCATCGAGCAGCAGTCGGCGCACGTCGACTGCCTGTTTGGAGAACGCAGCCTGCGCTTTGCGCGACCAGTTGGGCAGCGTGTAGGCGAACTGCACGAGAGCCTGCGCTATCTCGAGCGGTTCCTCCGACGGCGCCTCTTCGACGAACTCGCCCGCGACGGCTGCAAACTGCTTCAGTGCAGCCGCATTCGCGGCATCGGTCGGAACCGATCTTAGCGCAATATGTTCGGGATCCTGCAGCAGAAGATCCATGACCAGATCGGATATGGCCGGCTGGAAGGCCTCTTTCGCATAGACCGCGGTGCTGTGACGGCGCGAGAAAAGATAGGTCACGAGTAATAGGGGCATCACGCCTTGCTGCACACCGTAAGGCGGCTCGCCCCACGCCCGGTAAATGTCGGCAACACAAACCTGCTCGCCGGCTTCGAGCAGGCCATCGGTCAGCGACCAGAGAGGGGCGAAGGTGCTGGTCTCGTCGGGCGGAACAAAGTCCCACCGCTCGCCTTGCCGAACATAGAGACCCGCGCGTTCCAGAACGGTGACCGCTAGGCCCTTTTCGGCCGGATAGCCCGTGATCCCGAAGTGCTGCTCGCCGCGGCCGACTACGATAGCATGCAACAGGGCTCGCAGCGCCGCATTGGAATTGCTCGACGGCCGCCGACGATTGATGAGCTCGGAATGCACGATCGGAGCCTGCCGGAAAGTCCGCCGGGCGATATCGCTCGCTGCCTGCGACAGGCCGTAGGATAGCGAATCCAAATCGAGCGGCTTACCCGTGTCGAACCAGTGCGCGCGCTCGAATCCCTCTCTCAGGAGACCTTCCAGCTGCGCGGACAGATGGGCGATCCGGGCATCGATCTCGCGGCGGGCGGCTGCATCGCCGGCCAGTTCGGGGCTTTCGTTGCGCACGTCG
>NVWP01000154.1 GCA_002733705.1 Henriciella sp. | reverse complement strand
GGCCCGTGTGGCCCGCGCCAGCCTTGCCTTGCGAGGTTTCCCGCTCACGCGGTGCGGCGATCCCTTTCGCGCGGTCCTTGAGGGGCACGGCGAACAGGTCTCACGCAAATCCTTGCCTTGAGGCTTGCCGCCAAGCTCAAGGAGGATTTTCGATATGTATGACAGCTTCGCTTCCCAGCTTGCCGACCTCGACCTGACAGGCTTCACTATCGCTCCGGCACCTTTCGATGCAACTGACTTCCCGTCCGAGGATGCCACGGCGCAGACACTTGGTGCCGTCTGGTCCGATCTCTTCGCGCTCTTTGCCGATACCGCGCTCGAAGCCGACAGCGAAGACATCGCCTGGGGGCTGGTCAATCTGTTCCACCGCGCTGCCAGCCGCAAATCGGCCCAGCTTGACCGTGCATCTGACGAAATCCGGGTCCTGCTCGCGTCCGCCGATGGCTCGGAAATTCATTCCTCCAATCTCGAGGAACAGACCGCGCGCGCCCAGGCCGCCGAAGCGAGCATGCAGGCATTCGAGCAGATGCGCGAAATTGCGGCTTCCCTCTATCGCGACGAAACCGGTTCTTCGTGGAAGCCCGTTTCCGGATCCCGTGCGAGCCATGCAAAGTCGCTGACATCTGCCGTGATCGATGCGCGCGATTTCCTGCGGGCACGGGCCGAACGGCGTCACGCAGCGCATATGCCTGAAGGAACGCCGGTGATCTTTACCGGCGGTCGCAGCCGCTTCGAGACCACTGAAGACGCCAAGGCCTATGCATCGAACATATGGGCCACGCTCGACAAGGTTCGCGCCAATGTTCCAGATCTTGTCCTCGTCCATGGCGGTGACAGCAAGGGTGCCGACAGGCTCGCTGCGTCATGGGCCGAACGGCATGAGGTTCAGCAGCTCACTTTCTCACTCGATCGCCGACTGGGGGCCCGTGCCGGGTTCAAACGCAACGAGCAGATGCTCTCGCTTAATCCCCGCTACGTCGTGGCCTTTCCCGGCAATGGTGTCACCGAGCGCCTGGTGATCGACGCCAAGAAGCAGCGGATTACCGTGGTCGATCGTCGCGGGCCAGTGGGCGTAAAGCCGGTTCATGCTCAGGCCCGTTGACCCTCCAGCCATCTTCCATGCTGCCGGATTTTGCGCAATTATTCCGGAGCCCCGCAGCATGGACCCTTCGCTTACTGATATGTGCGAATGGGCAGGTCGTTGATCCAGTTTTCAACCTCGGCCACGCGCCAGCGAATTCGTCCGGAACCGATATCGACCGGGTTTGGAAACGTGCCCTTTTTGATGCGCCGCCAGATGGTCGCCCGGCTGCGAATTCCTGTGAGACGCATGACGTCCTGGCAGGAAAGAAGTTCGGATTGTTGCATGTCATTGTCCTTTGCTTGGATTGCCCATCGGCGACACCGTCTCGCCTTTTTGACCGGATGAACCGCTGACATTCTCCATAAGCGATTGCTTCTCATGGTGATTTCAGCCGCGAGCCATCTCCCGAAAGTGTGTCGGCGCCGTCGATGCTCTGGTGCCTAAACCCCTGCATTGGGTGTAGGAAAGAACAAAAAACGAACAAATATCGTTTGGGGGCACCACACCCGATCAGTGGACAGAGGAGAGGGGACATCCTGGGGGCGCGCATCGGTTCGAGCGGTTCGAACGAGCGCCATTCATCAGGAGGTTTCGATGACCGATATGACCAGCATGATCGCGGATTTTGCGTCTCGCCAGGAAGAGCGCCACGAGAAGCGCAAGTTGAAACTCGATCATCTCAAGGCCGTGACGCTTGCTGCCTTGCGCACGGCCGAAATCGCAAGCGTTGAGATCACCTTCGATGGTTACGGTGACAGCGGTTCGATCGACGACATCACCTGTCTTTCTGCCGACGCCAGCATTGCCGATTGCCCTGAGGTACAGGTTGCCGCGCCTGACGGCGGAGAGAGTGAAACCGAGCCGCCCAGGACCATCCCGCTCTCCGATGCCCTAGAAGAGATCGGTTATATCGCGCTCGAACTGCATCATCCCGGTTGGGAGATCAACGAAGGTTCAGCCGGAGCGCTCGAGATCGATGTCGCGGCCGGGACTTTCATCCTCGAATGCCGCACCCGTTTCATCGATTACGATGAGCAGGTCACCAAGATCTAAGGAGAAAGATCATGGCCCATTGCTATTACCATGCGCTCTCCTCGGTCCGGAAATGGGGCGGAGTGGTCGAGGATTACCTCGATCTCCACCAGTGGTTCGACCAGTCGAAAAGCATACTTGCCGATCCGCGTCACAGAGCCCTGCGGCATCATGCCGAAGGGATTTTCATGCTCGAAAATCTGTTCGGTGCGACCCTCATCAACGCCGATGGAAAGACCGTTCCCACACGTCTCGTGGGCGAACAGCATGTGATCGAGGACCTCGGGCTCATTCCATCCTTTGCGGACTGGGCGCGGTTGATCCAGCCGGAGCGCTGGATGCTCAAGGGGCACCCTGTCGACACGGCGCCTCTCGATGCTTCGCCGACCGCAGTTGGGGTCGACATCCCGCCCCGCTTTCCTGCTTCAGACGAAACAATCCGGGTCGCGATTTGAGCATCATCTGACGCGGGACGGCTTCGTGCCAGACAAAAAATGGGCGGCCCCAAGGGAGCCGCCCATAAGGAGAGAACTCGTCGCTTCGCTTCGAGCCCTTCGGGTCGCGAATCGTCCTTACCACCAATTTGTGACGGGTCGATTGTAGCAAAGCGACGGGAAGCAATAGTCCGGCTTGCATTGAAACTGTTCCCGCAAGTCAAGCCCCGACAAGGTTTCCCGGTTCTGTACCCTCGCAGAGCCTGATTGCGCGATTGATTGTGTCCTCGTGCTTTACCATTTCTGTCCCATTCACCCGCCGCTATGGGCATCAACCATGCAACTTGACGATCTGCTGCAGCGCTACTTTGCCACCACCGACCTCTCCGGGGTTGCCCCTGACACGTTGTCAGCCGGCATCGAGCACTGCCGGGTCGATCTCGGCCCCGAGGAGGACCGGGGCAAGCGCTTTGCACTGTGGTCATTCCTGCACATGTTCGGGTCCGCACCCGATCTCGACGTGGCGTTCGAAAGCGAGGAAGACCGGGAAGCAGCTCGCAACTTCATGGATCTCCTGGCGGCGTCGGAGGGCGATGAGGCAGGCTGATTGCAGCGGGGTCTTGGCAC
>NVWP01000153.1 GCA_002733705.1 Henriciella sp. | reverse complement strand
GCCTCGCGCGCCGCCGCCACCGCCGCCACGGCGCTGTCGGAACTGGTGACGTCGCATTCGATGGCGATGCCGCGGCTGCGGTCACACGTCTGGAAAGACCCCATGCGGGGCTTGACCATGCCCGCTCCCCGCACGAGGCTATCGACCTACTTTCCGAGCTGGCAATTGCCTACGGCAATATCGGTTTGCACGAGCGCGCGCGCGAACTGCTGCAAATGATGCGGCAAAAGTCGCTGGGCTGCTACCTGGCGGCGAAGAAGGATGGGCTCTATCAGTTATGGGAAGGCGTGCTTACCACGGCCGATCGCGCGGATCCTGCCGGTTCGGCCGATCGTGCATTCCGTATGCTGCGCCTTACAGCCGGCATCGACGATAGCGATGCGCATGATCAGGCTTGGCGCATGGCAAAATCGGTACTTGTCGATGCGATCGCAAGTGGCACGGCCCCCGCTTGGGATGCCTATAGTTGGGCGAAAGATGCGGGCGTTTGGCATTGGGACGCGCTAGTCGACGCGGTTGCCAGGGGACTTCTTCGTCGGCGCCCGGATCTCGCGCTCCCGCTAGCCATCACTTGGTCGGCACTTGCACTTCCCTATTATGATGAAGTCTACAATAGCCTGACCCGTACCGGTCAGTTCCTGCGCGATCTAGCCGCCGCAGCGTCTCTAGAAACGCTGCCTGCTATCGACCGGATAATCGTGGCCAGCCTAGAACGCGATGCCAAGCCATCGCAGAGAGCAAAGCTCCTCCGGGTTTTCCGGGACAGTTTGGCCGATCGCGATTATAGTTCTCCAACGGTGGACTTGGCAGTCGACCGTTGGAATGCTGAGCTTGTCTACGACAAGGATACATTTCCTGACTATTTCCAACTCAGGTCCTTTGAGGATGTCGAGTGTGCGGTTGCCGTGGAGCGCGCCCGGCGCGAAGCGCAGACCAGCACCCATTACGGCGATTTCGTTAACTACAAACTCGGCAAGCGGATAGGGAGGATCATCGCGCATGAGGCTTGGGAGGAAGTGGAGGCTTTCGCCGCACGCAATCCCGAACTCGTTCGCGACCGACCGGTGAAGAACGCCCTTGCCAGTGCCGCGATCGCAGCCGGCAGGCGTGACTATGCCGAAGGGCTGTTCTCAGGCGACACGGAAGTCCGCCAAGGCTGGGGCGGTTGGGCGGACAGCAACCTGCTAAACCATCATCGAGCGCGGCACCTTCTCGGCGATCCCGACGCGCACAACCGCGCTCGAGAAGATTTCCTGCGCGACCTTGCTGTTGGCGGCCATGGCACTAGTTCGGCGCTTTGGAGCGTCGACGACATCTTCCCGCTGCTGTTCGAGAACATTGACTGGCCGGCGTTATGGGCACGGCTCGACGAACAGATTCCGGACTACCGGGACTATCAAAAGGCCACGGAGATACCCCGGGACGAGGGCGAACAGCGGGACGATCTCGACCTGATCGTCCGCCTGTTCCTCGATGCGGTCAAGTTCGGCGTTTCCGATCCACGGGAGCAAGCGGGTGCCGGCTTGCTGGAACTCGCTCACTCACAATCGCACGAGGCCACTGCCCTTTTCTCCCGGACCTGCGAAAAGCTGATCGAAGGAGACGGGCAGATCGCACTATTTGGTCTGCGCCTCTTGTTCGAGGCGCGAAGCTGCGATGGCGTGATTCAGTCATTCAATGACAAGCTGGATAGGCTAGCCGAGCATGAGGACGGGTGTGTCGCGGTGCTGGCGGAGATATTGAGCGGTATCTGGGGTGGTGCCGCGCAGGTGCCAGAAACCGAGCTACCGCCGATTTATGCGCTGCAATTGCCGGCGCTCGACACCGCTACGGGCCGAAGCCTACGCGATGCGATATCGCTGGGGCCGGTCATCGACGATGCCGCCGCTTGGACCGAAGGGTTTGAGAGCTGGATCGAGATGCTGGTGCGCTATTCGGGCGGACCTGTCGCGAACGTTAGGCACCGCGCTGCTCAGCTGATAACCGCATGGGGCGGTGCCGGCATCTATGGTGCCAAAGCCACCAAGGAACTTGAGATCCGACTCACAGGGCTCGGCTTGCGGCTTCCATTCGTGCGTCCCCATATTGGTGCCTGCATCCGTGCGCTGCGCGTTATTGTCGGCGAGCATTGGCGCGCAGGGACTCTTTCCCAAGTCGAATTCGACCTGTTGCTCCATCAGCTCGATGGCGGTCCTCTCCAGCCGCCCCGCACAGGCCTTTCGGCAAGGCCCGCGGATCAAGACTGGCCGACATTGCCCGAGGAGCGCTGGAGCGCTCGCGCAAAAGACTGGCTGCAGTCGGAAGATATCCAACGTCAGGCTGCTTCCGAACGGGTGGTAGGCGAATGGGCACGCTTCGCGCTGCTCGAATCGCACTCGCTCTTCAACGAGGATATGCTCGTCGCCCGCGGCTTGAAGATCGGTCCCGCTGGTGACCTAGATGGAGCGATCAGCCAGCTTCCCAAGGCTTTCTGGGCTTGTGGTGGAATAGTTAACACCGATGCTAACGCCCCTCCGGCGATGGTAAGAAATCTTCGGGTATCGCTCGTCGGCGAGCGGTCCGAGATCCTAATGCTCGATCCGGTTTTCGCCAACAGCGTGGGCTGGCGCTGCTCGAACGACGATCCCTTTTCGTTTCTAGACAAGTATGGGCACGTCATGGCGACGACGCGCTTCTGGCGGGACGGGTGGCAACAAGAAATGGCGCACAACGATGCGCGTTGGGCGGAAGGGCAACGGGTCGAGTTAAGTGAGGCAGGCCTTGCTCAATTGCGAACCCAACACAACCTCCCCGAGTTGCAGATTTTCCGATGGCGCGACTTGAGAGCTCACCACACCAAGGAACAGGGCAGTTCTAGCTGGAGAAGCGGAGCACCATCGGCTAGCACCTGAACGTATGGACATTTTCAACGAGTTAGTCCGAACCTGAGAATGGTCGCTAGGTTGGCGGATCCCGCCTTATAGCCTCGATCGACCCGAAAGATTGCTATTGGCGGAGTCGGACGTTGGCGAGGCAAGAGTAAACGTCGCGCCTGGTCGTGAGCCGACGCACCGACATTCGCAAGCGACGTCAGTTTTCGCGCCTCGGTTTCCTGAAAGCTGCCAGTCGGAAACCGGCCCAAAGCCGGCCAGTCGTTACGAGCGGGCGCCAATGGCGGCTCGTGGGCCAGAAGCGGACCGTCCGCTCTTGGCCCCACATTCGGCAATATGGACATCTACGGGCCCATAAGTCGGTGCGAGACGTTGCCGTTACATGACCATACACTACACGCGCACGGGGCGCGGAAAACCCCTCC
>NVWP01000152.1 GCA_002733705.1 Henriciella sp. | reverse complement strand
CGCGATCTCAGCCCGGACCCTCCGCGGAGGTCGGAGTCGATCCAGGTCGGGCGGGCGATGGACGCCGCTGCCTGGGCGCGGGCGCGCGAGCTGCTCGATCCGTTGGGGATCCTGCAGGAGGGGCGGCTCGGGCGGATGATCCTGTCCCAGGCGCTGGCATGGCAGTTCAGAGAGGAGGGCTGATCAGCACTTCAGATCGAACTGCATAGCCCCGAGGCATAGGCCTCGGGGGCGCTTGAGCGGTCACAGATGAGCGGCCAACTGTGGACTGCTTCAGTCACCCGCCTCTGGTCCGCCGCGATGCGCGCGCGCCGACGAAGGCCAGAGGTCGCAAGCCGGAGAGGGGCTGCCTGGCCGGTAGGCGATTGGCGATGCAGATGAGAAGCATACATAATAGAAAGTATACTTCTATACTAACTACCTCACTTCAGCGGAGAGACCACGGGCGCCATCCAGACCGCCCGCCCGCACAGCGCCGCTGGCGTGGCTCAGGTGGACTACGGTCCGCGTTCCCATCTGCCCGTCGAAGCAGACGTCTGTGGGGGGGGGCGGCCGGAGTGAACTCGTCACGCTCAGCCTCCGCTGAGTGATCGCGACCCGTAGCCACGCCCGGCCTGCCGCCTCCGCCTTAGCGGCATCCTCTATGTCGCGATCGGTAGCAGGTCCCGAACGTCTGCTCCTGTCGCAGGCAAGACCGAGCGCAGCTATCTTGACCAGAAGCTCCGGCATCGCCCGCAGACATGGCCCTGAGCCAGGTGGCGAGCATTCCGTGCGACGGCGCCCCCGCGCGGGTGTGCGTTGCGTGCCGCACCGTCTGAAGATCCACATGCTGCAAGGGCAAGGCCCTTGAGCGGCTTCCTCAGCGCGGCTACAAGCATAAAAGTATACTTCTAGTCTGTACGACAAGGATGCAAGTCTGCATGAAGACCATAGCGCTCATCTGCCAGAAGGGCGGGACCGGCAAAACCACGCTGGCAATCTCGCTTGCAACCGAAGCCATCGCTGCGGGTTTGACCGTCGCCATCATCGATCTCGATCCACAGGTCAGCGCTTGCGAATGGAGCGACATCCGCCAGCTGGACGCGCCGGTCGTCATCGACGCACAACCCGCCCGCATCGATGCCGTGATCAACCGCGCCCGCGACATGGGCGTGGACCTGCTTCTGATCGACACCGCCGGACGTACTGAGCAGGCTGCGCTCGCGGGCGCTCGGGTTGCGGACCTGGTGCTGGTGCCGTTGCAGCCCTCGGTGATCGACCTGAAAACCATTCGGGCCACCACCGACCTGATCAACCTCGCGGGAGACAAGCAGCGGGCCGCCGTGCTGACGCGGGTCAAGCCTTTCGGCAATCGCCATACCGAAACCGCCCAATGGCTCGAACAGCAGGGGATGCCTGTCTGTCCAGCGACCATCGGTGACCGCATCACGTTCCAAGACGCCTATGCGCAAGGGGCCGGCGCTGTAGAGATTGACCCGCGCAGCAAGGCCGCAAGCGAGATTAGACAAGTTTACGAGTATGTAAGTATACTTCTCGACTTGCCGAAAGTGACGCCGGGGAGCGCTGACCATGTCTAAACGCCTATCCATCGCCGATGCCATGCGCGAGGCCGGCGGCAGCACGCGCGCCACCACGGTCCCAACAGCCGTGAACACCGCCGTCGCGCCACAGGCCGAGCCGCAGCCTCAGCCGAAAGCGACCGCGAAGCAGCCAAGCAGGGCCGGGACCAAGGCGATCACGGGCCACTACCCGCCCCAGGTGCGCTATCAGCTGAAGCTCCTGGCGGCCGAGCAGGGCCGGACGATGGAGGACATGCTGGCTGAAGGACTCAACCGGCTCTTCGCCGCCTACAACAAGCCGGAGATCGCACCGGCAAGCCGTGGCGACGCGTAGAGCGTCGCACATCCCAGGCAACTCGGAGCTGAGCGCGCATCCGGAAGCACGGAGACGGGGCCGTGGGATGGACGCCCGACCGAGCGCCGTATCAGCGATACGGCCCGCGCTTCTTGCAGAAGCTGACGAAGTGCCGGTCTGCGTCTTTCACGGCGATGCCCTTGTCGACGACCCACGACCGCCACTCGGTTTCGAGATGGTGCACATCCCAGCCCGGCGCCGCGCGGCGTGCCGCGTCGTAGGTGTCGCCTTTCAGGTGCAGCGATGACAGGTTCGGCAGAGGAAGCTGCTCGTCGATTAGCCGCTTGGGCCGGACCACGACATTGTCGCCTTCAATCGTGAAGGTGTAGTCTGGCATGTGGTCGTGCTGCTCATCGTCCACGATGATCTTTCCGATCAGGCGACGAAACTCCTTGTCGGTAGACCCTGAGCCGCATTTCTCCCGCAGCGTATCAAGGCCGATCTTCCATTCCGGCTGCATGCCGCAGTGCTTTCGCGCCAGCTCGTACAGACGTCGCTCCAACGGCTTCCGAAGTTGGAAATATTGCCGGGACATGGTCAGGACGTTGTTGTTCTCAATCGCGTCCCAGACCCAGTCGGAGAGGGTGATTTCAACGTCAAGCATTCGACCGTCCCGGGTCTCGCGGACGATCTGCGCCGACTCGACCAAACCGAAGATCTTGAAGTATTCTTTGCCGCCTTGGCGCAGGTTGGTCTCGATCTGGGTGCCCTGGAGCCGTCGCAGCGCATCCTTGAGAAGCTCGTAGCCTCGCCCTGATGTCTGCCGATTGGTTGCAACCAGAAGATCATAGGCCTTGAACCGCATCGAACGCTGGACCTGGCGTCCTTCGTTCAGCGCAGCCATGCACTGGCTGATGCAGTAGATGAGCACGTCCCGATCATGAACCGTGGCGATCCCATAGCGCGACGGTGAAATTTCGATCCAGTTGCCGCCCCTTTCGTAGCGGCGGGGCCGCATGTCCGGCTTGGTCGAGAGCGAAAACACAGGGTGCTCCATCGACGACATGTCGCCCTTCGGCACCGCATCGACGATGTCGCAGACAAACAGATCCCGTTGAGGATGCCGATCCGGCAGCAAGGGCGAGCGATCTATCGTCACTTCACACACGCCCCCACGACATCGAGATTCGTCATATCACACACCATCCGGAGTATCGGCACTTCACACACCACTGGTCAAGAAAGTTCGTCACTCCACACACCAACGGCAAAATGTGGCCTGTGGATAACTCGGCGACGCCATCGTCACTTTGCACACCAAGATTCGTCACTTCACACACCGATTTTCGTCACTTCACACACCGCACGAGACCTAAAATTTCGTTTTTATGCTTCTGTATCAGACGCCTAGCTTCCCCCTGAAAACCCCGTAACTCAGACTCTAACAGAATCTAACTCTCTCAAAGCACTTCGCGAAAACCATCCGCTCTCCTCTCGGTCAAGACTTTCCAGGGACCAAATAGATGTCGATTTTGGAATATGCCGA
>NVWP01000151.1 GCA_002733705.1 Henriciella sp. | reverse complement strand
CTGGAAACCGGCTGCGGGAAACGTCTCAGAACCGGTCCGCCTCCAGCGCCATCAAGGGCTCTGCGCCTGTCTTCAGCTTGGCAAGATGGGCCGCCGTTTCCGGCAGGATACGGCTCATATAATAGCGTCCAGTGACGAGTTTGTCGTCATAGAAGGGGTCGTCGCCACGTTTCTCCAGGGCGGCCTCGGCCATCTTGGCCCACATGAAGCCCAGCGCGGTGAGGCCAAACAGGTGGAGATAGTCGGTCGAGGCGGCGCCGGCATTGTTGAAGTTGCTCATGCCGTTCTGCATCAGCCAGGTCGTGGCGTCCTGCAGCTCGGCTTTCGCCTGGCTGAGGCCCTCGACGAACGGCTTCATCTCTTCATTGCCTTCATGCTGGCCGATGAAATCGTCCATCTCTGCAAAGAAGGTGAAGACGGCCCGGCCGCCATTGGCCGCCAGTTTGCGCCCGACAAGGTCAAGCGCCTGGATGCCGTTTGTGCCTTCATAGATCAGCGCAATGCGCACATCGCGGACAAATTGTTCGACGCCCTGTTCGCGGGTAAAGCCGGTGCCGCCATGCAGCTGGAGCGCATCATTGCAGGCCTTCAGCCCGCGGTCGGTCAGGAAGGCTTTCACCACCGGCGTCATCAGCGCCATATAGTCGCCGGCCTTCTCTTTCATCTTCTCGTCTGGTGACTTGTGAAGCAGGTCGCCATGCAGCGCCGTCCAGTAGGTGAAGAGGCGCCCGCCCTCGACAAAGGATTTCGTATCCATGAGCAGGCGGCGCACATCCGGATGGACGATAATCGGATCGGCGGGCTTGTCCGGCGCGGCCGGCCCCGTCAGGGCGCGGCTCTGCAGGCGTTCGCGGGCAAAGTCCGCTGCATTCTGATAGGCGACCTCTGCCTGGGCAAGACCCTGCAGGCCAACGCCGAGACGCGCCTCGTTCATCATCACGAACATGGTGCGCATGCCCTTATGCTCATCGCCGACCAGCCAGCCGGTCGCGCCATCATAATTCATGACGCAGGTGGCGTTGCCGTGGATGCCCATCTTTTCTTCGAGACCACCGCAGGACAGGGCGTTGCGTTCGCCCAGCGAGCCATCTTCCTTGACCATGTATTTCGGCACGACGAAGAGCGAGATGCCCTTGATGCCTTCCGGCGCGCCTTCGATGCGCGCCAGCACCAGATGGACGATATTGTCTGTCAGGTCCTGCTCACCGCCCGAAATCCAGATCTTCTGGCCAGTAATCTTGTAGGAGCCATCCTCCTGAGGGACCGCCTTGGTCTTGATGAGGCCGAGATCGGTACCGCATTGCGGTTCGGTGAGGTTCATCGTGCCGGCCCATTCGCCGGTTGCCATTTTCGGCCCGTATTTCTGCTTCTGCTCGTCGGAGCCGCCCGCCATCAGCGCTTCATACGCGCCGGAGGTCAGGCCCGGATACATCGCGAAAGCCATATTGGCTGATGACATCATTTCGCTGATCGCAATCGAGAGCGCGTTGGGCAGGCCCTGTCCGCCCATTTCCGGCGTCTTCGACAGGAGGGGCCACCCATTCTCGACGAACTGTTTGTAGGCGTCTGGAAACCCGTCGGGTGTCTTTACAGATGCGTCTTCGGCGCGCTTGCAGCCTTGCGCGTCGCCCACCTTGTTGAGCGGAAAGAGAACCTCACTGGCGAACTTTCCACCCGTCTCCAGGATCTGGTCCACAATGTCGGGCGTCGCGTCGGAAAAGCCCTCAAGGTTGGAATAGTTCTGGAGGGCCAGGACGTCATGGAAAATGAACTGCATGTCCCGGATCGGCGCGTCATAACGTGGCATCTGTTTGCTCTTTCTGGTCTTTATTACGAGGAAACCGGCCCGCAGGTTTCTGCAGGCCGGTAACGTTTACTGTCTGGGTATGGAAAGGACTTCAGGCATCGTCCAGTTGCTTGCGCGCCACCGCATCATAGGCAGCCACGCTTTCAGCCTGTTCATTGGCCGGGCCGATCTTGGAAAGGTCGTTCTCCAGCCATTCAATGCCTTTGCGGAGTTCACCGAGAGCAATCTCGATGTCTTCGCGCTGATTTTCGAATTCCTTGACCTGGTTGCGGAATTTCTCGAGCGTCTTGCGCTTCTGGGCGCGCTCATTGTCGCCGAGACCGTAAAGGTCCAGGATTTCACGGATATCGGCCAGCGGCAGGCCGAGGCGTTTCATACGCACGATGATCGTGACCCGGGCACGGTCGCGGTGGGAATAGACGCGCGTCATGCCGTCCCGCGCGGGGTGCAGCATGTCCTTGTCTTCATAGAAGCGCAGCGCGCGCGGCGTAATGCCGAATTCGCGGGCAAGCTCCGAAATTGAGTAGGTCCGTGTCTCCGAGATGGAGATGGAAGCTGTGTCTGGCATGATATCCTCCTGGGTTTTGTTATTTACGTTTACGTCAATGTTACCCTTACCTTTCCGTCAAAGTAAAGCCCGAACAGGGACGCGCTGCAGATGTCTGAACAAATCCAGCCTTTCTGTTTACCATTTTAACCACCCTTTAAGACGAAGCTCTTCATCCATGGCGCAATGCGGTGTTCCGGGGGTGTTTTCTGCAGACGCGCCTGCCGGAGTTGAGGAGTTCGCGTATGTCGAGTTACGGGCCCTGGAGTGTCAAAGGCAGCGACGAACGCGCACGCGAGGCAGCCCGTGCGGCTGCGCGTGAAGAAGGCCTCACCATTGGTGAATATATTAACCGCATGCTCAAGATGGAAACCGGATCGGTTGGCGATCCCGTGTCAGGAGGGGCAATGGCGGCGAGAGATGACGAGACCCCCCGATACGCGCGCAGCGGCGGCGGCGGCGAGGGCGGAGACGGGGAGTATCCCGGTACGGCCGCAGCCATCCACGATCTTCTGCGCCGGCTTGAGGCGATGGAAGCGCGCTCGGCCGTCGCCCTCAGCGGCATCGACCGCTCTATCCATGATCTGACCGAACGCCTGAATGACGCCCATCGCAAGACCGATGGCCTCTCGACCAGCTATGAGGGCGTCATCGACGATATCCGCACCACCCATGATGCATTGAAGTCGAAACTCGACACGCTGGAAGGCAGCGGTGGAGGCAGGCGCGATGTGAAGGCGCTGAAATCACTCGAACAGGCGCTCGGCAAGCTCGCCTCCCATGTATACGAGGAAACTTCGCGCCAGAAGGACG
Organism: Henriciella sp.; assembly: GCA_002733705.1. Taxonomy (GTDB): domain Bacteria; phylum Pseudomonadota; class Alphaproteobacteria; order Caulobacterales; family Hyphomonadaceae; genus Henriciella. Next base: position 275 of record NVWP01000151.1, on the reverse strand, counting down.
GCACCGCTGCAGTCCGCAAGCGCGTCGAAACTGGCCTTGAAGACCTCGGCGCGCGCCTGACGGGCGTCGAGGGGCGGATCGACAAGACCCTGGATGACGCCGCTGACCGGCTTGCCCGTAAGGTGGAACAGGCCGAGCTGCGCACTGAGGGGGCTACCAAACACCTCTCCGGCCGTTTCAGCGATCTTGAAACCCGCGTAGCCGAACGCCTTGCACGCGTCGACGACATGGCCAAACGGGTGGATCAGGTCGAAGCCCTGCAGGCCCGCCTCGAC
>NVWP01000150.1 GCA_002733705.1 Henriciella sp. | reverse complement strand
TCGCCCCCGGTCTCGCCGATGCGCTGAAACGCGCCTTCCGGCAGGCCGGCGGCGTGTCCGCGCTCCTGAAGCCCGGCGCCTCTCAGCCCGCTCACGGCCTCGCCGCCCGCCTCAAGGGCGCCGCCCCCGAAGAGGCGAAAGCCATCGTCTCGGACATCTTCGCCCTTTCCGGTATCCAGCCGCAGGGACACCGCACCCTTGATGAGATTGTCGAAGGTCTTCTGGCACAGGCGGCAGACGCCGAACATGGCGCCGCGCCCGACACAGCCCGCCAGACACTCGAAGCCGTCATGGCTGTGAACTGCTCACCGGCGCAGGCGGCGGACAAACTGCTCGCCATTTCCCGCCAGGCTGGCCTCGAAGGTCTGGATCCCTTCCTTGAACGCCTACAGGCGCGGACGGACCGGATGGCTTCACTTGCGCCGGACTTCATGAAAACGGCCCGCTTCGGCACGCCCTTCGGGCGCCGCTTCAACTATTATGACGGCTTCCTGTTTGAGCTGTTCCTTCCCGGCGAAGCCGATGGCCGCCGGCCGTTCGGGGCAGGGGGGCGTTACGATACGCTGCTCGCGCGCCTCTCGGGCGGAGATGTCGACACAACGGCCATTGGCGGCGTCGTCCGTCCGGACCGTCTCACAAGCGGAGGCACCGCATGACCCGGCTAAAACTCGCTATCCCGTCCAAGGGGCGCCTGAAGGAGAATGCCGAAAACTGGCTCGCCCGCGCCGGCTTCAAGCTGCGCCAGTCCGGCGGCGACCGGGGCTATACCGCAGAGCTGAAAGGCCTGCCCGATGCCGATGTCCTGCTTCTTTCTGCCCGTGAGATCGCGCAAGGCCTCATAGATGGCTCATTTCACATCGGTGTGACGGGGGAGGATCTGCTGCATGATCTCTCCAGCGACCTTCCGCGCGATGCGTCCGTCATCAAGCGTCTGGACTTTGGCGGCGCCGATGTCGTCGTTGCCGTCCCGGCTGCCTGGCTGGACGTCAACACGATGAGCGACCTTGAGGCCGCCGGCGCCCGCTTCCGCCAGCGCCATGGACGGCGCATGAAGGTCGCGACCAAATATCTCCGCCTCACGCGCAACTATTTCGCCAGCAAGTCGGTCGGTGAGTACCGTCTGGTGGAAAGCGCCGGCGCGACAGAGGCGGCCCCTTCGTCGGGGCAGGCCGAAGTCATTGTCGACATCACCTCCACGGGCGCGACCCTGCGCGCCAACAGCCTCAAAGTCCTCGATGACGGCGTCATCCTGAAAAGCCGCGCCGCGCTTGCCGGATCGCTGCGTGCCGACTGGAATGCGGGCGCCCGCGACGCGCTTCAGAAGCTTCTCTCCTCGATTGAGGCCGTCGAAAGCGCCGACGCCACCAGCCTGCTCATGGTCTCGGGCGCTGTCCCGGATTCGCTGGTTTCTGAGCTGGATTTGACGGCGATGGGCGAAAATTCTTTCCTGAGTGCCTCGGGTAAGGCGGTCGAAAATGCTCGCCGACTCACCGATTCCGGAGTGAAATCTGTCTCAATCCTCAAGTCAGACTTCATTTTTGACCAGACGACGCCGTCATACGAGGCATTCATTACCCAATTAACGGCACGTGCTTGACAGTGTGACAGAAAATTAGCATTCAGGTACGGCAAGTTTCTGGGAGGAAACGCTGCAATACTCTTTACGGGCGCGGCCACAAGCCGCGCCTTTTTTTATCCTCCCGCCAGCCTGACAATTCGTGTCCGTGACCCGGCAGGTCAAAAAAAATCGGCCCCTTTCGGGGCCGGATCTGGAGGTAGTGTCTCTTGTCAGGAGACCCGGCTGGCAGCTCAGGGTCAGGGCGTCAGGGGTGCGGCCAGCCGGGTTTTGTTATTATTGATTTTCAATAATTCACTTATCGAAAAGCGTCAACACCTTATCGATAAACATTATCAAAAATTCATTCGGGGGAGAGTTGGACCCGAGTTTCCCAAGTAGGGACTGACCCGCTCTCTGAACAGGTCCTGCTGCATGACTTTTCATCCATGACTGCACGTGGCGACGACATATTTGACGGCAGGGCACTGGCGCACCTTTCCGCGCGGGCAGGTCCTGTGAGTTGACTTTGAAATCCGCGCCAGCCATGCCGACATCAGCATCACGTCACACAGAAACATTTCGGAGCCTGCAATGTCAGACCCACGCGCCCATATCCTGCCCGTCTACGCCCCGCCATCGGAGGTGTTTGTGCGCGGTGAGGGGGTGAACCTCTTCACTGAAGAGGGGGATAAATACCTTGATTTCGTCGCCGGCATCGCGGTGAGCTCGCTCGGCCATTCGCACCCCAAACTGGTCGAGGCGCTGCAATCCCAGGCCGGCAATCTCTGGCATCTCTCCAACATGTTCCGCGTGCGTGCAGGCGAGGATCTGGCCGACAAGATGTGCGCGCGCACCTTCGCCGACCGCGTCTTCTTCACCAATTCCGGCACCGAGGCTGTTGAGTGCGCGCTGAAATCCGCGCGCAAATATCACTGGTCCAAGGGCAATGACGACCGCATCGAATTCGTGACCTTCACCGGCGCCTTCCATGGCCGCTCGCTGGGCGCGATCAATGCTGGCGGCAACCCCAAATATCTTGAAGGCTTCGGCCCGCCGCTTGAAGGCTTCCGCCAGCTTGAATGGGGTGACCACGAGGCGCTCAAGGAAGCAGTCACCGAAAAGACCTGCGCGGTCTTTGTTGAGCCGGTCCAGGGCGAAGGCGGCGTGCGCGCCATGCCTGAGGAATGCCTGACCGGCCTTCGCAAGCTCTGCGACGAGACCGGCACGCTGCTCATCTATGATGAGGTCCAGTGCGGCATGGGCCGGACCGGCAAGCTCTTCGCCCATGAATGGGCAGAGAATGCCGCGCCCGACATCATGTGTGTCGCCAAGGGCGTCGGCGGCGGCTTCCCCTTCGGCGCCTGCCTGATGACCGAAGAAGTCGGCCTGCCGATGCAGCCGGGCTCCCACGGCTCCACCTATGGCGGCAACCCGCTCGCCATGGCCGTCGGCAACGCCGTCTGGGACATCATCTCCGATGAAGATTTTCTCGCCCATGTCCGCAAGGTCTCCGGCACGGTTGCCCAGGGCCTCAAATCCCTCGCCGACAGCCATGCCGACAAGGTCGACGGCGTCACCGGCAAGGGCCTCCTCACCGGGCTCAAACTGAAATCGGCGCCAAAGCCGGTCCAGAATGCCTGCCGCGAAAAGGGCCTCCTCGTCGGCGTCGCCGGCAACAATGTCCTGCGCCTCGCCCCGCCGCTCATCATTGAGGATGAAGACGTCCGCAAGGCCGTCAGCGTCATGGATGAAGCGCTGAGCGAGTGGGAGATGGAGGGGTAGGCCTTCTGCGTCAGTTGAGCGGGGGAGGGCAGTTGAATGGTCGACCTCGGTGACGCCTCGGAAAAACTGATGGGCATGGACGACGCCACCTGGCGCCGGCATGCCAATCCGTGGAGCGGGTGGAGCCGTGTGGCGAC
>NVWP01000149.1 GCA_002733705.1 Henriciella sp. | reverse complement strand
CGCCTTCGCGCATGATGGGCAGGTCCGGACGGTGGCACGAGCTCGCCGACCCGGTCTTCATCGGCGAGCTTGAGGGCGACCTCAACTGGGGCGGGGCCGACAAGGCAGCCTCGGTGACATATAGCGTGACGCCCAGCACGCGTGGCACCTACGCTCTCGGTCCGCTGCGGGTCATCACCGAAGACCCCTTCGGGCTCGCCCGACGCGCGGTGCGCGTGATCGAGCCATGCAGGGCGAGCGTTGTAGAGGTTGGTGAGCGTGCGCTTTTTCAGCTCCTTCGCCGCAGCATCGTCCTTGGGCAGGATGCGGTCGGGATAACCCTCCACCACCTCGGGCACGCGCTCGACCAGATCGGGCGGGTTTAGCCAGTTTTCCCGCAATTCGTTGAGCCGCTCAGCCGCTGCCGCAATCGCCTGCGCGCGCGGATCGTGGCCGTAGTCGGCGGCGAGGATGTCGGGGGTGAGGCCTTCGGGGAAGGGGAAGGTCGCGAAAGTACGTGTGGCATTGTAGCGACCTTGGTTCCCTGCGCCCAAACGATTGCCTTGTGCCTCGCACCAAGTCTCATGGATCGATGAACTCAAGACACCAAATGTGGTGAAATCGCTCCGTGCAATTGCGAACAAACTGCCGCTGAAGACACTTGCGCTCGGTAGGAAGCGGAAAAGAAGGTGCTCGCTTGTTTCTGGAACGGCGATCACACGCTCCAACAAGCTTGTCGCGGCCCGCAGTTTCGGTCGCGAACGTTGCATCAACCAGAATTGGTCCAGCTTTGCAGTTTCAGTTGCCTGACCAATTGCGAGATTTTCGCGGTGAACTGACACTCGCTCCTGAACAAGTTGAAATGGATTTTCGAACAAGCAGGCGTCTTCAAGGGCCTCGAAGTCGGTGAAGTCTACGACCCATCCATCAGCGTCGCGCATTGTCACATCATCGTTGCCTACAAAACGCTTGATAATACGGCCATTTTTCTGACCATTGGGATTGGAGGGCGCGGTCAGTAAAGTGCGCGCTTCTTCCGAAGTAATTTCGAATGGGCCATTGAGCTTCACACCCTGGAACGCGGTTTTTCGATTTTGGGAGAGAGGACAGGAGGCGCTAATGTCTAACCCAGACGACAAGTCCGCATTAATTGATGAGACAGGCGCTCCATCAAGTATCATGTCTGCTGGCTCGCTTGCAGCGCAGATGAGTGCGACCCGCACTGCGGCGCCATCGACGACCCACGGCACATTGCGCCAAGCAAGATAGATACTGAGCCCGCGATCCCTCAAGAGGTCAGCAAGTGGGACGTTGCTCTTGCCTTTTCCAATAGACTTTGTGGCGATCAATCCAAACAAAATTGATTTTCTGTTCTCAAAGGCAGCATTCGCTTGAGCGAACCAATAACTCACCAAATCGGCTGATGAGGGGACTATACCCTTGTATGCCGCATAAAGCGCATTGGTGTATTCATCCCCCAGCCCCTTCATGATGGGTTTTGTTTTCGTCGCTGGCCTGCCTTTTCGATGAAATTTTGAGCCCAGGAATGGCGGATTGCCCACCACCACATCTGCCTCCGGCCACTGTGCGCGCTGCGGCTTTCCGTCTGCATCCAGCACCGGGCTGCCATCTTCATCCGTCACCAGCACGGCATCGCGGTTCTCGATATTGCCGAGGCTCCGCAAAATCGGATTCTTCGCCGCCTCGAACCCGTTGCGGCGCATCCACTGGATTTCGCCGATCCAGATCGAAACCCGCGCCAGCTCTGCCGCATAGGGGTTCAGCTCGATCCCCAGCACATTCTCCGGGCCGCTGGTGGGAAACTGCGCGGCGAGGCTGGGTGAAATCGCCTCTGCCTCCAGGTTGGTGAAATGCTCGATATCCTTGAGCGCAAGCAACGACAGGTAGAGGAAATTGCCCGAGCCGCAGGCGGGGTCGAGCACGCGAAAATTGCGCAGCCGCTCGTGCCATTCGGCCTGCAGCTTCTTGGCCTCGTTCTCGGCCTTCGTCTTTGTGCCGCCCTTCGCCTTATCGGCCTTGGCAATCGCCTGTTCTATCTTACTGCGAACCTCGGCCCATTCGGCCATCAGGGGACGCTTGATGACCGGTTCGACGATCTGCAGGATCTTGTCGCGGTCGGTATAATGCGCGCCCAGCTGGCTGCGCTTGTCCGGGTCCAGTCCACGCTCGAACAGCGTGCCGAGGATCGAGGGGTCGATCTCGTCCCAGTAAAGCTTGGCCGCAGCGATCAGGTTCTCGATATCGTCTTGCTCCAACGGCAGCACGCTATCGTCGTCGAACAGTCCGCCATTGAACCATTCGACCTTTTCGAAGCCGACCTTCCCGCCGGACTTCATGGCCCTGAAAAGGGCTGCGGCATCTTCCACGAAATCGTCGGGGCTGTGGCGATTGATCTCCAGCATACGCTGGAACATCGCATTCGGCAGCAGGCCGACATCCTCCGCAAACATGCAGAACACCAGACGATTGACGAAATGCGCCACCGCATGGGCATCGTTGCCGCGTTCGCGCAGGCGCTGGGCGAGTTGCGAAAACTCCTTCGCAGCCTCTTCGGTCAGCATCTGCCGGGTCTTGGCCGGCTTCAGCTTGGCCGGATTGACGAAGCAATTGCGCAGCAGGTCGCGCGTGGCGCCATCGAGCAGGTCGTCCAGCGCAAACTCGTGGACCTCCTGAACCGTGTTGGTCCAGTTGGTGTGGATACGGAAACGATCCATGTCGCTGACGATAAGCAGCGGCGGATTGTCCAGCGCGATGGCGTATTGCTGGAGCTGTGCGAAGGCTCGGTCTAGGTCCTTCTTCTTGCCCTTGTATTCCCAGGCAAAGCATTCCTTGCGCCAGACATCGGCCCAGCCGTCGCCCCCGCCCGTCTTCGCCGCGCCCTTCTCGAAGGTGAACCATTCGCCTTTGGGGTCGGCAGTGATCGGGTCTTCGATTTCGAGCAGGCGGCAAATATCGTTGAAATGCGATTGGGATGCCGTGCGCTCTTTCAGCTCGACGGCACGCCACTTCTTGATGAATTCGCTGGGTGTCACGCGCCCCTCCTGCCCTGCGGGCCTTAGCGCAGCAGACTCGCGGAACAATACCCCGATTTTCCTACTCCCCCGCCCCACGCTATGGGTGGGGGCGCTCTTTCTCGTCGTCCGTCCCCGCTTCGCCTCGCCCGGCCCCACGCCCCTCGCGCGGGCTGATCGGGCTGCTCGATCAATCGCGCCTTTTCGATCGAGTGGATTTCAGGTCCAGGACACTGTGTCAGGTGTGTCAGGCGCGCCGGCCTGCCAATGGGCGTGGGCAATTCCACGCGAATGGTCCGGGGGGCATTTCCCCGGCCTTCCCATCCCCATCGCGCGCTGACATGATGGTTAACGGGTCGCGCCGCGAAGGGGATTCGCTGCGATGAGATATGCTTTGCCCGGGTTTGTGGCGGCGGGGGCCGTGGCGCTGATCGTCGCGCTTTGCGACCCGCATCGAACTGACGGCAGAGCGCAGGGAGGCGAGCGGATTCTTGATCTCGTGGCT
>NVWP01000148.1 GCA_002733705.1 Henriciella sp. | reverse complement strand
ACTGGCCCTGAACCTGCTTCCTGCGGTGCGGCTGGATCGGGCACTGCTGCCCGGCATGGTCGCGCAAGGCGCGGGGGTGGTGGTTCACGTCACATCGATCCAGCGCCTTCTGCCGCTGCCCGAGGCGACGACCGCCTATGCCGCCGCCAAGGCGGCGCTGTCCACCTACAGCAAGAGCCTGTCAAAACAGGTCTCGCCAACGGGTGTGCGCGTTGTGCGCGTCTCTCCGGGCTGGATCGAGACCGAGTCCTCCGTCGCGCTGGCGAAACGCCTAGCGGCGGAGCACGGGGTCGACGTCGATGCGGGCAAGCGCATGATCATGGATTCGCTTGGTGGGGTGCCGATTGGGCGTCCGTCCACACCGGACGATATCGCGAACCTGGTCGCCTTCCTTGCCTCTGATCGCGCGGGAACCATAACGGGGACAGAATACGTGATTGATGGCGGCATCGTGCCGACGGCGTGATCACCCTTATCGCCGCCCCCGGCTCCTGCACCTTTCAAGAGGCCCTTCTAGTAGATCAAGGATGCTGACGTCAGCGGTGCTCGACCACACAAAGATGGAGAAGATTGTGCGCCACCTCGGCGTCCAGCTCGAAGATGCGTTCGCCATCATGGAAGAACTGGAACTCTAAGAAGTCGGGCCGGTCGGTAGCGGTCGGCCCAGAGCCGACGGTCATGACAGGCGCAGCGAAGGTCGTGAAGGAGCCCATTTTACCTGATGGCACAGGCTGGATGAATGGCGGCTTATCTCAACGGGTATTTTGCCGCGATTTACCGCCTGATGGACCAGACCATCGCGGTTTCGTAACCCGCAGCTTCGAGCATCTCGATCTTGGACAGCCACCTGGCGGGGCATACCACAAATGCAGCCCCCATACCCCTGTCCGCAAAGGCGGCCTCGGCTGCGCGTAAAAGCGTGGTCGCCCCCCCTCCACCGTTTGCAAGAACCGTGGGATCGGCCAGGTCCGGGTGGTAATAGTCGTCAATGACACCTGTTCCGGTGATGTCGTGCGCCGGCGGAAAATGAAGCCGGGAAGCGGGCTGCGCGATCACGTACCCATTCAGGTTCTCCGGCGACCCCATGACCATCATGTCCCGGTCACGCAACGTCAGGCTTCGGTTCATCCAGCCGGTGAATCTGGTGTCTGCGTCGGGATGCCGTTCCCAAAAGGGGTCGATCTCGAAGAGGATCCGCTTGTTCTCCGCTGCTCGAGCGACGATGCCGGGGACGTCGGCCTCGGTGGCCAGCCGGACTGCGGAGGGACGTCCGGCATCGCCAAGATCGGTTCTGGACAGGTAGAGCGTCAGCGGGTCGTAACCGCGATCCCTGAAAACGTCATGCCAAGGTTCGCTGGTGACATATGAACCGCACCGGGTCTGCCGGAGGCTGCAAGTCCTGAGTAGGATGGAGCCCCATGAGCAAGACGACGAACAAGTTTTCCCCTGAAGTCCGCGATCGCGCGGTTCGCTTGGTGCTGGACAGCGAAGCGGAGCGCGGCTCCCGCTGGGCTGCGATCGTGTCGATCGCCCCGAAGATCGGCTGTGCGGCGCAGACGCTGAACGAATGGGTGAAGCGGGCGGAGATCGACGGAGGCCGCCGCGCAGGCATCCCCGCCGAGATGGCGGAGAAGATGAAGGCGCTGGAGCGGGAGAACCGCGAGCTGCGCCAGGCGAACGAGATCCTTCGCAAGGCCAGCGCGTATTTCGCCCAGGCGGAGCTCGACCGCCGGTCGAAGACATGATCGCCTTCATCGACGATCAGCGGGGGGAGCATGGGGTCGAGTCGATCTGCCGGGTCCTGCCGATCGCCCCTTCCACCTACTACGATCACCTGGCCAAACGGGCGGAGCCGTCGCGCCGTTCGGCACGGACGCGGCGGGACGAAGCCCTGCGCCCGGAGATCCGGCGCGTCTTCGAGGAGAACTTCGGCGTCTATGGCGTGCGCAAGGTCTGGCGTCAGATGCGCCGCGAAGGCTTCGACGTCGCCCGATGCACGGTGGCGCGGCTGATGAAGGATCTGGGTCTCAAGGGCGTGATCCGAGGGAAGCCGCTCAGGACCACGGTCCAGGACAAGGCCGCCCCATGCCCGCTGGACCGGGTGAACCGGCGGTTCCGAGCGCCAGCCCCGAACATGCTGTGGGTCAGCGATTTCACATACGTTGCGACCTGGCAGGGCTTCGTGCACGTCGCCTTCGTGATCGATGCCTTCGCTCGACGGATCGTGGGGTGGCGCGTCAGCCGCACGGCGCACGCGGGCTTCGTGCTGGATGCCCTGGAACAGGCCGTCCATCAGCGGCGGCCCGGCGCGGGACTGGTTCACCATTCGGACCGGGGCTCGCAATATCTGTCCATTCGCTACACCGAACGCCTGGCGGAAGCGGGCATCGAGCCTTCGGTCGCTCGGCGGGCTTGCGCGGCCCCACCGGGGCCACGGTCCCGCCTCGCCGTCGGAGACAGCTACGACAACGCCTTGGCAGAGACGATCAACGGCTTGTTCAAAGCGGAGGTCATCCACAGGCGCGGGCCATGGCGCAGCTTCGAAGCGGTGGAGTTCGCCACCCTCGAATGGGTCGACTGGTTCAACAACCGCCGCCTCCTCGAGCCCATAGGCAATGTGCCGCCCGCAGAAGCCGAAGCCGTATTCCACGCCGCTCTGGAAACACGTAACATCGCCGCGTAGCTAACGAACATTAGCCTCCGGCAGACCCGGCGCGGTTCAGGGCCGCGATCATACGTCACCAGATCAGGTTGGATCATCACCTTATTTGGTGAGTTTGCTCCATAATGCCGCGATAGTCGGAGACTTGGCCGCCGGTGATCTCGATGGCTACGGGCAGACCCGCGCCGTTCGTCCGGAGATGGACCTTGGTCGAGAGGGTGAGGCGGACAAGCGAGCCTTCCAGCGGAAGGATCGCCCGCCGAACGCGCGAACGGCCAAGACCCTGATCCTGAATCCCCCCCTTGCGCCCGCGGCGCAGTGATGGGCGCGGGCGATGGTGCTGTCGATCATCTGGACGCTGTCGGGCGAGCCTTCGGCCTCGTTCAGGGCCTCCAGGATCACGTCCCAGACCCCGGCCAGGGTCCATCGTCGGAACTGGCGGCAGACCGAGGCCCAGGGACCGAAGCTCTCCGGCAGGTCCCGCCAGGGCGAACCGGTCCGGGCGATCCAGAACACGCCGTCCAGAACCCGGCGGTGATCCTTCGGCGGACGGCCGCGCTTCGGGCCGGTCTCGATCACGAAGGGCGCGAAGAACGCCCATTCCTCGTCGCTCATAAGGTCGCGAGCCACTCGTCCCTCCCTTCCAAGGAGGGACTCTGAATCACGCCTCAGCCGATTTGGGAATCCACTTCGTCAACACGCCCTAAAGCGTGGATTGCGCGACGCCATATGCGTTCAATGCTCGAAGGTCGGACGCCCTTGTGGTCACGTGCGAACCGTTAGTGGATCATATTCGTCATCAGATCTAGGAGTTTGCAATGATGTTTAGTCGTTCTCACGGTCGAGCTTCTGATGTTGAAAAGATGAAGCGCTCGGAACGACTTCATTTTCTAATGGAGGAAGCCCGAAGAATTCGAGAAGCGCACGAGGCTGGGAGAATCTCGGCAGAAGAAGCCGCACGGCAGATTGAGGACTTAAAAG
>NVWP01000147.1 GCA_002733705.1 Henriciella sp. | reverse complement strand
CGTACGCGACCCTTGACCCGGCCTGAAACGGATAGGGCCAGTGCTATATCGTCGAATGCTTTCCGGACGGCGGACGAATAACCTGGCCTGCCTCCCTGACGACGCTCTACGGACTGGGGTTGCCGTATGGAAACTTTCCGAGAATGCATGCGTTGCATGCAATGCATTCAATGTGGTAAGGTCTACCAAACTGGAGGCGTAGAGCATGGCTATGATCACAATTCGAAATCTCGATGATGTTGTGAAGGAGCAGCTTCGCATGCGTGCCGCCCGTCATGGCCGCTCCATGGAGGAAGAAGCCCGCGATATTTTAAAGCAGGCTGTCGGTGGCATCACTGGGGCTAAACTTTGGGAACGGTCACGCAGTCTCTTCAAGGATGAAGATGGCGTGGATCTTGAATTGCCGGCACGCGGTGGTGATCGGGCAAGCCCCGGTTTCGCTGAGTCCTAGTCCGGCGCATGATCATTCTCGATACGAACATTATTTCCGAACTCATGCGGCCAGTGCCTGATCGATTGATCGGCACCTGGTTGAGCCGTCTTGGGGACATCCCCCTGGCGACGACGACAATCACGATTTCGGAAATTGTATACGGACTAGAGCGTTTGCCAGCAGGACGCCGGAAACAAGCCTTGCTCCAGAACTTTCAGTCTTTGATAGATCCTGAAGACGGACTGGCGATCCACGCTTTAGACAGCGAGGCGGCCTATCTGTGCGGGCGATATCGGGCAGAGCGCGAAAATCGAGGCGAACATGCGCACCCGTCCGACATGATGATTGCCGGTATTGCAGGCGTTCATGGAGCCTCACTCGCCACCCGCAACACGAAGGATTTTTCGGGATTGCCTATTCGGATCATAAACCCTTTTGAGATCGAATAGAGTCGCGATACTGCGCTACCAAGGTATCCCTTTTCGCTGATATGAACCCGCTCTTCCAGCGGCGATCCGAAGGAATGCCGACCTGGGCGGCTTGTGGGAGCCCAGCGCCGCCACTGTGGTGGTGGCTATCCGAGCAGCCCTTCAGGCACCGGATGCACAATCTTGAGAAGTTCCTTTCGGCGATAGGCGAGCGAGCCACCATCGCCATAGGCGGGACGATTCGTAGCGTGCCCCATGAGAAGGCAACGAAGCCCGTAGTCGAGCCCGGCTTCAAGCATGCGCTTTTCGAAAGAGTGTCGGAAAGAATAGATGACATGCTTGTCGGTCGGCATCAGGCCGCGATTCCGGAACGTCTTCACGAGTGATTGCGAGAGAAGGTCATTCCGGTCGCGATAGTGCGGAAACCCGTCCGGGGCGCGCTTCATCGCTTCGAGTGATACGCCGACAAGCGGGATATCGCGAATGGATGAGCCGGTTTTGATCTCGCGGTCCTTGCGCGGACGGATGCGGATATGCGGCACCTCTGCCTCCAGGTAGATGTCTTCGGGCAGAAGATTGGCGATCTCGCTTGGGCGGCAGCCGGTCTCGATGAGGGCATAGGCGATCAGCCGGGCCTGTTCGTTGATGCCGGCGAGGGCAGTTGGGACAAGAATTTTCGTGCGGACCCAGTCATCCGGGAAGGGCGGCACCTTGTCGGCTATGGTTTCCTTGAAGGCGAGATTGCGGAACGGGTTCGGGCGTGTCTCTTCGCCGATATGCCTGAAATACTCCCGGTAGAGCAGGCGCAGGTTTCCGAGGTCACGATTGGCGGTGTTCGCGCCCCTGGCCTGTGCGCCTTTCTTCGGCTTCAGACGGTCTGCCCACCAGTTGTAGAATTTGAGCGCATCCTCGCGCGTGAGGGTCTCCATCGGTTTGTTACCGACCACTTCGACAAAGTAGTTGATCGCGCGGAGCTTGGTTTTGCGCCAGAGTTTTCGCTGTCCCGGCGACTTGTTGAGAAGATCGCCAATGGCGATTTCATCGCAATAGACCTCAAAGGCTTCAGTGACGGAGACCGACGGTCGCTCTACGCCGCCGAGGATGGCTTCGGCTTCGGCTCTCATGGCGGGGCGGGCATCGCCGGTATCTATCCTCTGGAGCGTGCTGATCCGGTCCAGGATGTCATCGACAGCAAAGAGAGTGCTCAGCTCACCAGCGGGCGCATAGACGAGGCCCTGCGACATGGCGCGCGAGCGGGCGGCCTGGTAGCGGCGCTCGGCCAGTTGTCTGGCCCGGCGCGCACTGTCTTCCGGTTCCTCGCTGACGCTCTCCAGCAGCCCCCAGAGCTGATTGTCGGCGGCCTCCAGCGCGTTGCGTCTTTCACGCGCCATTTCCAGCGAGCCGGTATTGAGGGTGACGCGCACGAACCCGCGATCATCTATGGCCTGACAGGCTGTCGGGACGCGCCGGACATAGTGCCAGCGGCCTCCACGTTTTTGCAGATAGCGGTCCTCTTTGCGCATCCGGGCTCATCCAGCTTGTTACACGAGTGTTGCGCAGAAAGTTACACAAACCCGGCCTCGCCCGAAATTCGGAGCGGTGCAATTATATGCTACTGGATTGTTTTTGATGCAAAAAGCCTGAAAAGGCGCTGGAGCGGGTGAAGGGAATCGAACCCTCGTCTTAAGCTTGGGAAGCTTCTGCTCTACCATTGAGCTACACCCGCGAAGCCTCGCCGATCATTATACCGAAATTACAGAAACACTAGCCGTTTCTCGCAGATCGGATGAGCCGGCAATGTGCCATCACATCTGCGTGCGTGCATGAAGGCAGGCGCTTGTCATGACTTGCGGCAGGCCTAAGCTCTTGCCCATGGCGCATACGACTTTGTTAGAGCAGAAATTTCGCGACCCTTTCGTCACGGCGAAGGGTGAGACGCGCGGATCGGTCGACTGGCGGGGGCTCAAGACGCTCTGGCTCAATACCGGCACGCTCTGCAATATCGAATGCGCGAACTGCTATATCAAAAGCTCCCCGACAAATGATGACCTCGTCTATCTGACGCTGGATGATATCACACCCTTTCTCGACGAAGTGGATGCGCTGGGAGAGGGGCCAAAGGAGATCGGCATTACGGGCGGGGAGCCGTTCATGTGCCCCGATATCCTGAAGATCATGACGGCCGTTCTGGAGCGCGGTCATTCGCTGCTCGTGCTGACCAATGCCATGCGGCCGATGATGCGCCCGCGCATCCGGGAAGGGCTGAAAACCCTGCAGGCCGGTCATGGCGACCGGATCACCATGCGCGTCTCCATGGACCATCATTCCCGCACGCTTCATGATGCAGAGCGCGGCGAAGGCAGTTTCGACATTGCCTGTGAGGGGCTGGCATGGCTCGCCGAAAACCGGTTCGAGACTGCCATTGCGGGGCGCCAGGACCTGGCCGAAAGCGAAGACGAAGCCCGCGATGGCTATGGGCGCCTCATTGAGCGCCTTGGCCTGAAGATTGACCCCGCAGACGCCAAGGCGCTCGTCCTCTTTCCAGAGATGGTGGAAGGCGACAGCCCGCCTGAAATCACGACTGCCTGCTGGGGCATTCTGGATGTCGATCCGGCTGACATGATGTGCGCCAGCCAGCGCATGGTCGTAAAGCGCAAGGGCGCGGGACGGGCGAGCGTCACCGCCTGCACACTGCTCGCCTATTCGCCTGAATTCGAACTGGGTGAGACGCTTGCTGCGGCCACGGATGCGCCGGTCCAGCTCAACCACCCCTGGTGCGCGACCTTCTGCGTTCTCGGCGGGGCGAGCTGTTCGGCCTGAGCGACAGCCGGCCTGGCGTCCCTCGGGAAAGTTTGCGCTTTCCCAAATAAAGGGCAGGGTTTAG
>NVWP01000146.1 GCA_002733705.1 Henriciella sp. | reverse complement strand
CGCCTAGCCCTCCGGCTCCAGCTTTTCGGCTCTGCCGATCCTGCGGGTTAACTTCCGCGATTACGGCCATTGACCTTTGATGCGGGGAGCGCTTCGCTGCCTTCATCATGGAGGTTTCCCGATGAAAAAGAGTCTGATTTCAACCAGCGTCATCGCGCTTGGCACGGCAATGCTCGTGGCCTGCAGCAACGATCCAGGCCAGGCGTCCAGGGCTGATGCACCTGCCTCGCCTATGGCCGGCGATCCCGTCGACAAGGAAAACACCAGGGTCGCCGAAGCCCGGGCTTTCCTTGAGCGCGCCGATGCAGAGCTTGGCCAGATGTCCAAGGAAGTGAGCCCGGTCTTTTGGGAGCAGGCCACCAACATTACCGACGAGACGAATGCGGCGGCGGCCGAAGCCGGTGCGCGCGCCACGACCTTGGCTGTGTCGCTCGCCAATGAGTCCAAACAGTTCAATGATGTCGACCTGCCGCCCGATCTTGCCCGAAAGATGAAGCGGCTTCAGTCGGGCGTGACCATTCCAGCGCCCTCCAGCGAGGGCGCCGCGGAAGAACTGTCGAAGATCACCACCGGTCTGGAAGCGACCTATGGCACCGGCACTTTCACCTATAAGGGCGAAGAGCTGAACCTCGACCAGCTCTCGACCATCATTGAGACTAGCCGCGACCCGGCAGAGTTGAAGGTTGTGTGGGAAGGCTGGCGTACGGTCTCCCCGCCGATGAAGGATGATTACGCCCGCATGGTCGAGATCGCCAATGAGGGCGCCCAAGAGCTTGGCTATGATAATCTCAAGACGATGTGGCTCTCTAAATATGACATGCCACCGGAGGAAATGGCTGCCGAGGTGGACCGCCTCTGGGGCCAGGTCGAGCCGCTTTATGAGCAGCTCCATTGCTACGTCCGCGCCGAACTCAATGAGGAATATGGCGATGCGGTGCAGCCGGCAAACGGTCCGATCCGCGCGGACCTTCTCGGCAATATGTGGTCGCAGTCCTGGTCAAACATCTATCCGCTCGTCCAGCCGGAAGGCCTGCCGGGGCAGGGCTATGACCTCACCGAGGAACTGGTTGAGGCAGACTATACGCCGATAAGGATGGTCGAGACCGCCGAAGGCTTCTTCACCTCGCTTGGTCTCGCCCCGCTGCCTGAAACCTTCTGGGAGCGCTCAATGATCGTTCGCCCGGATGACCGGGAGGTCGTCTGCCATGCATCCGCCTGGGACCTTGATGACGAAGAGGATGTCCGCATCAAGATGTGCACAGAAGTGAATGCCGAGGACTTCTACACGGTCCACCATGAGCTGGGGCACAATTACTACCAGCGCGCCTATAAGGACGTGGACTATCTTTACAAGGACGGCGCCCATGACGGCTTCCACGAAGCCATTGGCGACTTTATCGCGCTCTCGATAACGCCATCCTACCTTGTTGATATTGGTCTGATCACTGAGGAGCAGGTGCCCGGTGAAGAGGCCGACATCTCGCTTCTGATGAATACCGCGCTCGACAAGATTGCCTTCCTGCCTTTTGCCCTGACGGTGGATAGCTGGCGGTGGGATGTTCTGGACGGGACAACGATGCCCGCCGACTACAATGAGGCCTGGTGGGACAAGCGGACCCACTATCAGGGCATCGTCCCGCCGGGGCCGCGTCCGGCGGACGCCTTCGATCCCGGGGCGAAGTACCATATCCCGGGCAATACGCCGTATCTGCGCTACTTCCTGTCCTATATCATGCAGTTCCAGTTCCATAAGGCTGCCTGCGAGCAGGCTGGCTGGGAAGGCCCGCTGCATCGCTGCTCGATCTACGGCAATGAGGAAGTCGGTTCGCGCTTCAATGCGATGATGGAAATGGGGGCATCTGAGCCGTGGCCGGATGTGCTGGAGACCTTCACGGGCACCCGCGAAATGGATGGCTCCGCGATCATCGAGTATTTCGATCCGCTGATGGGCTATCTTGAAGAGCAGAATGCCGGCCGTAGCTGCGGCTGGGATTAGCGGCTCTGACCCCTTGAACTGAAAAGCCCCGGGCCAGTGTGGTCCGGGGCTTTTTTTCTGAGCGGCGCCGAGGGTGGTGGCTTTTCAGTTCGCCTCGGCGGCGACATATTCATCCACGGCTTCCGCGACCATCAAAACGGTATCGACCGACCTTGCGAACGTCTCCGGATCGACCTTGTCGAAGGTGTCGCTCACCTTGTGATAATCGGCATGGTCCTCGACGCCGAGATAGATGAACGGGACCCCGGCCCGCAGGAAAGGGGCATGGTCCGACATGGTAGACCAGTCCTGATCGCCCCATTCAGGGCTGTCATGACCCCGGCTCAGCTTGAGAGGCGCGCGCTCGGCCACCCCGTCAACAAGCGGGATCAAGTCGGGATAATGGTGCGTTCCGACTGCGAAGATTTCGCCTTTGTCGGCTCGCGAGACCATGTCGAGGTTCAGGTTGAAGGCGAGCCTGCCCGCGATTGCGTCTGGAAGATCACGGACGAACTCTGCCGATCCGGCAAGGCCCTGCTCCTCGGCATCGAAGAAGGCAAAGACCAGGTCATTCTCAGGCGGGTTCTCCTGAAACCAGGCGACGGTTTCCAGCAAGGCCACGACGCCGGAGGCATTGTCATCGGTGCCGTTATAGATGCCGTCCTCACCTGTGCCGAGATGGTCGTAATGCGCGGACATCACGATGACCGGGGCATCCTGGCCCCGGCGTCCATCAATGACAGCCAGGATGTTCGTGCCTTCTATCTGCCGCCCGGAAAAATCCGGCGTCTCGAAGGCGGCGCGATAGTCGCCGTTTTGAAGCGGCGCGACGCCAAAGGTCTCAAGCCGGCCGATAATCCAGTCCTGCGCCTTCAGATTGCCAGGTTCGCCCGTCTTGCGGCCTTCAAACGCGTCCGAGGACAGGGTTTCCAGCGCGGCACTGGCGCGTGTGGCGTCATGGTACTGGGCCGGATAAGTGCCCTCCTGGATGCTGGGGGAAGGTGAGACCGGTGCCGTCTGCGTCGCGGGGCTGGAACAGGCAGCCAGCAAAAGGCCGGCGATCAGGGCAGTACGGATCATCTGCATGGAGCTCCTATCAGGCATTGTCTTGACCATAGGGCGATTGGCCGCCATGTGCGAGCGGCAAAGGAGAGCTGCTATGGCGATGGACCGAGACACACTCGAAACCTATCTGAAGAATGCTTTTCCGGAGGCGGAGATCGTCCTGACCGACCTCGCCGGTGACAATGATCACTGGCAGGCTGAAATCGTATCGCCGCAGTTCAAGGGCGTACCGCGGGTGCGTCAGCACCAGATGGTCTATGCTGCCTTGAAGGGCACAATGGGCGGTGAGCTACATGCCCTCGCGCTGAAGACGCGCGCCCCCGACTAGGCAAGCGCTAGTCGTCGTCCTCGTCCGCGCTGCCAATCGGGCCGCCCAGCGGATCTGGATATTCCGGATAGCCTTCCCAGTCGTCATTCCTGCTCTCGCGCTCGCCATCATTGTCTGATGCGCTCTGGTCGGTTGCGTCGTCCTCGTCGCGTTGAATGGGTTCGACGCGGGCATTCTCCGGCAGCCCGTCGACATAGCCAGCTGTGGCATCATAATCGCCGGGGAAATCACCCATCTTCTGAACAGAATAGGCCGGCCCGCCACGCTCGCGCGGAGTGGGCAGGGCCGGGCGATTGGCACGTGAGGGGAGGGGGCGCGTACGTGGAAGGGTGGGCTGAGCGGTTTGCTGGCTGTTTGCCTGCGGGGCTGCCGCCGAATCTGCAGGTCTGTCCGGCTGCGTCTGCGGTGTTGCTGTGGATGGGGCCGGCGCCATTGAAGCTGGGCGACTTGTCAC
>NVWP01000005.1 GCA_002733705.1 Henriciella sp. | reverse complement strand
CCGCCGAAAATGTGCGTCCATCTGTCAGGATATAGAGCGGCCGCGTCCCGCCATAGCGCGGCCAGCCAATATCGGGGACCGGCCGTGCCTCATAGCCCGCCTGACCGCGGTCGATCACCAGCGGCGGCTCTGCCCCGTCATCGAGAAAGCTCCACTGGATCCGGATTTCCGCCTCCGGCGCCCCGCCGCCATTGCCGCGAAGATCCAGGATCATGGCCTGCGTGTCCTGTAACAGGGTGAAGGCTGCCGCATAGCGCCGCCATGTCTCTTCAAGGTCATAAAAGCTTGTGAGCTTCAGATAGCCGATATTCCCCTCGATGAGGCGGACCTCGGCAATGCCATAATTGTTGTCCGGCGCCTCGGCATACCAGCGCGCGACCCAGCCGCCCCCGTCTTCGCCATCGGGGCGCACGGGGCCTGAGGGCACGGGCTCCACAAAGACATGCTTGTCGGCAGAGATCTCGCGCAAAGCCTCCGTCAGCGCCTCTGCAAACGCCTCCGGCGCCCGGCACGTTGCGCCGGGTTTGGCCTCCGCCGCCTCTGCCCGGATTGCCATGGCGATCTCCGCCGCCTTCTCGTCCAGCACATAGTCGCTTTCAAACCGCGCCGCCGCGCTCTCCAGCGTTGCCGCCTCTGCCGGGCAGAGCGACGCGAACAGCGCTGCCACGATGAAAGATGGGGTCATGATCGGTTTTCCTTTTCTGCGTCGGCGCCCGTCGCCCCTGCGCGGGCCAGCCGCGCGGCAAATCCCTCCCGGGTCAGCGCGCCATCCAGCCGGTCGAGCGTGGCCATGAGCTGCGGGTCCGCCTCTTCAAGGAGCCCGGCCGCCGCCCGGTCGACCCGCGCACTGATCGCGGTCACCTTGTCCAGCATCACCTCTCCTTCTGCGCTGAGCGCGATCAGGCTGGCGCGCCTGTCGCTCCTGTCCTTCTCCTTTGTGACAAGACCCGCTTTCGCCATCTCGCGGACCGACTGGACGATGGCGACATGGCTGACACCCAGGGCAGACGCCGCGTCGCCCACGCGCATCGCGCCCTTCCGTCCCAGCAGCAGGGTAAGCGCGAACCAGCGCTGCTCAAACCCGAGCTCGTCCCTGTAAAGCTGGCTCACCGGCCCGTTCAGCCGGTCCAGAAACCGCCGCAGGCGCGAGCCGAGCGCGGTCTGCCCCAGCTCCTGAAGAAAGTCGTCACTCATATTTATGTAATGACTTACTTATATGCTGCTGGCAAGCCCCGCGCCTCTGTAAAAGGTATCCTCCGGCCCGGATCGGCAGCGCGCCAGTGTGCGCTTTCGCCAGGGCAGGCTGGAGGACAAAATCCAAGTTTTTGCACACCCATCTATCGGCGGGTGCAAGACCTTGTTTCCACGCCATTTTACAAAGCCGCAAACCACCCGCCGGATTTCCCTTTCCGCGCCAAATCCTCTATGATTTGAACCAATTGTGACGAATCAGAAAGCGACACGCTCAAATGGCTGAACCGACAGACGACATGCCCGAATATGGCGCCGACTCGATCAAGGTCCTCAAAGGCCTCGAAGCGGTCCGCAAGCGCCCCGGCATGTATATCGGGGACACCGATGACGGCTCCGGCCTTCACCACATGATCTACGAAGTCGTCGACAATGCGATCGACGAAGCCCTCGCCGGCCATGCCGATGAGGTCACCGTCACGCTGCACGCTGACGGCTCGGCTGAGATCACCGACAATGGCCGCGGCATCCCGGTCGAAATGCACAAGGAAGAAGGCGTCTCGGCGGCTGAGGTCATCATGACCCAGCTCCACGCGGGCGGTAAGTTCGACCAGAACTCCTACAAGGTCTCGGGCGGCCTCCACGGCGTGGGCGTGTCTGTCGTCAACGCCCTGTCGGACTGGCTGGAGCTTCGCATCCACCGTGCCGGCAAGGAGCATTTCGTCCGCTTCATCGATGGCGGCGCCGTCGAAGCGCCCCTGAAGGAAGTTGGCGTCAGCCCGACACGTGAGAACGGCAAACCCTATACGGGGACGGCGCTGCGTTTCATGGTCAGCGCGTCGACCTTCACGATGACCGAATATGACCGCAAGACGCTGGAGCATCGCCTGCGCGAGCTTGCCTTCCTCAATTCCGGCGTGCGCATCGTCTTTCGCGACGAGCGTTCGCCAGAGCCTTATGAGGCCGTTCTGGAATATGAAGGCGGCGTCAAGGCCTTCGTCGAACACCTCAACCGCCAGCGCACCTCGCTGCTGCAGGACACCGTCTATGCCGTCGGCGAGAAAGACGGCATCACGGTGGAAGCCGCCCTTGCCTGGACCGACAGCTATCATGAGACGGTGCTCTGCTTCACCAACAACATCCCCCAGCGCGATGGCGGCACCCACCTTGCCGGCTTCCGCGGGGCGCTGACCCGTATCATCAACAAATACGCGGCAGAGACCGGCATCGCCAAGAAAGAGAAGGTCGACATCTCCGGCGACGATGCCCGCGAGGGGCTGACCTGCGTCCTCTCGGTCAAGGTGCCCGACCCGAAATTCTCTTCCCAGACCAAGGACAAGCTCGTCTCCTCAGAGGTGCGCCCCGTGGTCGAAAGCCTGATGGGCGAGAAGCTCTCTGAATGGTTCGAGGAGAACCCGAAGGAAGCGGCCAACATCATGCAGAAGATCGTCGAGGCCGCCGCCGCCCGTGAGGCCGCGCGCAAGGCCCGCGAACTGACCCGCCGCAAGACCGCGCTCGACATCACCTCGCTGCCCGGCAAGCTTGCCGACTGTCAGGAAAAGGACCCGTCCAAGTCCGAAATCTTCATCGTCGAGGGTGACTCCGCTGGCGGCTCTGCCAAACAGGGCCGCGACCGGTCCAACCAGGCCATCCTTCCCCTGCGCGGCAAGATCCTCAACGTGGAACGCGCCCGCTTCGACAAGATGCTCAGCTCCGACCAGGTCGGCACGCTGATCATGGCGCTCGGCGCCGGCATTGGCCGCGATGAGTTCGACATCAACAAGCTGCGCTATCACAAGATCATCATCATGACTGACGCCGATGTCGACGGCGCCCACATCCGCACGCTGCTGCTCACCTTCTTCTATCGCCAGATGCCGGAAGTGATTGAGAACGGCTATCTCTATATCGCCCAGCCGCCCCTCTATAAGGTCAGACGCGGGCGTTCGGAGCGCTATCTCAAAGACGATATCGAGATGGACAATTACCTCATCGATGAGGGCACCACCGGCGAAGCGCTGATCCTGCAGGACGGCACCCAGATTGCGGGCGAAGACCTGCGCGCCAAGGTGCGTGAGGCCGCTGCCTTCAAGACCGCGCTCTGGCGTCTCTCGCTGCGTGCGCCCGGCCATATTGTCGAACAGGCCGCCATTGCCGGCGCCCTCGCCCCGGACGCTGATGAGACGAATGCCCAGAAAACCGCCGACCGCCTCAACCGCATCGCCGAGGAGGGTGAGGACACCTGGGAAGGCACGTTCGAAGACGGCAATCTGACCCTGCGCCGCGAAGTCCGCTCGGTCGAAGAGAAAGCCGTGCTTGACCGCGCGCTGCTCGCCAGCCAGGACGCGATCCGCCTCAACAATCACGCCGAACATGTCCGCTACCTCTATGAAGAGCCGGCCATTCTGCGCAATGAAAAGTCAGGCGAAACCACTGTCCATGGCCCCGTCGGCCTGTTCGAAGCCGTCCTCGCCGCCGGCCGCAAGGGCCTCAATATCCAGCGCTATAAGGGCCTCGGCGAAATGAACGCCGACCAGCTCTGGGAAACCACCCTGGACGCCAATGCCCGCACCCTCCTCAAGGTAAAAGTCGCCCACGCCGACGACGCCGACGACATGTTCACCAGGCTGATGGGCGACGTCGTCGAGCCAAGACGCGAGTTCATCCAGGACAATGCGCTGGAAGCTGAGGTGGATGTTTAGGTGGAATGGCTAGCTAATATTGATATCAATATTGCTGCACCGCAGAATGGCCCAGATAACTTTGTTTATCACTACCAATCTCTGATCGCAGGGTTGCTGGCGCTTGTCGCCGGCGGCGCTCCCGCCTTTTTTCTTTGGCTTCAAAGCCGACGGTTAAACCGACGGCGGTTAAATTCCGCGCTTTCTCGCCTTCCATTAGCATTGAGCGACCTGCACGGTTACGCGGATTCCTGTCTACTCGAACTGTCCCGTCTAATGGCACGAACGGGGGAGTTTGACGACATACGCAACCCAATTCGGATTCCACATATCCCCGAAGATGCACTAAACACACTTACCGAAATGATCGAATTAAGTGCTGATAGCGATGCTCAGTTTTTCCAAGCATTGCTGCGCAGACTTCAAATCCAGAATTCTCGCATTCAACGCACCGCGATTGACGTCTCTCCAGAACGTCCGTCGAGCTTACATACTGGAACATACAATCTACGACATGACGTGCTCGACGCGTTTGTGATTAAGACCATGGCTGACCACTTATTTCCATTCGCTCGTAGGGAAGTTGGGCACGTGCCGCCTTACTCCGCGCCAACAGATCGCATCCCGGGTCTATACTTGCTGCATACGCATTTCGATTCCGCGACAAATGAATATGTAGCCCAACATCTTGGACGTGTTGTCGAGAGAGCTTTTAAAGATCCGCTTAGCGAAGGCTGAATGTAGATTTGAACTTCAGCGTTCAGGCCTAATGGCAGCCCTCGTCGATCTTTTTCAGGCGGTCAAGGCTGCAGTAGGCACGGCGAAGCCGCTTGGCCTTGAGGGCCTGAAACAGATCGGACACACGTCCCGGTCTCTCTATCGGCCCTCCCCCTCTCCCGGATGCGGGAGGGGGTATAGCGATGTCCGAGTAAAATTATGCAGCTCTACGTATTTCGCAATTCATCAATGGCCGCAGCAGCCACCATCGCCGATGTAAAGCACGCATACGGTCTAAACCGATCATCCTTCTCTTCATCTGCGTAGTCTTGAACCGATTTCGCTACCAAAGTCTGCGGTTTAGGGTGCGGCAACTCCTGAGCTGCGAACATGACACCATATGCTTCCATCTCTATTCCGAGGAGCTTTCTATGCTGCTCGCTTTGGATTTGCTTGAATTTATCTCGATCAGCCACAACGGCTGCGCCAGATGCAAGCGGGCCGAAGATGATCTTCGGAGCGGCTCGCGGTTTGGTGCCGCTAAAGCTGTCGTGAATTCCTGAAAGTAGAGCCCGATTCTGAGAGAGCCTTTCGATAAGTCCGCGCATTTCCGCCGTAATATTTACTTGATATATTGCGGGCTCAAAAGGTTTTCGGTCGCTTGATCGATCGAAATGCTTGCCGTTACCGTAATCCCAAACAGGACTTCCGACGATCACATCACCGAATTGAGATTCGGTTGAATCTCCGGCGCAAATCCCAATCATCATGATTGTTTTGGGCTTGAAGGTAATACCAGCTTTCATTGTCAGAGAAGCTGCGGCAGCCATCCCCATCATTGGCAGTCTCGCTGCGACAACTCGAAAACTTTTGGAGCCACTGTCTACCAGCTTTGCCTCATAATAAATTGCAGCGTCACCGACAACATCATGCAACTGCCAGTTCCAGCTGTTACTTAATAGAGGATCAAGTTCATCTTGCAGTGCAGCCACGACCAGCACATCTGTTTCGAACTCGGCTTCGCCATTCGGTGCTTTATTGAGCGACGCTATGTGGAGAATCTTTCGCTCGATCCTTCCAAGCCATTCGTATGACGCAGCGTCAAATAACACTAGCGACCAGAGATCTTCCTCGAACTCGGCGGCCGCCGATTGATATACGTCCGGAAGGGCAGTCAGCCCGATCACATACTTGGGCGAATTGTAGTGAGCGCGACCCAGGACCTCTCGTAGTAATCTGAGCCCACCATCGGCTTGCGGCTCTACATCTTCTCTCATTGGTAGCGCCACGTCCAATATCACTAAATCGTAGGTCTTGTCCCTGAGTAGACGCTTCGCTTCGACTGCGTGTTTAGCTACATCAATATCCAGAGCGACAACCGATATGTCCTTCTCCAGCGCTTCTTGAACTATCGCCAACTTTTTTGAGTCGTCTTCTACCAGTAGAATATTCATGCGTGATCAACTTTATCCAGAAGCGTTTTAAGAGCATTAGTCCAGTCGCTAATGGATGCGTGATAGTAAACGGCGCCGAGATACGCGGGGGAAAATGCCTCATGTAGCTCGGCGTCGAGCTCTGGGAGATCCTTCAGGTTTGGTGGTTGGCCAAAAGTTTCGAATTGAGTGATGACAATCGTAGGCACGTTGAGTTTGCGACGCTTGAGTTGTTTTAGAAACTCTACACCTCCAAAAGCGTGCATACCCCCCCCAGTCTCGCCGTCCTTGGTATCAAAGTTCGGTAAGGTCATATCCAACAAGATGGCATCGGGTATAAACTGTCGAACTGATTTGATGCCCGACATCAATGAAGCAGCTACCCTAGTGTGAGTGTTTGGAAACACTTCTTCCATGAACTGGATTATTGAGTTTCGCTTGTGGTTATCGTCCTCAACCAGCAATATTGAACTCAGCATGGAATTCTTCCTTTGTCTCCAGCAGTGTTGCAGGCAATCCAACTGTCAGCCAAAACTTTCTATCGTCCGTCGACACACCGAAGTCTAGCTTCCCGAGCCCAGATCTAACTCCGAGTAGATTGGCCAATTTCGGCAGACCTGTACCCCCTTCTCTTCGCACCAGATTCAAAAATTCATCCGATTGCACTTTAACTCGCGCTTCACCAACCATTTCCTCGAGTTGCTCCACATTGAGGCTCTCGCTTAAGCTATTCGTTACGCGGATGGTAAGCTCGCGACTCTCATAGTGAAAATGGACTCGGACCGTCGGCGTAGGTGAACCGGAATGCTTGTAAATATTCTCAAACGCCACAAAAAATATGTCGCTAAATAGGTTCAGTGCTCCCTGAAACTTTGGGAGCCCCTCTGCTTCTACACTTATCGACGGATTAAAATCCGGGTGGAAGCGCTGCATGGTTTGCGTGGAGATAGTAACCATCTCCTCCAATCCGAACGCCAGGTTCGAGGTTGCGGCCGGCAGCTCAAACCAATCTCTAACTTGGTCTATCGCTTGACTCGTTTCATTCCGTGCGCGCAGCACCGCATCTGCTAGAGGACGTAAACGAGCATCAAAGCGAAGATCCTGTTCCAACCCATCGAACAAAGCGAGTATTTGCTCTCTGTAAGCAACATCCACGTAGTCTCTCACCTTTACGAGATTTGTTTGGATGCTCGCCCAAAACAGCTCATTGAGGCTGAAAAGAAAGTCCTCGAATTTTGTTTGGTCATTAGTGTCGACGACCAACGAATAGATCTGCAAAGGAGATACCGAAATTTCGAATAATCCCTCTGGCTTCTCTGGCCTGCGAATCTGGACAAACTGTGTGGTAAGCGTCGTTATCAGCTCATCCAACTTTCCAGAAAAAACAAACAGACGGTCTTCTACCGTTTCCCAATCATCGCGAGGAATGATTTGAGAGAAAGTTGCTGCCCAGTGTGTGTTTGGTAGGTATGCTCCGCTTTCTTTCGACCTCCGGGTGACAACGTTTTCTCGCTCAGATGCGCTTCTCAGCTCTCCAGACATCGTTCCGTGCCTTATGCGAAGGCTTAGGTAGCAATCTAACCCATGCTCAGTGTCAAACGCACACTGTTGAACGTAGCGCGTAACCATATCTCTAAATAGAGAGATCGCTTCATTTTGCGGGACATCAAATAGATCAGTTGGGACAGCTCCTTGCTCCAATGCGTCGAGCAACGAGCGCCTATATTCATCCCCAATTGGAACGAGCCCTGACGAATAAAACGCTTGATATCGTGCGAAGTCCTCAAGTAGGTTCTTGGTGGCCCACGCCCTCAGTGCCAATTCATCAATAGAAATCTTGCTGGCGTCCAGCTGTTTTAGACCTTCTTTGACTACGCGGCCAGTAACTATAGAACGGGCTTCCAACTCGTATCTGTCGGATTGCGTCTCATCCGTATTTGCCAATAGCAAACAGATATCGATGCGTTCAGTTTCCAAATCCCGCTCAGAATCGAAGGCACTAAAAAAGCGCAGGCGTTCAGCGGTACACACCCGATCAAGATAGTATATGTGAAGTTCTTGGTCTTCTGGCCGTTCTGGAGCCGGCAATTGTGACGGCTTATCGACACCATGTTCCAACACGTAGTCTTCGGCGGCGTATGCAGAAAACGAAGAAATGGATGAATCGATTTCGCGTTCAAACACGTCCATAATTATCGAGGTTTGAAGCAAAGAAGGGTACAAATTCTCAGATTCGCTATAGGCACTTTTGAGCAACTCGTCCGACGGCAGCCAATGAATGAACGAGTTGTTTTTCACTACTAGTGAACCGGCTTCCCGCAGTGCCGTTTCATACTGTTTACGCTCCAAGTTGGATTTTGACCGCAAGAATGTCGACATTCGAGAAGTGCATTCCAGAGAAGATGTAAGCTGGTGTATGATTTTGACGTCGCCGCTCTTCAAGGCCCGCCGCAGTTTCAGTTCATCCGTGCTTTGCTTCGAGAGCCGACGCAAACTCCCTGAGCTGTCGGCCCCCGTGGCGAGTTTTCCGGCATAAGCTCCCAATAAGCTCTTTGGCAGACTGGTTAGAAGTTCATCCGCAATCCGGGCCCAAGATTCAGCAGGTAAGCATGAGTGAGCCTCTATTATTGAATCGCTGGAGTTTACATAGGTGACTGCGTCAACCACTGGCGAAAAAGGTGAGACCCCGGATGAATTAGATGAGGCTAAAGCTGCAATAACCCGTCCAAAAGACGTCGGGCATAAAATCAATCCGAGTTTGTTCAATGTCTCTAGGTCATCCACGTGTGAATCGGGGCTGCTGCCAATTGTGCTAACGGCGTTGTTGAGGTCCCCAAACCATGACGAACGCGCTTCGCACTTATTGCTGTTGTTCCGAAACGCAGAGAACAGCTCGCAAGGCCCATTTGGGCCCGGAGTTGTTTTATCTACCACAGTCTGCTCGAGCTCGGCTTGTCTGAATTGAAAATCAGTGGGTAGACTAGGCAACGGTCCGTTCGGATCTATCAGGAAGCTGATCTTCTCGAGGCGGGCGTCTGAAACTTCGCCCTGTATTGTTCTGAGAACGCTCACCAAATAGCTGGTGGATGGACGGCTCTCCGCCGCTGATTTTGTCGCTACCGCGACTAACATTTCATATGCATCGATCACTGAACTTGATGCTGCTACAGCAAGCAAGTTTTGCTCCTCGCCGGCGCCTGGAACCTCATTAAATAAATAGTAAAGGATCTGCGCTTCGTCTTTCGGCGTCGTTTCCCATTGACCGATACGCCTCATAATCTCGGTTATAAAATGACCTGTGCTGGTATTGTCTTCCGCGCGCACACTCCACCAATGAGAAAAGAATTGTAACATGCGAGAGGCTCCAGATTCCCGCAGCTCCCGCACATAAACCTTTTGCGCTTCCATCCCGGAGACCAATTGAATGACGCCGATGGCGATTGCGATCCAAGTCATCGACATGCCAACTTCATTTGCTGCGGCCCTTGCAAGCTGCTCAGCTTCCTTTCCCTTGTCGTGCAGCAGAAGCGCATCCAACTCCTGCAACAACTCAACGTGTCGGCGAACCAAGGAAGCTGACTTTAGTATTCGGCCGGAGACCCAGTTTAGTTCCGCGTCTAGCTTGATCGGCTCTAGAATTGGGGAGCTGGCGAGGTTTGCGCCGCTGGTCGGCTTCATCGACGCCACAATCCCAAGAGCAGAGAGCCAACCTGAACTCCATTGAGATAGTGGGAAGAGAATATCGGGCGGCACCGATGAGCGCGCGCTCGTGAGCGCCCGTAATTTTGCCTCAGCTCCTCTAATTCGGTTCTTTGTTCTTACGAGATCGCTAGGGCGTTTTGAACGCTTTCGAGGCATATGGTTGTAACCAAGGAATTTGTACGATGCTGGAAAAGATCACCATATGGCGATTCACTCAATTTTGGGTTATCAATTAAACCCATTCATTCTTAGCTCAATACTCTAATGAATTCCGGATTAAGCCTCACCACTCCATCACTCTGCAAATCAAAATCGGCCCCCGAAAACGTTTCTTCAGCGATCAGCTTCAACACTACACGATCGACCACGGGCCGCATCGGTTCCATCAAATCCAAAGCGAATGACGGTGTATTGTCTTTGTGCTTTTCGCGTTGATCATGCATCACGCCAATCATCGGATCATAGCCATCCGCAATTGCCTTGATCTTTGTTTGAGTGAGCAGGGCCGTGTAAGCGTAGTTCAGCATCGCGTTGACAGGGTGCGAAGCATTCCGGTTTGGCTCTTTCTTCGATGAGTTGAGCGACGATCGAGCGGTAAAGGTCCGCCACTCATCGGGAATGGGATAGCGTTTGGCGGCTGTCCATTTGATGTCGAGATGCTGCCAGGCTCGCCAATACCAGTAAGCCGCTTTGCCTTCCTGCCCGCGAAGCTTCTGCACGGTGTCAGCTTGTCCGCCCCGAATGAAATCGAGACAGGCTGAAATGGTTTCAATCGCTCGATTTCGTGATGCTGAAGCAGGCAGAAAATCCTGTAGCGTGACGCGTGCGGCTTCCAGCTTTTGAACTGTCAGCGGTGAAGCGAATTCGACTTTCAGGGTTTCACTTTCGCGAGCTCTCAGTTGCCAAGCTACTTTCTCCGGATCGGCAGCGTAGCCGGTTGGGCTCATCACCGTCGTGTTCGACCCATCATATTTGATGCGGATGAGCTGGATGCTTTGATCCGCAAGCCAATCGATTGCGTCCAGCGTGATCGAACCTGCGCCATCAATGATAACAATACGCGGCGGTAGGTCGAGGCTGCCTTTGAAATAGACGTGCTGAGCGGGCTCGCTTGGAAAGTGCGTCGTGCCGTCTTGAATGATTAGACGGCCCTTCGGCACGCTCATCGATAGGCCGTAACCGACAAGAATGAGCGGGTCTTTCTGACGCTCGCGCCGTTTTCGCACCGTCTTCATTGCGGCCGATTTCTTCGACCAATAATCAGACCGGATAAACCACTCGTCGTCTGAGTAACTTTCTGGCGATGCTGTCGTGCTATCTAACAATTTGGAGCCCTCATTCGACGTACAATCGACCGACTTTATTATGCCAGAACCAAGCCAAAATTGGCAGTCAGGACGCCCTCTTAGCGATGTATTTTCGGCACTGATCGAGGCTGACGAACAGGCAGAAAAAGACCGCAAGCACTGGGAAAGCACCACCGCTCATCCAAGCTCAACACCTGCTGTCGATCAGGCTATTTACCAACGCGCCCGCCAACGCTCACTGACGCGGCTTAAACAGTCTCTCGCTGCCGGCAGAACATCTGCTCTTGGCATCCGAACGGGTGCAAACCCATCACGAGGACCTGTCGAAATTCCTAGACGGTTTTGGCTATCTGCGCACCCGTTCCCCGAAGAGGATCGCGCGCAAGACGGCTCCGAAGAGTATATTCAAATTACAATCGAAAGCGATGTGCTTCAAACCTCAGCCGTGAAGGTTCCGGCTCCGCCAAAACGTGCAGGCGGCCGGCCCAACCAGAAAGAAAGAGCAAAGAAAGAAATTCGTGTTGCTCTAGGTGAGCCTGAATTCAAAGGCCTCCCCAATCGGCGAGCCCAGGCCGAAGAGATTAGGGCGCGTCTAGAAGGTGAATCTGCCCGCTTTGAGCATGATATGGCCGGGCTTAAAGATACTTCTCTAATCCGGTGGATCGGCGAGTTAGCCCGCGAATAGGCGGCATCTGCGTA
This sequence comes from Henriciella sp., assembly GCA_002733705.1. Lineage (GTDB taxonomy): Bacteria > Pseudomonadota > Alphaproteobacteria > Caulobacterales > Hyphomonadaceae > Henriciella. The sequence goes on along the minus strand of NVWP01000005.1, from coordinate 53,381 downwards.
AACTGCATAAACTCAAATGCCTTCAGTTCGGGCAGAATAACCACAATGAAATCAGTTATTTGAGCGTCTAGCTTGCTTGTAACGCCTATTTTCCGGCGATGCAGTGGAGCAAGCGTTGGCGCGCAAACGTGATTATAAGGCAGAGTATAGAAGGCGTTTGGAACTTGGCCGCCAGCGAGGCTTGAGCGTCGCTCAAGCTCGTGGACATCCGCGCGCTGGTGAAGCCAGTCTTAGCCCGAAGCCCGCTGAAATCGATCCAAAGATCGAAGCCGCCATACGGTCGATGCGAAAGCAGGGGCTCGCTATGACGGCGGCCGCTCAACGCAGCGGCGTAGCCCCAAACCGGCTTTCCCGTTTCATCAAAACCTATGTGGGCGCGGAGTACGAAGGCGGCTCCTGGACGTTTTCTGATGAGCGCCGGCGTGATGTGCTTGTCCTGTCGGACGGCGAATTTCACGAGATAACCGTTACTAACTACAATGAAGCGGCGAAGGCCGGGGCTTTTTATGAGGCGGCTCAGAGAGCCATGCAGCCTCCAGCCAATGTGGAGTTGCTCGCACCCTTTCGCGGGAAAGGCGTGACCGATGAGAACGGCCGGCATTTTCCGTTCGAAACCAACATGAATGAGCTTTTGCGGCTGTCGGCGCGCGACGAGCCCTCATTCGAAGACACTTATCAAATCCACCCCTCATAAAAGGAGCCTATCATGCCTCTCGACAAGGAAGCTCGTGAAGAGCGAGCGCTTCACCGTTTTGGAACTGACGAGCCAATCTGCATCTGCTGCGAAGAGAGCGATTGGCGATGCTTAGAGCTGCATCATTTGGCGGGCAAAGACTACGCTGAAGACGTCGCAATAGTCTGTCGCAATTGCCACAGAAAACTGAGTGACGCGCAATACGATCATCTCGACCCCGCCGCGGACGCAGTTTCGCAGTTAGAGATCATTGGGCGATTTCTGATGGGCCTCGCTGATCTGTTCGAGCTGCTACTCGAACGCCTGCGAGATTATGGGGCCTATCTCATCAATCTTGGCCGCGAACATGCGGAGCCCATAACATGATTGAGAAAGAGCTAGATATTGCGCTGCGCGCTTACACGCAGAAGCCAGGCAAGCCTCATCTTAGTAAGTACGGGAAAGCTCGCCATCGCAAGAACTTCAAATGGAAGCTTATTTTCGATTGCGAGACGACCGCTGACGCAATTCATGCGCTGCGCTTTGGCGTCTATCAAATCCGGCGCGACGGCGAATGTGTTGAAGCAGGCATCTTCTACGAGCCATGCAATCTCACCGATGAAGAGCACCAGCTTCTGAAGGAATACGCGCAATCGGCGGGGCTTCAGTTCATTGATCGGGCATTCTTCAATGACCGGGTATTTCTGCGATACGCCTATGATCGCAGAGCGATGGTTATTGGCTTCAATCTGCCATTCGACATTTCGCGCGTCGCAATTGGCCACTCTTCGGCAAGACGCGATATGCGTGGGGGCTTCACATTCGATCTCTCGCGCGACAAAACTGCGCCAAAGCTTCGGATAAAGCATCTCAGCACCACGTCAGCACGTATCAATTTTCCAAAACCGGATGGCCAAGATCGCTCGCGCGGGATGCGGAAGCGGGGGATTCCAGTTGATCCCCATAGAGGCCACTTTTGCGATGTCCGAACATTCGCAAAAACCCTCAGAAGCCGCGCCTACAATTTGCGCGACTTGGCCGCCGATTTGGGGACTGCCACACAGAAACATGACCGCGGAGACCTAGGCCGGCCGGTCGATCGAAAGCTGATCGAGTACGCTGTCGCAGACGTTCAAACAACCTGGGAGTGCTACGAAATTTTAGCTGCCGATTACGCAAGGCACGGATTAGCAGCGCCTCCGAACAAGCTGTTCAGCGAGGCTAGCTTGGGAAAAGCTTATCTGGCGGAGATGGGCATCAAGCCGCTTTTGGAATGTCGGCCAGACATGCCAGAAGAGATATTCGGTTTGTTGATGGGGGCCTACTTTGGCGGACGTGCCGAAGTTCGAGATCGGCGCCGGGTCCGCGAAGTCGCTTATTGTGACTTCAAGTCGATGTACCCAACAAGCAACGCATTAATGGGCCTTTGGCGATTTATGATCGCCGATTGTTTCGAATGGTCGCACGCGACCGACCAAGCCAAAAAGATTCTCGAAAATGCGAAGCCAGGTTCGTTTCAGTCTGAAGAGGCGTGGAAACAGTTTCCGATGCTCGTTCGGGTTCGACCCGACAAAGACCTGTTTCCCACTAGGGCGAAGTATAACGGCAAGAGCTACACGATCGGTCTGAACTACCTCAGCTATCCAGGCGACCTTTGGGTGACGCTCGCTGACTGCCTCTCAGCTAAGTTCCTTTCGGGCAAAACGCCCAAGGTGCTCGACGCCATTGCGTTCAAGCCAGGACCCATACAAGGCGGCCTTAAAGCGATCGAGCTGTTTGGTAATCCCAACTACAGAGTTGATCCAGAAAATGATGACGCGTTTGTCCGGCTCATCGACTTGAGGGACCACGCAAAATCAATTGGCGATCCAGGAGAGCTTGCGATCAAGATCATCGCGAACGCAACGAGCTACGGCGTGACCATTGAAGTCAATCGAGACGACGCGCCAAAAGCTGAGCCGTTGGAGCTGTACAGGCCTGATTGCGAAAAAGAGCTAGTCAAAACGCAATGCCTCGAAGAGCCAGGTAAACTCTACAATCCGGCTCTGGGAGTTTTCATCACGGCGGCGGCGCGCCTGATGCTTGCATTGGCCGAGCATCAAGCAAAAGCGCAAGGTTTAGATTGGGTGTTTTGTGACACCGATAGCCTCGCAATGTCCCGGCCAGAAGAAATAGATGCGGATGAATTTGAGGAGCGTGTTCGCAACGTGGTAAATTGGTTCGTGCCATTGAACCCGTACCGAAAACCGGGCTCGATATTGCAGCTTGAGAAGCAGAACTTCAGCCCCTCAAACCCGGAGCTTCGTCAGCCCCTCTACGCACTCGCAATTTCTGCAAAGCGCTACGTTCTGTTCAATGTAGATGAGGCAGGCCAACCGATCATCCGCAAGGCATCCGCGCACGGTTTAGGACCCTTCAAAGCACCGTATTCAGAGCACGACGCGCCGCTGTCCATTCCGTCGCCCTCAGTGCCTTTGAAAGAGATCGGTGTAGACAGGTGGCAATACGATCTTTGGTACAAAACTGTCGATGCAGCTTTGGCTGGTCATCCTGAGCGGGTCGATTTGGACTATCATCCGGCCCTTAGCTTACCAGCCATCGGACACTACTCCGGCACAAGCCCGCGTTTGGTCGACTGGATGAAGCATTGGAATTCCGCAGATGGGAAGAGCAAAGCCTATGGAGAGCAGTTCCGGCCGTTCGGCTTTCTGACGCAGCTTTTCGCAAAGCGACGAATTGACCTCGAGTTTCCGTGTGGAATTCATAGCGCGCGTGGTCGCGGGCGACCGCCGAAGTACTATCGCGCGGCGCCGGTTTCGTCATTCACCAATGATCCAAGCGCGGCTGCAAAATTGGCTTTTGATCGTATATCTGGGAAGCCCGTGGAGGCGGCTGAACTCCAAACCTACCGAGATATTCTGCGCAATTATCATCTTTCGCCAGAATCAAAATTTGCGAATGGTGGTGGTGCGGACGTCGGTTTTACCGAGCGATTTCACGTCAAAGCCCGCCGAATTGTGATAGTTGGGAAAGAAGCAAACAAGGTAGGCCAATTTGGTGAGCCCGATCCAACATCAGAAGCAGTTGCCAAGTTCCTTCCCACGTAGGCTTTGGAGAGAAATCTTCTATCTTAACGCAACGATTACGTAGAAGCGTCGATCTTCTCTGACTACTTTGATCAAAATTGCACTTTTTTCGGCTTTGACCCCGTCAAAAATCTGACGCTTAAAATCTGACTCACTAGTAACGGCTGTTCCGCCTATCTCTACTATCAGATCACCCCGTCTTATTCCTGAGGCCGCAAGTAGGTGTCCGGCAGACAAATCAGTGACATACAAACCCGTTGAATTCACAGAGTTTGGTACTGAGGAAGGATTGATCCGACTGTTGGTTAAATCTATTCCAGCCTCAAATTGCTGGGCCCAAGCGCGGAATTCAGCGTCGGACGCATCGGAACCTGTATTTAAAGTGCTCTCAATCTCCGCAGAAGACTGTGCGAAAGTGCCGACATTGACGTTGAAGAGTACACCCAAAACTACGAGCGCGATCGCACTTTTGCTCTTCATTGAAAAAAATGCTGTCACTGTGTTACCTAGCTGGCAATGTGATTTTCTGAAGCAGCACGCACTATATCTTTAGGAGATAGAAAAGGGCTAGCGATACCCTCTTCTAAAATTTGCTCTACACCCTTCCTACCTGTCTTTATGGGTGGCTTAACCGCCAATACTGTTTTCCCTTGCAAGCGGGCTCTTCTAGCTGTGTCGACAGTTGCACTGTCGACTGAGCATTCAAACGCAATGAACACATTGCTGATCGCTGAAATGATGCGATCTCTCTGAAGAAGCCGCTCCAAAAACTCCGCGCTATTTACTTCAACGCTCTCATCATACTCCGAGAGGTACGCGCCGCTCGATTCAATTCCCCCCGCAATTGTAGGAGAGTTAAATTGATGGCCGGATAGGCCGAACTCGACTGGGTTTGCCAACACTGCGATAGTTAGAAGCTCATGCCTTTTGCGATCTATAGCTGCCAGGTGCGCAGCTAAATCGATTCCAGGCACGCCTCCTGAAATCAGAATGCAGCCCATCTCAGAAATTTGAGAACAGATACGATGTGCTTGTAAGAAACTCTCTACATTTGGTGAGCGGCTACCCCCAACAGAGACGAAGAGCTGCTCCCTAGAAAGAGGATGTTTAGATAGAAAATTTATCCGCTCAGGGACGGTTAACTCGTTCTTTTCATAATTTCGACGTAGCCCACTCCACTTATGGACAAATTCTAAATTCTCAGAACTTGAAAGTGAAGTTTGAGCGAAACTGTGAGCTTGATACAGCTGGCTAATGCGGTCGCGGGTTAATACGCTTCGGTGTAGTGTCACGGCAAACAGCCATCTAGATTATTGTGCTCAATGCCTATGTCGATTTTGTAAATCGCAGGAATATCGATTCCTCCCGAAGATGGCGGCTGCGAAATCCGTTCATTAAGGCTCAGTGTGTGGCTTTGAGCTACGTTGCAAGCTACGATTTGAATTCTGCTTCGCTCTGACGGAATAGAGAAGCTCACAAATCCTCTCGAGTCGCTTTCGAGATTGATTGAAAGTCCGAAACGGTCTCGAAGCGTTACTGATACTCCTTGGATCGACTCGTCAGCGCCATCCCTGAATCCGTTTCGGTTTCTGTCGAGGAAGACTTCACCAACCACGGATTTGAGCGAACTTGGTCGGGACTCTCCTTCTTGGGCTTCGGACTGAGGCCCCATGACGAATAGCAGCGCAAGTGCGACAGCAGTAAGGCCACCTAGCGTAGCAAGACTGTTGTAGTCTTTCCGATCGACACGATAGATCATCCAGCAACCGACCAAAGCTACAATGCCGAGAACGCCCACGCCAGCCAGCTTTTCGTACCCCAGCTGAGTCGCCAGCCACTCATTCATCATAGAAAAAAATATCTGTGCCACTCCCAAAGCAAGTGCGAAGAGGTTGTCAGTGGACCGATCATTTTTAGCAGCGGAAGTTGGCATGCCGGAAATCACCTTTTCTCATCGTACAAGGCTTTGCCCTAGTCTTTCGCAAGAAGAAGGTCCCAGAACAGTGCACTAAAGGCCGTGATGGCCATGTTGGAGGTGACAACCCCGAGAAACACGTCGCCAAAACCCGATCCCATGAGTTCGATAGTAGCTGCTTTGAGCTCTGCCGAGGCAAACACTGACGGTATTGCAAAGCCGAAAAAAATTGAAAAACCCATGATAGATACATTACGCATCGAAGAGAGGTCCGCTTTCACCGCATACCTTAAACCAATTCCCGCGATCATTCCGAAAAGCACGCAATAAAGTCCGCCCATTACTGGCGTAGGAATGCTGGCGAGAAGCGCTCCAACCACTGGCAGGAGCCCAGCCACCAGTAGAAGGCCTGCCGCCACCATCACGACCACTCGTGAAGCTACCCCGGTAATGCCGATAACGCCGATATTTTCTCCGTAGGAAGTTGTAGGGTTTGCCCCCATGAGACCCGCAAAGAAGCATCCAAATCCCTCCGCCATGATACCTTTATTGACGGTTTCCGGCGCCAGCTCTTCTGGATCTCTACGGGCTATATCATTCACAGCGTTGTAGTCACCAATCGATTCTACCGTCGAGACGAGGTACGCAATAATAAAAATTAGAAGAAACGACAGATCAAACTGCGGCATCCCCCAAGGGAAAATATAATTACTCAGCTTTATGGGGTTGCTGCTTGCGACATTAGTCAGATTAACAAAAGCGGCGCTCGACTCTTGAATTAAGCCGAACAAACTACCAGCCGCACAACCTACCCACAAAACACCGATAGCCAAAACCACCGGAAAAACAGAAGTCCATGATCGAACGTGAACTGAGTCGCGTGACCTAAAAGAGAGCCCGAAACTGAACACCATTATTAAGGCAATAGTGGTGAGGGCCAAAGGCCAATTGCTTGAAGCTTGATTGCCACCTACGCTAAAAAGCGATAGGCCAATAACCAATATCGTAGGGCCGATAACTACCGGCGTCAGCACTCTCTGAATTAGTCCGGCAACTTTAGATATTCCTAAGAACGACTGTAGTATCGCACCTACTATGATGGCGCCTGACGCATAAGCAAGTCCTTCGGCCCCAGAGTGGATGCTTGAAACGTAAAGCAAAGCTGGTAGGAAAGCGAAAGAACTCCCTTGAATGATAGGTAGGCGAGTTCCGAACCTCGTTTGGATGAGCGTAGCTAAGCCCATGGCGATTAGAACGTTTGAGATTAGTAGGGCCGTCTGGGCCGAATTCAGGCCGTAAGCGCCTGCTATTATCGAAGGAACTGCGACCGTCGCGCCTAACATTGTTAGAACGTGTTGAAGACCAAAAAGCGGCAGCACGCTGAGCTTTGGATGTTCGTCTATTTGGTAACGAAGCGCCTTCATAAAACCCTCCCCGAGAAAGCAATCTTAACGCTAGACGATGAAGCTGCGGTTTGCCAAGACCAAACAGGAAATAATGCGTATGTCAGACAAACGCCCAGTTTTAACTGTCGATTGTGTTGTAATCGCAAACGAAGAATTACTGCTGATTAAAAGAAAAAAGGATCCTTTTGAGGGATACTGGGCGTTGCCGGGCGGGCTTATGGAGGTAGGCGAAACCGCAGAGGCGGCGGCTGTCAGAGAGCTGTTTGAAGAAACGTCGCTAGATATCGCCCAGGATAGCTTGAAATTGATTGGTGTATTCAGCAATCCTTGCCGAGATCCGAGAGGACATTTAGTATCAATAGCCTTCCAATCGAGACTTAGAAAGAAACAGGAGGTCGTGGGAATGGATGATGCTATCGATGCCCGATGGCATCCTCTAAGTGAGTTGCCGGATATCGCGTTTGATCACTCCGAAATTGTGGAACTCGCTGTCCGAGGCAGCCCCAGCTAATAGTGTTGAAATTAGCTGGAAGCTCTTGCTCTGTTTTAAGCTTCATCACTTCAAAGCGGCTCAGCATGTTTCGTACTCTTTTAGCGGGAATCCGAGTTTGCTGACTAAATAGGCAAGGCATCCAGACGTATTTTGGAGCGACATCACTATACCCCCTCCCGGATGCGGGAGAGGGGTCAGGGGTGAGGGCTCCCACGTCTCGGACTAACTCGAGCTCAGCATCAAAACTCACTCCTCAGCAGCCCTCATCCCGTGCTCCGGCGCATCGCAGTGCGATGCTTCTCCCTCCGCACCTTCTCCCGCTGCCGGGAGAAGGGGGCGATAGACGAACCGCTTGCGCCATGTCTCAACCGAAACGATAGTCACGACATGAGCGAATACCCCTCAGCGCGCCGGGCCCGCAGCTTGCGCCAGCAAGCCAACACGCCAGAACAGAAAGCATGGGAGACGCTTCGTCAGCTGCGTGCAGAGGGCTACGCCGTAAGACGGCAAGTCGCGATTGAAGGGCTGACGGTGGATTTCGCGATCCGGTCTCTAAGGCTGGTGATCGAGATCGATGGCGCGATTCATGACCTTGAAGCGGTCCGCCAGAACGATGCCGAGCGCGACGCCAAACTCCGCACGGCCGGTTGGCAGGTCCTGCGAGTTCCGGCTAAGACAGCGATGAGCGCAGACCACATCATTGGCCTGGTCAGAGATGCAATCTCCAAACGCCGAACGGGCTGACCTCCCCCACTCCCGATTGCGGGCTGGGCCAGCCTGATTTTCTGTGGAGATCCACCAGATTTTTCGCAGCACCGCGAAAACACCGCCCAGAAACACCGTCCATGCACCATGGGTGCACCGTCGAAACGGGCGAGTTTCCGCGGCACTGTCCGACCGGAAAATCGAGATTGACGGGGGCCAGCTTCCAAGCGACGTTCGCCCCCATGCCCCCCTTTCATCTTGCCTTCCCCGTTCACGACCTTTCCGCCGCACGCAGCTTTTACGGAGAGCTTCTGGGCTGCCCGGAAGGCCGCTCCAGCCCGGACTGGGTCGATTTCGACTTCCATGGCCACCAGATCGTCGCGCACCTCGCGCCAGAGCTTTGTGGCGGGGGCCAGACAAGCAGCCCTGAGCCCGGCCCATCGCGAAGCGGGGGCCCGACGAACAAGGTGGACGGCAAGGGGGTTCCGGTTCGCCATTTCGGCCTTGTCCTGGATATGGAGAGCTGGGAAGCGCTCGCCCAACACCTTGAAGGCAAAGTAGATTTCGTGATCGAGCCCTATATCCGCTTCAAGGGGCAGCCGGGTGAGCAGGCGACCATGTTCTTTACCGACCCCTCCGGCAACGCCATCGAAATCAAGGCCTTCGCCGACATGTCCCGCCTCTTCGCCAAATAGGCTGGCTTAACCGAAGTTAATGAGCCTTGCCGGAACCGGTTTTCCCGAATGTCCGTTTCAGATGCGTAAGACCGCATTGAAAGGACCAGAAGAACAATGAAAAACCTTATGCGAAACAGTGCATTCGCCGCTGTTGCGACCGCTTTCGCCGCAACGGCAGCCCCCGCCTTCGCCGACCCGTCGCATTGCCCGCCGGGCCATGCCAAGAAAGGCTGGTGCTCACCTGACCGTGCCGATTATCGCGACCGCGACCGCTTCGATGACCGCCGCGACGAGCAGCGCGCCTACCGCGAAGGCTATGAAGACGGACAGCGCGACGCGATCCGCTATAATGGCCGCACCTATGACGACTACCGCGTGATCCGCGACTATGACCGCTATGGTCTCTCGGCCCCGCGTGACGGCTATTATTATGCCGAAGTGGACGGCGACATCGTCATGGTCCAGCTGGCGACCCAGCTCGTGACGCAGCTTCTGCAGTAGAGGCCGTCTGCCCACCTCAAATCAAAGCCCCGGCCCTTGAAAAGCCGGGGCTTTTTTCTGTCTGACTGGCAGGCTGCACCCTAGCGCTCGCCGGCCTCCTGAACGCGCTCTTCCAGCCCCTCACAGGGCGCGGGCTCCAGCATCATGTCCAGCCCGTCCGGGACGGCGCCGCTCTCACTGAGATACCAGATCGCGCTGCTGCGCTGGCTGTCGCCATCGACATTCGTTTCTGTATCGAACGTCACCGCCGCGCTGTCGCCCAGCGATCCATTGCTCAGCGTCGTGCTGAAGGCGGCATAATAACCGGCCGCTTCCTGGTGGATGGTGCCGAAATTATCCCCGCTCACACGGCCGTCATCCATGACATTGACCTCAAGGCCTTCGGTGACGTTCTCATCATCGCGGAAATAGCAATAGGTGCCGGGCGTCAGCGGCTCTGCATCCGCCAGCGGGGAGACGATTTCCGGCAGCTTTTGCTGCTCTGGCGGCACTTCATTTCCCGTCTCTGCGCCTGCACTTTCCCCCGCATCCGGCGCTTCGGGCGGCTCGCCATCCTTGCCGCCACAGGCCGACAGAACAAGCAGGCTGGCGATCAGCAGATATCTCATCTTCAATTCCTCACTGCCAATGGAGATGGTCCAAAGACTCCCACCGGCGCTGCGTCATGACAAGCGATATCTCAATATAGTCTGTGAAGTCCGGGGATTGGACAAAAAGAAAGCCCCGCCGAGGGGAAGGCGGGGCTTTACAAGTGCTGAAACTGGCTGGGGCTTTCTGCCCTAGCTGTTCATTTCGGCGCGAAGCTTGGTTGCAAGCTCTGCGTCCATCTGGGCCATCTGTGCAATCTGTGTGAAGCGATCGGCCGACAGGCCTTCTTCATTGATGGCGGCAATCATCTGCTCCTGGGCATCGGCCTGGAGCTCCTTGGCCGCGGCCTCGTCACTGGCCGCCTTCAGCTGCGGGGTGACTTCTGCGGCGATTTCGCTGACCGCTTCATTGGCGGCCACGAACTGGCTTATTTCTGCATCGGTCACCGGCTCGATCTGCGGCTGGGCCTGCTGTGGCTGCGCCTCCTGCGGCACCGATTGCTGCGCGACGGCTGCGCCGCCTGCAAAGAGAGTTGCCGCGGCAATGGCGGCGGTCGCTGTGGTCCGGAACGTCTTGAGAGCCATGATTGGCCTCCTTTCTTCTTGGTCCGACCGTGACCCAAACAGATCGGGAGCAGGGCTTCAACCCGTGCACCCCTCAGATATACGCTTTGTAATATAATGATTTTTCATGACATACGGGTCATGGAGCGTCTCTGGCGTGCGCGCATGCATTGCCCCTGTTCAAACCCCCTCCGGCACATTATCTGATGGAGACGCACAAGGGCTGCGGCGTTCGAGGAAGCCAGCTGTCCGCCGACCTTACGTTCCGTCAAGGGAGCTGGCGCTGGGACTGGCCGTGGCCTATCCTAACCGGCACCCACCTAGTTACTAGGTCGACGGGACACGAGCGCCGAGACGGCGTCTGCGGTCCTTGTGCACCTCTTTCGCCTGATACCGGCTACGCCACGCCGCTTGACTTTGGACGCGGCGCGCGATGACAGGCTTGCTCACCATGCCCGCAAGTCTCGCCCCCCTTCTTCTCTGCCTTCTCTCGGCGGTTACGGTCGCCCTCGCCAATTTCGCGGTGAAGCGCGGCGGCGATGTGCTGAGCGCGCGCATGGTCCTGTCGATCACCTCGGCGCTATGTGTCCTGCCGTTCGCTTTCTTCGTGCCCTTTCCAGAAGCCGCGCTCTGGCCAGCCATTGCTGCTGCCATCACTGCGCACTGGGTCTACCAGTTCTTCATGATCCGGGCCCTTCACCGGGGTGATCTCTCCCTCGTCTTTCCGGTGATGCGCGGGCTCGCACCGCTCATGACAGCCATCATCGCGGTCTTTGTTCTGGATGAAATGCCGGGCCTTCTCGGCTGGGCCGGTCTTGGCCTGGCGACGCTCGCCCTTGTCATCTTCGCCCTGCCCACCGGACGCAGTCTTGAGCAGAAAACCCTCGATCAGACGGCGCTCTTCTGGGCCGGTCTCACCGCTGTCGGCATCGGCCTTTATTCTGTGACGGACGCCTATGGTGTGCGCCTTGCCGAGAACCGCTTCAGCTTCATAGTGTGGCTCTTCCTGCTCGACTGGCTCGGTACCACAGCGGTTGCGGTCTGGACGCGGCGCGGCCAGCTCTTCCGGCGATTGAGGCCGCAGCTCACAGGCGGCATTGTCGGCGGTGTCTCGTCGGTGATCTCCTATGGCGCAGCGTTGCTCGCCTTCTCGATGACCGAAGCGGCGACAGTGACCGCGCTGCGTGAAACCTCTGTCGTCTTTGGGGCCATACTGGGCGCGCTTTTCCTGAAAGAGGGGTTCGGCGCCCGGCGCGTCCTCGCCGCCCTTATCCTGGCCGGCGGCCTGCTTCTGCTCGAGGTCAATTTTTAATCCTGTCTTCGCACCTTGCTGCTAGGCGAGGCGCGATGAAACTGACCCGCCACCTTGCCGGCTATCTGCCCGCCAATATTGCGAGCGCGCTTGCCTCCTTCGGGGCCGTCTATGTGTTCACCCGGCTTCTGGGCGCTGAAGAATATGGCCGCTACGCGCTGATGCTGTCGGTCATGGCGCTCATCCATACGCTCACCCTTTCGCCGGGCGAGGCTGCCGCCTACCGCTATACCGGCCAGGCCCGCACGCGGGGCCAACAGGCACTCAGCGACCATTTCGCCACCGTGCAGGCTGTCCTGCTGCGCTCGCTTGTACTGGCCGCAGTCGCGATGATCATCCTGGCGCTCGCTGTCTCCCAGCTGCCCAGCTATCTCGGCATCCTGCCCTGGGTCGCTGTGCTCCTGCCGCTGAACACACTGATACAGGCGACGCTTGAGGCCCACCGCGCCAGCCAGCAGGTACCGCGCTATGTGCTGGTCTTTTCCTTCAGGCTTCTGGCAGGCTTTGGCCTCGGCGCCGTGATCGCCTGGCTGACCGGTCTTGGTGCCGCCGCCCCCTTTGCCGGTCTGACGCTCGCCGCTCTTATCGTCGCCATTCCGCAGCTCAGCTGGCTGATGCGCGCGGCCAGAGGAGGAACCGCGTCTCCAGAGCGCATCCGCGCCTATTACGCCTATGGCCTGCCCATCGCCGCCGCGCTCTCTCTCGACATCCTGCTCTCGGTCGCCGACCGCTTTCTGATCTCGCTGTTTCTTGGCGAGGCGGCGGTGGGGGCCTATGCCGCCGGTTATGGCGTGGCCGACAAGACAATCCTTCTCCTCTGCGCCTGGGCCGCCATGGCGGGCGCGCCGCTTGTCCTCGCCGCCTTTGAGGAAGACGGCCCGGAGGCCGCGAGCGCGCAGGCGCGCAGCCTTGTCTCGACCATTCTCTTCATCGGCGTTCCGGCCGTGACGGGTCTTGCCCTTGTCGCAGAACCGCTCGCCGAAGCGCTGATCGGTGAGGATGTGCGCGAAGGCGCCACCCGGATCATCCCCTGGATCGCCTTTGCCGGCCTGATGAACGGGCTCTTGATGCACTATTATTCAGAGGTCTTCCAGCTTGCCCAGAAGACCGGGGAACAGGCCATCCTGATGCTCATCCCGGCCGGGGTAAATATCGCCGCCAACCTGCTCCTTATTCCCTCGCTCGGCATTATTGGCGCGGTCATCGCCACAATTGTAAGCTATGCGCTTGGCATTCTGATCATCGCCCTGCGCGGCCGGCGCTACATCGCGTTTCCTTTCCCCGTCTGGCCTGCCCTCAAGATCGGTCTCGCCGCGCTCGCCATGTGGCCTGCGACCGCCTTCATTCCGGAATTTGGCAGCTGGGCAGAGCTCATCTGCAAGGCGGCGGCAGGCGCTGTAGTCTATGCAGCCGCTGCGCTACTCCTCGACGCTGGCGGTGCCAGATCATTCGTGCAAGACAGGCTTTCGAAATCTGACAGCGCACACGAGACGTAAGAGACAGCATGAGTGAACAACAAAGCGACCTCGACAAGGCAGCCGGCAAGGCGAACCAGATCTGGGGCGAACTCCTGCCGGTCATTTCCTTCGTCGCCGTCTACAATCTGATCCGTCTGGCGGACATCGATATCAGCACGACGATTGGCGGGCTGGAGCTGGCGGTGAACCCCGAGACCGCCCTCTACTGGGCGACCGGCGTACTGATCATCATGACGGTGGGCTTCATCTGTTACCGCCTTTTCTCAGGCGGGCGTGTCCCGCTCTTCACCCTGCTCAGCGCCGGGATCGTAGGCGCCTTCGGCATTATCGGCATCGTCCTGCAGGACAAGGGCTTCATCTATGCCAAGCCGACCATCCAGCAGCTGGTTCTGGCGGCCTTCATTTTCGGCTCTCTGGCCTTCGGTACCAATATCTGGAAGGTGATGTTCAAGTCGGTCTTCGACCTGCCTGACCATGCCTGGACCCAGCTTGCCATACGCTGGGGCGGCTATTTCGTCGTCATGGCCGCGGCGAATGAGTTCATCTGGCGCTATTTCGTGCCGCCGCTGGAGGATCCGCTCTATATCGCGGGCATTCTCTGGGCCCCGGCCGGCCAGTACGACTTCCTCGGCATCACCTTTGGCGCGCATAATTTCGAGGATGCCTGGGCAACCTGGTGGAAGCTCGGCACATGGGTCATCACCATCGCCTTCGGCGCCGCGAACGTGCCCTATACGATGAAACATCTTCGCGACAGCGATGAGGCGGAACGCCCCGCCGAAGGCAAGGCTAGCGCGTAACCTTGTCGGTGCCGTCCGGATTTCCATAGGCGACAAAGTCCGATCTGTGGCGCGTCTCTGCATAATGGGTCAGCGCCCAGACAACGGTCGGGAAGGCCAGCTCCGACCAGGGAATATCCTTCCAGTCAAAAAGCTGGACGTCGAGGCTTTCGGGCCCCGCCCTGAAGCCGGAAACCAGCCGCGCCCGGAACATGATCTGGACCTGGCCGATGCGCGGGATCGAATAGGTCGCCAGCATGCGGTCAATCTCGATATCGGCGCAGGCTTCCTCGTGTGCTTCGCGCTGGGCAGCTTCCTCGACTGTCTCGCCAAGCTCCATATAGCCGGCCGGCAGGGTCCAGAACCCCTTTCGCGGCTCGATCGCGCGCTTGCAGAGAAGGATCTGGTCGCCGCTCGTGACAACCGACCCGGCCACGATGCGCGGGTTGCGATAGTCGACAAAGCCGCAGGTGCCGCAGACCCTGCGTTCACGGTCGTCGCCGTCAGGTACGGCAAGCTCGAAGTTTTCTGAAATCGTCTGTGTCATGAACCTGTTATTGTATGGCGTTATTGGGAAATTTCATTGATCCGCACACGGTTTGTTTCCAGATACTGGCTAGCCTTCTGATCAGGAAGGCAGATGAGCAAGGATAGGACACGATGGCAGACGAGCAAGACAAGCAGGGTTTCGACCTCTCCTCCTCCCCGAGCCATCTTCTGCACCGCGCCCAGCAGGCCGCTGTCAATCTTTCTTCCGAAACGCTCTCAGCCCAAGGGCTGACCATCCGCCAGTTTGCGGTGCTTGCGGCCCTTGCCGCGGAAGAGGGACAAAGCCAGGCGAGCCTTGTTGACCGCACCGGCATAGACCGTTCCACACTCGCCGAAATGGTCCGCCGCATGGAAACCGCAGGCTATATCGAGCGCGTCACCTCGCAGGAAGATGCCCGCGCAAAGGCTGTCTCCCTCAAGCCCAAGGGCCGCGACGTCTATGAAGCCGCGCTACCGGGGGTCGAGGCGGCCGACAAGGAATTGCTCTCGGCCGTGCGTGCCAATCGCCGGACTGGCTTCATCATCTCGCTGAGCGCTATCGGCGCCCCGGAGGAAGAGCCGGATGTCGAGGAGGAGATGACGGACGAGGCGGAGGACATCGCGGACAAGGACAAGAAAGCCAAGCCGAAAAAGTCCAAGAAGGCCAAGGCCGAAAAGGGCTCGAAAAAGTCCGACAAGAAGAAGAAAAAGAAAAAGAAGAAATAAGCGGACCTAGCCGGCCAGAGCGGCGGCGACCTGTTCGCGGCGCTCTTCATCCAGCACGCCGCGAACATGCAGGATGATCTTGCCTTCCGGGTTGATCACGAATGTCTCCGGCACGCCGGTAAGCCCGAAATCCAGACCGCCTTGACCCGACCGGTCTGTCCCGATCTTCTCGAACGGATTGCCCAGCTCTTGCAGAAAGCCGCGCGTCGCTTCGGGCGCGTCCTTGTAGGCAAGGCCATAGACCTGTCCCGGAAACTCAGCCGCCAGCGCCGTGATGTCGCCATGCTCGGCCCGGCAGGGCGCGCACCAGCTCGCAAACAGGTTGACCATGACGGGCTTGTCACCGGGCGGCGGGGCGAATGAAATCTCCTGATCCGGCGCATCGAGCAGCGGGAAGGCCCGCGCCGGCGCGTCCCGCTCAGCCTTCGCGACGAAGATTTCCTCTTCCGGCTGCATCAATTGATACGCACCGAGAATGCCAAGCCCGCCAAGCAAGGCGAGCGGGAGGGCAGCCTGCCAGAGCTTCATGACTGACCTCGCGCGGCGTCGCGTTCGCCCTGCAGGCGCTCCAGCCGCTTCTTGGCATGGCCCGCCCGCATCAGGCTGTAGATGACCAGTCCCACCGGCACGATGAGGCCGATGGCATAGATGGCCCAGATGAAAGCGGCATTCTGTTCAAAGACCGGCAGCATCGTCTCAGGCCCCCGCCAGCTTGCGTGCGATCAACACGTCTGCCCGCCGGCGCCAGACCTCGGCGCGCACCAGCATCATGGTGAGGCCTGCAAAGAAGACCATGTGGCCAAGCCCGCCGATCAGAAGCGGGGTGAGATAGACCGGCGGCATGGCGGGCCCGTCGAGACGCAGCACGCTCGCATCCTGATGGATGGACGACCAGATATCGACCGAGAACTTGATCAGCGGCACATTTACCGCGCCGACCATGGCGAGGATAGCGCCCGCGCGCGCGGCCTTCTGGCGCGTCTCCATCGCCGCACGCAGCGCCATATAGCCTAGGAAGAGAAAGAACATCACCAGCACCGACATCATCCGCGCATCGTCCCAGAGCCACCATGTGCCCCAGGTCGGCTTGCCCCAGATCGAGCCCGTCGCAAGGCACATCGCGGTATAGGCAGCGCCCAGCGGGGCGATGGACTTGGCCGCCATATCAGCAAGCTCATGGCGCCAGACGAACCAGACGAGGCTGGTCACGGCAAGGCCCATATAGCTCGCCATGGCGAGCCAGGCAGACGGGACGTGGATGAACATGGCGCGCATGATATCGCCGCCCTGATAGTCATCCTGCGGCACGATCCACAGCCCCTGCCAGGCGCTCCAGACAATGAGTAGTGCGCCCACGCCGAGACAGGCTGGCGCCAGCCAGCGCGACAGCGCCATGAAACGGTGTGGATTGGCAAATGCCCTGATCATGGCTTCCCCTGATAAAGGTGTCTCAATCCACCGCCAAGCGCAGCGCCGCAGATGCGGCGAAAGGCGCAACAGCGAGCGCGAACAGCGTGGCGGCGGCAAGGAAGAGAAGGCTCGGCCCGCCCGGCCCTTCAACGGTGGCCAGCGCGCCAAAGATAGCGGTCGGCACGAAAAGCGGCAAGGCCAGCAAGGCGATAAGCAGACCGCCCCGGGCAACACTTGCCGCAAGCGCCCCTGCCACGCCGCCCCAGAGAAAAAAAGCGAGCCCGCCAAGACCATAGGCCAGCATGGCTGGAATGAGCGCGCCCGGATCGACCTGAAGTGCGATCCCGATGGGCGGGGTCAGAAGCACAAGCGGCAGACCGGAAATGATCCAGTGGGCGAGGATCTTGGCGGCAGCGACCAGAAAGAGCGGTGTCTCCTCCTGCGCCCAGAGTTCCAGCGCGCCGTCTTCGAGATCTGCCTGAAAGACCCGCTCCATGGAGACGAGCGAAGCCAGAGCCAGCGCGACCCAGAGAATGCCAGTACCGATGGAAGACAGCTGACTCGCCTCACTGCCCACGGTGAAGGGCACCAGCATCGCGGCGCCAGCAAAGAAGCCAATGGGGAGCAGCACGCCTGCCCCACCGGCCCAGGCTTCACCGAGCGCCTGACGAAAGGCTGCGCGCAAGGGAGACGGCGTTCTCACAGCTGCACCTCCCGGCTCGCTTCGAATGGCGCTTCGCCATGAAGGGCCGCGATCACTCCGCCGCCACTGGCCCTGTGCGCGTCGATCAGGCCGGTCACAAGGTCGCGGCCCTCCCGGTCCAGCGCCGAAAAAGGCTCATCGAGCAACCAGACCGGGCGCTCCGCCAGAAGAAGCCGCCCGATGGCGGTGCGACGCTTCTGTCCGGCAGACAGAAGCTGGCCCGCGACCTCGAATGGACGCTCCACGCCCATTTTCCGGGCGACCGCCAGCGGCTCTGCGCTGCTGCCCCAGACCCGGCCCCAATGGGTAAGGTGGGCGCGCGGCGTTTCATGCGGCTTCAGCCCGTTGCGGTGGCCGATCCAGTGGTGGCGGACGGTCCGCTCCACCGTGCCCGCATCGGGGCGCGAGAGACCGCCGAGCATGCGAAGCAGGGTCGATTTGCCGGCGCCGTTTATCCCGCGCAGGACGATCGCCTCCCCCCGACCCAGCTCCAGCGAAAGGTCGGAAAAGAGGATGCGTTCGCCCTTGATGGCGCCAAGTCCTGTCGCCTTGATCAGAAACTCTCGGCTCATGGCTGCGTTCTCTTCCAAGATGTCTCATCCTGCTGCAATTGCGTATGCCGCGCATCGACTATATGAGACAGGCAAACACGCGCAGCGCACCGGCGCGCGCCCACCGGACACATGCAAGAAGAGGTCACTCCCACGATGCCATCCCTCGACAGTTTCCATTCACGCCGCACGCTCGACGTCGACGGCAAGTCATACGTCTATTTCTCGCTTTCGGCCGCAGCCGAAAACGGTCTGGGCGATGTGTCACGCCTGCCCGCCTCGCTCAAGGTGCTGCTGGAAAACATGCTGCGCAATGAAGACGGCAAGACGGTCACCAAGGCCGACATTCTGGCCTTCAAGGAATGGCTCGACAAGAAGGGCGACATCAGCCACGAGATCGCCTACCGCCCGGCCCGCGTCCTGATGCAGGACTTCACCGGTGTGCCGGCCGTTGTTGACCTTGCCGCCATGCGCGATGCCGCCGAAAAGCTCGGCGCCGATGCAGAAGCCATCAATCCGCTGGTCCCAGTCGACCTCGTCATCGACCACTCCGTCATGGTCGACTTCTTCGGCGGACCGGAAAGCTTCGAGAAGAATGTGAAGGTCGAGTATGAGCGCAACCAGGAGCGTTATGAGTTCCTGCGCTGGGGCTCCAAGGCCTTCCGCAATTTCCGCGTTGTCCCGCCGGGCACCGGTATCTGTCACCAGGTGAATCTCGAATATCTTGGCCAGTCGGTCTGGACCAAGGAAGAAGACGGCGAGACCATCGCCTATTTCGACACCTGCGTCGGCACCGACTCCCACACCACGATGATCAACGGCCTGTCGGTCCTCGGCTGGGGCGTTGGCGGCATCGAGGCCGAAGCGGCCATGCTCGGCCAGCCGGTCTCCATGCTGATCCCGGAAGTCGTCGGCTTCAAGCTGACCGGCAAGCTCGCAGAAGGCGCAACCGCGACCGACCTCGTGCTGACCGTCACCCAGATGCTGCGCAAGCATGGCGTGGTCGGCAAGTTCGTCGAATTCTATGGTGAGGGCCTTGCGAACCTGACGCTCGAGGACGAAGCGACGATCTCCAACATGGCGCCGGAATATGGCGCCACTTGCGGCTTCTTCCCGGTCGATGAGGAAACGATCCAGTACCTCTCCGACACCGGCCGTGACCCGGAGCGCGTCAAGCTGGTCGAGGCCTATGCCAAGGCACAGGGCTACTGGCGCCCGGAACAGAAAGACCCGATCTACACGTCCAGTCTGGAGCTTGACCTCAGCAGCGTCGTGCCATCGCTTGCCGGCCCGAAACGCCCGCAGGACCGTGTCCTTCTCACCGAAGCCGACACCGCTTTCCGCGACGCGCTGAACGAGATCCGCGGCGGCGCCAAGGATCCTGACACCACGCCGGACACGAAGGGCGAGGCCCGCTTCCTCGATGAGGGCGCGACCAATGTCTATACCGATCCGGAAGCCTATGGCGTCTCCATGCACTCGGTCGAAGGCACGGATTTCCACATCCATGACGGCTCGGTCGTCATCGCGGCCATCACATCGTGCACCAACACCTCCAACCCGTCCGTCATGCTGGCCGCCGGCCTGCTGGCCCGCAACGCGCTGGAGAAGGGCCTCACCCGCAAGCCATGGGTAAAGACCTCGCTCGCACCGGGCTCCAAGGTCGTGACCGACTATCTCGCCCGCGCAGGCCTCCAGGACGATCTCGATGCCATGGGCTTCAACCTGGTCGGCTATGGCTGCACGACCTGTATCGGTAACTCCGGCCCGCTTCCGCCGGCCATTTCGAAGGCCGTGAGCGAGAATGACCTCGTCGTCGGCTCTGTCCTGTCAGGTAACCGTAACTTCGAAGGCCGTATCAGCCAGGATGTGCGCGCGAACTATCTCGCCTCCCCGCCGCTGGTCGTGGCCTATGCGATTGCAGGCTCGCTGCACATCAATCTGACCAGCGATCCGCTCGGCAAGGACAAGGACGGCAATGACGTCTACCTGAAGGACATCTGGCCATCTTCCAAGGAAATCGCCGACGTGATGCGCGAGTCCGTGACGCCGGAAATGTTCACTGAGCGCTATGGCGACGTCTTCAAGGGCGACGAGCACTGGCAGAATATCTCTGTGAGCGGCTCCAAGACCTATTCCTGGCCGCCGACCTCCACCTACGTGCAGAACCCGCCCTACTTCGAAGGTATGACGGTCGACCTGCCGGAAGCAGAAGACATCAAGGAAGCCCGCATCCTCGGTCTCTTTGCCGACTCCATCACGACCGACCACATCTCGCCGGCTGGCGCGATCAAACCGTCCAGCCCGGCCGGGCGCTATCTTCAGGAGCATCAGGTCGCCGTCACCGACTTCAACTCCTACGGTTCGCGCCGGGGGAACCACGAAGTCATGATGCGCGGCACCTTCGCCAATATTCGCATCAAGAACCAGATGGTGCCGGGCGTCGAAGGCGGCGTGACCATCCATCACCCGTCGGGTGAGCAGATGCCGATCTATGACGCGGCGATGAAGTACCAGGCGGACGATGTCCAGCTGGTCGTCTTCGCTGGCAAGGAATATGGCACAGGCTCCTCGCGCGACTGGGCAGCCAAGGGCACGATCCTTCTGGGCGTCGAAGCTGTGGTCGCCGAGAGCTTTGAGCGCATCCACCGCTCCAACCTGATCGGGATGGGCGTGCTGCCGCTGCAGTTCAAGGACGGCCAGTCCTGGCAGAGCCTTGGCCTCGATGGCTCCGAGCAGGTGTCAATTTCCGGCATCGACTCGATCAGCCCGCGTCAGGACCTCGATGTCACCATCAAGAAGGCCGATGGCTCCGAGCAGACTATCTCCACGCTGGTGCGGATCGATACCGAGAACGAACTCGACTATTACCGCAATGGCGGCATTCTCCATTATGTGCTGCGCAATCTGGCCCGTGAAGCGGCCTGATTTCTGCACGTAGAATGACAAATCTGCCGGATGCCGCTCCAGATTGGGGCGGCATCTGTCATTTCACGCCTTAGTGAATTCCAATCGGCGGTCAGGAACGGTATGGGCGCGACGATGAAAGCCATTCTCTCCACGCTTCTCGCGGCCCTTGCGCTCGTACCGGCAGCGCAGGCCGAGCGGCCTGTCCTGATCGAGCTCTTTGCCTCGCAGAACTGCAAGGTGTGCCCGCAGGCCTACAAGACCCTTCGGGCGGTTGAGAAGGCGCATGAGGGCGAGGTCTTCATCCTGACCTGGGCGGTCGATTACTGGGACTATCTCGGTGAGCCGGACCCGCTGGCCATCCCCGCCGCGACTGAGCGCCAGGCCGCCTATGCCGACCGGTTCGGACTGCGTGGGCCTTATACGCCGCAATCGGTCTATGATGGCGCCAAGGAATGCCCGGCCACCAAGGAAGAGACGATCAACGCCAATATCGATGACCGCCGGAAGGTTGCCGATACGCTGGACATCGAGGTCTCGGCCGGGGATGGCAAACGCTTCGCGGTGGATGGCGCACTTCCGGCACCGGCGGACATTCATCTTGTAAGCTATGTGCCCGAAGAGGACGCCTTTAACGGCATGGTCAATCCGGTCGTCTCAACCCGCAAGCTCGGTGTGTGGACCGGCGGGCCGGTCACATTTTCCTATACGTGTGAGAGAGCCTGCGCCGTGATTGTGCAGGAACGCGGCTTCGGCCAGGTGCTTGCCGCACGACCGCTGCAAGCCCGTCCCGACTAGGCCCTGGAGCCTTCCACCATCAGGATTTGGTGGAGAGATTGTCGAGCTGCTGCTGCATCAGCTGCATCTGCGCCTTGAGCGCGGCCATGGCCTCATCGCGCTCTTCATTGGCAGCCTTTTCCGATGAGGACGCTTTCGGCTCAGCCGGCTCGGCGCGCCGGGTGCTGCCCGCGGAGGCCGCTGCCGCCGGGGCGGCAAACATCTTCATCGCCTGTTCGAACATTTCCATATTGCGGCGGGTCTGCTTCTCGAAGAAGGCCATCGGATGGGTGCCGCCCATCGCCTTTTTCCACCGCTCCTGGCTTTCGGCGAAGCTGTTCATGCTCATGTCCAGCCAGGCCGGAAGCATATTCTGGGCGCCGCCGCCATAGAAACCGATCAGCTGGCGCAGGAAGGAAAGCGGCAGTGCGCCATCGCCTTTTGTTTCTTTCTCGAAGATGATCTGGGTCAGGACCGACCGGGTCAGGTCCTCGCCGGACTTGGCGTCGCGCACTTCGAAATCCACCTCACGGCGGACAAGATCTGCCAGATGGTCCAGCGTGACATAGGAGGAGGTGGACGTGTCATAGAGCCGCCGGTTGGCGTACTTCTTGATGATAACTGTGTCACTGGACCCGTTTGCCTTGGTCATTTCCTGCCCTTCAATGCGCCGTATGCGGCGATTCTTGTTCGTGATTTTGACCTAGGATGGCATGAAATCGCGAGACTTTCAAAATCGTGTATCCTGATTTAACAGACCTAAGCTTACATAAGGTTGAGCAAACGCAACAAAAATTTTTGCTGCGCAACATTTCTGGAGGAGAAATATGGCAAAAGTCGCACTGGTTACAGGTGGCACGAGGGGGATTGGACGCGCCATCAGCGAACGGCTGAAAGCCGATGGTTTCGATGTCGCGGCAAACTTTGCCGGCAATGAGGAGGCCGCACGTCAGTGCGAAGCCGACCTCGGCGTCAAATGCTACAAATTCGACGTCGCAAGCTATGAAGCGACCGGCGAAGCGCTGAAACAGATCGAGAGCGATCTCGGCCCCGTCGATGTGGTGGTCAACAATGCGGGCATTACGCGCGACGCGCCCTTCCACAAGATGACGCTTGAACAGTGGAATGAGGTGATCAACACCGACCTCACCTCCGCCTTCAATGTCACCCGGCAGGTCTGGGATGGCATGCGTGAGCGCGGCTGGGGCCGGATTATCAACATCTCCTCGATCAACGGGCAGAAGGGCCAGTTCGGCCAGGCAAACTATTCGGCCGCCAAGGCCGGCCTGATCGGCTTTACCAAGGCGCTGGCCCAGGAAGGCGCCAAGAAGGGCATCACCGTGAACGTGGTCGCGCCCGGCTATATCGACACCGAAATGGTGCGCGCGGTGCCGGAAAAGGTGCTGGAAAGCATTATTTCGACCATCCCTGTCGGCCGTCTCGGCAAGGCTGAGGAGATCGCCTCCATGTGTTCCTATCTCTCGTCCGATGAGGCCGGCTTCATCACCGGTGCGACGATGACGGTGAACGGCGCGCAGTATATCGCAGGCTAGTTCCTGTCGGATATATCCTGGACATGAAGCGGATGGACGAGCTCAAGCCGTCCATCCGCAACCCAGCCACGCACCTCTACCCTGGTGCCCGGCGGCAAGTCGCAAACCGCGTCTGCGGCGTGGCCGACATCAATGATAAGCGCGCTTCCTTCTGTCCGGCGTGAACAGGCGGGTGGGCCGCCATAGGTGTCCTCTGGCAGAGGCGCCTCGTCCGCGAGCTCTGCCCATACCAGCATGAAACCGCGCGCATCGGGCGTAAGCGCGCGGGCCTGCGCAGGCAGATAGGCCGCTTCTTTCCAGAGCCCCGCCCTTTGTGCACGGGCCTCGGTTTCAGCCGCGGCCAGCGCCTCGCTCGCCCGGTCGGTATCTGGATAGATGCGCAGACGCGCCCCGCCGCGCCGCAGCATCTCGGCGTTGAGCCAGTAATGCGGCCCCTTGGCGTCCGCCGTCTCGACATGCGCGAGCGCGCGGTCATAGCGGTCACGGGTCATACCCGGATAGTAAAGGCGCACGGCCCGGCCCATGACGAGGTCGTCCAGCATACGTGACGACGCTTCGGCATAGGGTTCGGGGTCCTTCTCACGCCAGTTCATGGCCGGCGCCTCCAGTCCGACAAGCCGCACGCTCTGACCGGTATCGAGGACAAGCGCATCACCATCGATGATGCGCACGACCCTGCCGCGCTCACCTTGCTGCATGTCCGAGAAGGGGCCAGAGCGGCCACAGGCGGTGACAAGGAGCAGGCCAGCTGCCGCGGCGACAAAAGCTTTGAACATGGCGCCCCCTTCTAACCCGGCCAAAAACACGCTATCGCCAACCCTATGCGACCCCGTAGCTCAGCAGGATAGAGCAACAGATTCCTAATCTGTAGGTCACAGGTTCAAATCCTGTCGGGGTCGCCAGTTTTTCTTTTATAGGGCTTGTTCGTTTTGATCCCCGCTTCGCGATGGATCGGGCTCAGGGCTGCCTTGCTTGGTCTCCGCTTCACTTTGCTCCGCGATGAGGTCGAGGGGGGCTTTAGAGAGCTAAAACCAGCAGGTGCGGCCGCAGGCCCGGTGGGGCTACGGTCATGATCCCGGTTTTTACGGACCTGCTTTCGCAGGCGTTTTCGGAGAGCGGGGAAGTTTGGTGTGTGCCCGCGCCCGTCCTTCGACGTCGCTCAGGATGATCGCTTTGGCTGTGCGGTTCAGAGCTTCAGGGTGGATGAAGGTCGAGCTCCGAAACACGAACAATGCTGCAGGGGTCGCGACCGAGGCTCACAGTTGCCCGCCGAGCTCTTATGGGCGCAAGACCGGAGAGCGGCAGCCCGTCCATGCCCAGCCCCGGGGTGAGCTTTTCCCAGGGCGCGCGTGGCGCAAACCTTGTCCAGTCATTGGGGTCCGGTTTGTCGCCGAAGGCCTGGAGGGTGATGTAGATGCGGCCTCTTGCGCAGACGCTGTAGCCGATGAGGCCGGAGCCATGCTCTGCGCGCCGGGCCTTCATATAGCGGTCCAGCCACCAGAGCTGTCACAGGAAGACCGGCCAGTAGCGAAGCTCCAGCTTTGCGAGCACATCGAGGATCCAGTCGCGGGCGATCATGGGCCAAGACTAGGCTGAGCGCGAGCGGGGGCGGAAACTATTGGTGCGAAGCCAGTGCAGGCACGGTGTTCCGGCGGTGCATCCGGGGTGCATGGGCGGTGTTTTTAAGGCCTGCCTCGGGTGGCGAATGCTGCACCTGCGAATTGCTCGCATTTTCAACTGGAAGCGCTTTGCAGCCGGCGCGTCGCCTCGCCGCAGACGAGGGGGCAGAAATTTCCGCAATCCGGGTTAGTTATGATGGGCATGGCATGTTGCCATCGCGCTGAAAGCGTCCTAACCCGACGCTTTCGACGCCCCGTCCTTCGAGGAGCATGACTTCCATGACCGAGATTGAACAGTTTGCTCTCGACTATCTGCCAGTGATCCTTTTCCTGGGCCTTGGCGTGATCCTGTCGCTCTTGTTCATCATTGGCGCGGCCATCCTGGCGCCGTCCAATCCGGACCCGGAAAAGAACTCGGCCTATGAGTGTGGTTTCAACGCGTTTGACGACGCGCGGATGAAGTTCGATGTGCGCTTCTATCTTGTCGCCATCCTCTTCATCATCTTCGACCTTGAAGTCGCCTTCCTGTTTCCATGGGCTGTCAGCCTCGGCGCCATCGGCGTTTTTGGCTTCTGGTCCATGGTGGTGTTCCTCGGCGTGCTGACGGTGGGTTTCATATACGAATGGCGCCGTGGGGCGCTGGAGTGGGAATAGAATGGCCGACGATTACAAGCCATATGCACTGGGCGCCGGACGCGCCGGTGTCGAAGGCGGACATGATGTGCGCCCTGACGACCCGTTCTTTGCGGGCCTCTCCGATCATCTTGCCGACAAGGGCTATTTCACCGCGCGGGCCGATGACCTGATCGGCTGGGCGCGCTCGGGCTCGCTCATGTGGATGACGTTCGGTCTGGCCTGTTGCGCGGTCGAGATGATGCAGGCGGGCAACCCCCGCTATGACCTTGAGCGCTTTGGCATGGCGCCGCGCGGCTCCCCGCGCCAGTCCGACGTGATGATCGTGGCCGGGACGCTCACCAACAAGATGGCGCCCGCGCTCCGCAAGGTCTATGACCAGATGCCGGAGCCGCGCTATGTCGTGTCCATGGGCTCCTGCGCCAATGGCGGCGGCTATTATCACTATTCCTATTCCGTGGTGCGTGGCTGTGACCGGATCGTGCCGGTCGATATCTATGTGCCAGGCTGTCCGCCGACCGCCGAGGCGCTGGTCTATGGCATGCTGCAACTTCAGAAGAAAATCCGCCGCGAAGGCTCGATCGAGCGCTAGGCGAGAAGGATTGACTGGTCATGATTGAAGCCCTGAAAGAACTTGGCGAACATATCAGCGACTCGTGCGCCGACATGGTGAAAAGCTTCCATGTCAGCCATGGTGAGCTGACGCTGGTTGCCGAGCGCGATTCGATCCTGCGGCTGTCGAAATTCCTCAAGGATGACAATCAGTGCGTTTTCGAGACGCTGATCGATATCTGCGGGGTCGACTATCCGGAGCGCAGCCAGCGCTTTGAGGTCGTCTATCACTTCCTGTCGATGCGGCTGAACCAGCGCATCCGCATCAAGGTCTTTACCGATGAGGCTGCGGCTGTACCGAGCCTGACCGGCCTTCACCCCAGCGCCGACTGGTTCGAGCGCGAAGCCTTCGACATGTATGGCATCCGCTTTGCCGGCCATCCGGACATGCGCCGCCTGCTGACGGATTATGGCTTCGAAGGCTATCCGCTGCGCAAGGACTTCCCGCTGACCGGTTACACTGAAGTGCGCTATGATGACCTTGAAAAGCGCGTCGTGAACGAGCCGGTGACCCTCGTGCAGGAATACCGGAATTTCGATTTCCTCTCGCCATGGGAAGGCATGACCAAAGAGCTGCCGGGCGACGAGAAGGCTGAGAGCGAGGCTGATAATGGCTGATAGCGCTTATATTTCCGCGAGCGACGACGACCGCAAGTTCACGCTGAACTTCGGCCCGCAGCACCCGGCCGCGCACGGCGTGCTTCGCATGATCATGGACCTCGATGGCGAAGTCGTCGAGCGGATCGACAGCCATGTCGGCCTGCTGCATCGCGGCACCGAGAAGCTGCTCGAGTACAAGACCTATCTACAGGGCCTGCCTTATTTCGACCGGCTGGATTATGTCGCACCGATGAACCAGGAACATGCCTGGTGTCTGGCGATCGAGCGTCTGCTGGGCATCGAGGTGCCGCGCCGCGCGAAGTTCATCCGGGTGCTCTATTCGGAAATCGGCCGCATCCTGTCGCACATGCTGAATATCACGACGCAGGCGATGGACTGCGGCGCGCTGGCGCCTATTACTTGGGGCTTTGAAGAGCGCGAAGTCCTGATGGGCTTTTATGAGCGCGCCTCCGGCTCGCGCATGCACTCTGCCTATTTCCGTCCGGGCGGGGTCCACCAGGATCTTCCGCCAGACCTGCTGGACGATATTTCCTATTTCTGCAGCCGCTTCCCGGACGCGATTGCGCATATTGAGGGTCTCATTACCGAGAACCGTATCTTCAAGCAGCGCAATGTCGATATCGGCGTTGTCGATGAGAAGATGATCATGGAGTGGGGCTTTTCCGGCGTGATGGTGCGCGGGTCCGGCCTTGCCTGGGACCTTCGCCGCTCGCAGCCTTACGAAATCTATGACGAGATTCCGGGCGAGGTCTTCAAGGTCGTCGTCGGCAATAATGGCGACAATTACGACCGCTATGTCTGCCGCATGGAAGAGATGCTGGTGTCGAATGACATCATGAAATGGTGCATCGAGAACATGCCGGAAGGCGAGGTTCTGCTGGCGGGCTCCAAGGTCTCGCCGCCGCGCCGTGGCGACATGAAGCGCTCCATGGAAGCGCTCATCCACCACTTCAAGCTCTACACCGAAGGCTTCCACGTGCCTGAGGGCGAGGTCTATGCCTGCGTCGAGGCGCCGAAGGGCGAGTTCGGTGTCTATCTGGTTTCTGACGGGACGAACCGGCCTTACCGCGCAAAGATCCGGGCACCGGGCTATCCGCACCTCGCGGCCATGGACCATCTTTGCAAGGGCCACATGCTGGCAGACGTGTCTGCCATTCTGGGTTCGCTCGATATCGTGTTTGGGGAGATCGACCGCTAATGGCCCTACGCCGTTTTGATCTTGAGGCGGGCGGCGAAACATTCGCCTTCAACGCCGAAACAGAGCCGACGATTGAGTTCTGGCTGGGCAAGTATCCGGCTGACAAGAAGCGTTCGGCGGTGATCCCGCTGCTCTGGCTGGCGCAGAAGGATAATGGCGGCTGGCTGTCCGAGCCGGCCATGCGCACCGTCGCTGACCGTCTGGAGATGCCGTATATCCGCGTCTATGAGGTCGCGACCTTCTATACGATGTTCCGCCTCCAGCCGGTCGGCAAGAACCACGTCCAGCTGTGCGGCACGACGCCCTGCATGCTGCGCGGGGCCAATGACCTCAAAAAGGTCTGCGAGAAGCGCATCGGCAAGAAGATGGCTGTGACCGATGACGGCCGGCTTTCCTGGGAAGAGGTCGAGTGCCTTGGTGCCTGCGTGAATGCGCCCATGGTGCAGATCAATGACTATTATTATGAGGATCTGACGCCGGAGACGCTGGACGAGATCCTGTCGAAACTGGCGGGCGGTGTGGCCGTTGAGCCCGGCAATTTCGTTGACCGGCTGAACAGCGCGCCGGAAGGCGGAGCCACGACGCTGAAGGAAGGCGGGCTCTATGATGGCTCGCGCAATGGCGTCGCCGGTCTGCCGAATCTTCCCGAAGCAACCAATGGCGACAAGCCGGAAGCCGAAGCCAAGGGCGAGCCCGCCCGGTCCAAGCCGACCAATGTCGACCGCGAGGAAACCTCCAAGGCTGCGGTCGAGAAAGCCGACGATGAGCTTGAGCTGGAGGGTGAGCGCCCGGAAGCTGCGGACATCGACGCCGAAGAGTCCGATGACCTGAAGAAAATCAAGGGGATCGGGCCGAAAATTGAGACGCAGCTCAATGAGCTGGGCGTCCATCGCTTTGCGCAGATCGCTGCCTGGAGCGACGACAATGTGAAATGGGTCGACGGGTATCTGTCCTTCCGGGGGCGTATCCAGCGCGAGGAATGGATTTCGCAGGCCAAGACACTTGCATCTGAGGACAAGAGCTAATGCTGCAGGACAAGGATCGCATCTTCACCAATCTCTATGGCGCGCATTCGCCGGGCCTCGAGGAAGCAAAGAAGCGCGGTGCCTGGCACCTGACGCGCGAAATGCTGCAGCAGACACCGGAATGGATCTGCGACCAGATCAAGGCTTCAGGTCTTCGCGGCCGGGGCGGGGCAGGCTTTCCGACCGGCCTCAAATGGACCTTCATGCCGAAAGAGGTTCGTGACCGTCCGCACTATCTTGTCGTCAATGCAGACGAGTCCGAGCCGGGCACCTGCAAGGACCGCGAGATCATGCGTCACGATCCGCACCTTCTGATCGAAGGCTGCATGGTGGCCTCCTATGCGATGCGCGCGCATGCCTGCTACGTCTATCTGCGCGGTGAGTATATCGCCGAGCGCGAGGCGCTGGAGGCGGCCGTCAAGGAAGCCTATGAGGCCGGCCTGATCGGCAAGAACAACAAGAATGGCTGGGATTTCGATCTCTATGTCCACCATGGCGCAGGGGCCTATATCTGCGGCGAGGAAACGGCCCTTCTGGAAAGCCTCGAAGGCAAGAAAGGCCAGCCGCGCCTGAAGCCGCCATTCCCGGCCAATGCCGGCCTCTATGGCTGCCCGACCACGGTGAACAATGTCGAATCGATTGCTGTCGCGCCAACGATCCTGCGCCGCGGGGCCGAGTGGTTTGCGGGCTTTGGCCGTCCGAACAATACGGGCACCAAGCTCTTCTGCGTGTCCGGCCATGTGAACAAGCCGTGCAATGTCGAGGAAGAGATGTCGATCACCTTCCGTGATCTCATCGAGACCCATTGCGGTGGCATCCGTGGCGGCTGGGACAATCTGAAGGCGGTCATCCCGGGTGGCTCATCGGTGCCGATGGTGCCAGCCGAGCAGATCATGGACGCCTATATGGATTTCGACACGCTGCGCGACCTGCGCTCGGGTCTCGGCACGGCGGCCGTTATCGTGATGGACAAGTCGACCGACCTCATCCAAGCGATTGCGCGGATTTCCTACTTCTACAAGCATGAAAGCTGCGGCCAGTGTACGCCGTGCCGTGAAGGTACGGGCTGGATGTGGCGCGTGCTGGAGCGCATGGCCAAGGGGCAGGCCGAAATGGCCGATATCGACATGCTGCTGGATGTGGCCGGACAGGTCGAAGGTCACACGATCTGCGCCCTCGGCGATGCAGCGGCCTGGCCGGTTCAGGGCCTCATCCGTCACTTCCGCCATGAGATCGAAGACCGCATCAATGAGTACCGGGCGCCCAAGACGGTCGTGCGCGGTGCAACGGTCGCAGCAGAGTAGGGGAGCCGGCGAGACGTCATGACCATGTTCCGCAATATCCTGACAGCCGTCTGGTGCGCCATCATCATCGGGACGAACACGTTCGCCCTGATCGTGACGGTGCAGCATTTCGGCCTGGATATGCTGTCCTTTGGATCGCTGTCGCTGCCGATTTTCCAGATGGTGGCCCTGGCGGTTCTGGGGGTCATGTCGCTGGTGTCGACCAAATATCTCTGGGCGATCCTTGCGGTTGCCGTCATCTCACTCCTGATGAGCGTGGGCTATGACCTGTTCGGTCAGGGTGCACGGGTCGCACGCCCGTCTTCCTTGCTGGGCAGCCTTGCCCTGATCATTCCAACCTATCTGCTGGCGCGCTGGAATACGCTGTCGCGCGAGCCTGATTTCAATCCCGTACAAGAGTTCTAAAGCCATGGCTGACGACCTTTTCAAACTGAATATCGACGGCAAGGACATTGAGGTCCCCAGGCACTACACGCTGATGCAGGCGTGTGAGGAGGCTGGCGCCGAGATCCCGCGCTTCTGCTATCATGAGCGCCTGTCGGTAGCCGGTAATTGCCGCATGTGCCTGGTTCAGTGGAAGGGCGCGCCAAAGCCGATCGCGTCCTGTGCGCAGACCGTTGGCGACATGCGGATGAACCCTGACGGCACGCCGCCGAACATTCTGACCTCCGGCGACTATGTCGAGAAGGCGCGCAATGGCGTCATGGAATTCCTGCTGATCAATCACCCGCTGGATTGCCCGATCTGCGACCAGGGCGGTGAGTGCGACCTTCAGGACCAGGCCATGGCCTATGGCCGGTCGGGCTCACGCTATTCGCTGAACAAGCGCGCGGTCGAGAACAAGAATATGGGCCCGCTGGTCAAGACGATCATGACCCGCTGCATCCAGTGCACACGCTGCGTGCGCTTTGCGGCCGAGGTTGCGGGCGTTGAAGAACTCGGCATGATCTCGCGCGGCGAGGATGCGGAGATCACGACCTATCTGGAAGAGTCGCTGTCCTCAGAGCTTTCCGGCAATGTCATCGATCTCTGCCCGGTCGGCGCGCTGACCTCCAAGCCCTATGCCTACAATGCGCGCCCGTGGGAGCTGCGCAAGACCGAATCCATCGACATCATGGACGCGATGGGCGCAGCCATCCGGGTGGATGCGAAGGGCGCGGGCGTCATGCGGATCATGCCTGTCGTGAATGAAGAGGTGAATGAGGAGTGGCTGTCGGACAAGTCGCGCTTCATCTGGGACGGCCTTGCCCGTCAGCGCCTTGATCGTCCTTATGTACGAGAGGGCGGCAAGCTGAAGCCGGCTAGCTGGCCGGAAGCGCTGAAGAAGACGGCCGAAGCCCTGAAGGCCTCCGGCGCCAAGACGGGCTTTATTGCGGGTGACCTGATCGAAGTCGAACAGGCCCGCGCCGCGCTGGATCTGGCGCGCAGCCTGGACATGGTCTCGACCGATTGCCGGCCTGAAGGGGCAGGCTATGGCGCCGATGGCGTCCGTGAGAAATATATCCTGAACCCGACGCTGATGGGCGCCGAGGAAGCCGATGCGCTTCTACTGATCGGCACCAATCCGCGTGTCGAGGCGGCTGTCTGGAATGCGCGTATCCGCAAGGCCTGGCTGTGGAATGACCTTCAGGTGGGCCTCGTCGGCGAACCCGTCGACCTCACCTATGGCTATGATCATCTCGGGACCGGCCCGGCCGATCTCGATGGTCTGCTCGATGGCGACAGCGCCTTTGTGAAGGCGTTCAAGAATGCCAAGCGTCCGATGGTCGTTGTCGGCGAGCAGGCGCTGGTCGGTGAGCAGGGCGAGGATGTGCTGAACGCGGCGCTCAAGATCGCGCAGGATGCGGGCGCCATCAGTGAAGACTGGGCGGGGTTCGGCGTGCTCCACAATGCCGCCGGCCGCGTCGGCGCCCTCGATACAGGGTTTGTGCCGGGCGAAAACGGTCTCGACACCAAAGGCATGCTGGAGGGCGGCGTCGACACGCTGGTCCTGCTCGGCGCCGATGAGGTCGACCTCTCGCGCGTCAGCCAGGAGACCACGGTGATCTATGTCGGCTCTCACGGCGACCGGGGCGCCTCAAGGGCGGATATTGTCCTGCCCTGCGCGGCCTATACGGAAATGGAAGCGACCTATGTGAATACGGAAGGCCGTGTCCAGATGACCGGCAAGGCGGTTCAGCCGAAGGGCGAGGCGCGCGAAGGCTGGGCGATCTTCCGGGCGCTCTCTGAAATTCTGGAGAAGCCGCTCTCCTATGATTCGGCGGACGAGCTGCGTGAGCAGATTCGCGAACATAATCCGGTCTTTGCCGGACTTGGCTTCGCGCCGGGCAAAGGCGGCCATGAGGCTCTGTCGAAAGCGGCAGGCGGCACCAAAAACCTCGCCGGAGCGCGTCCTTTTGAAGCGCCTTTCGAGGATTTCTATCTGACCAACCCGATCGCACGGGCATCAAAGACTATGGCGGAATGCTCGCTCATGAAGCGTGGCCTTGAAACGCCGGTAGCAGCGGAGTAGGCGAGCGCCATGAGTGCATTCATCCAGGAACATGGACTGCTTTTCGGCTGGCTGACCGTCATTGGTCAGATCCTGCTGTTCACTGTCGTCCTGCTGCTCTCTCTTGCTTTCCTCCTGCTCATGGACCGCAAGGTCTGGGCGGCTGTGATGATGCGCAAGGGCCCGAACGTGGTCGGGCCGTTCGGCCTGCTTCAGAGTTTTGCCGACTTCGGCAAATTCCTGCTGAAGGAAATCATCATTCCGGCGGGCGCGAACAAGACGGTCTTCCTGCTGGCGCCGATCATGTCGCTGACGCTCGCCTTCGCAGCCTGGGCCGTGATCCCCGTGGCGCCGGGCTGGGTGGTTGCTGACCTCAATGTCGGCATCCTCTACCTGTTCGCGGTGTCCTCGCTCGGTGTCTATGGCATCATCATGGGTGGCTGGGCATCGAACTCGAAATACCCGTTTCTCGGCTCGCTACGCTCGGCTGCGCAGATGGTGTCCTATGAAGTCTCCATCGGCTTCATCATCATCACCGTGATCCTGCTTGTCGGCTCAATGAACCTCAGCGCCATTGCCGAGAACCAGTCGGGCGGCTTCTGGACCTGGCACCTGTTCAGCTTCAACAACATCATCCTGTTCCCGGTGATGGTGGTCGTTTTCGTGATGTTCTTCATCTCTGCACTGGCCGAGACGAACCGTCCGCCCTTCGACCTGCCGGAGGCCGAATCGGAGCTGGTGGCCGGTTATCAGGTGGAATATTCGTCCACGCCGTACCTGCTCTTCATGATCGGGGAGTATCTCAACATCGTTCTCATGTGTGCGATGATGACGCTGCTCTTCCTTGGTGGCTGGCATGGCCCGATCCCGTTTGGGGAGGCCTTCGTGTCGAACTTCCCCGACTGGATGGTGAACCTCGGTCATCTCGCCTGGTTCATGGCCAAGACCGTTTTCTTCTTCTTCCTGTTTGCGCTCGTGAAGGCCGTGGTTCCGCGCTATCGCTATGACCAGCTGATGCGCCTTGGCTGGAAGATCTTCCTTCCGACCTCGCTCGGCGCCGTCTTCATCGTCGCGGGCTATGTCGTTTACACAGGAGTCCAGGCATGAACATCGTTCAGTCCCTCCGCGGCGCCATGATGACGGACTTCCTGCATGCCTTCAAAATCGGCATCCAGGAGATGTTCACCCGCAAGGCGACCGTGAACTACCCGTTCGAGAAAAACCCTCTGTCTCCGCGTTTCCGCGGGGAACATGCGCTGCGCCGTTATCCCAATGGCGAAGAGCGCTGCATCGCGTGCAAGCTGTGCGAGGCGATCTGTCCGGCACAGGCGATCACGATCGAGGCAGAGCCGCGCGCCGACGGGTCACGCCGCACGACGCGCTATGACATCGACATGGTGAAATGCATCTATTGTGGCTTCTGTCAGGAAGCCTGCCCGGTGGATGCCATTGTCGAAGGGCCGAATTTCGAATTCGCGACGGAGACGCGCGAAGAACTCTACTATGACAAGGACCGACTGCTTGCGAATGGCGACCGCTGGGAACGGCTGATCGCGCGCAATCTTGAACTCGACGCGCCGTACCGTTAGGGCGGCGCCTTCACTTTTCCTGCAGCGGCCCTGATGGCTGCTGGCAACATTGGGGCTGTACCGGTGGAACTCATCGCCTTCTACATTCTGGCAGCGATCGTGACGTTCTCGGCGATCGCCGTGATCGCGGCCAAGAACCCGGTCCATTCCGTGCTGTGGCTCATCACGGCCTTCTTCACATCGGCAGGCCTGCTAGTCCTGATCGGCGCGGAATTCCTCGCCATGCTTCTGGTGGTCGTCTATGTCGGTGCCGTCGCGGTGCTCTTCCTGTTCGTGGTGATGATGCTGGACGTCGACTTCGTTGAGCTGAAGCAGGGCTTTCTGAGCTATCTGCCTTTCGGCGCGCTGGTCGGCATTGCCTTTATCGCGGAAATCGCGCTCGCCACCTTTGCGCGCGGCAGCGATATGGCGGAGCTGAACCCGAGCCCCGGCGCCGAAACCAATGCCGAAGCCATCGGGCAGGTGATGTACACTGAATACCTCCTGCTGTTCCAGCTGTCGGGCATCGTGCTTCTGGTCGCCATGATCGGCGCCATCGTGCTGACGCTGCGCCACAAGCCGCATGTGAAGCGGCAGAACATCGCCAAGCAGACCGCGCGGACCCGCAAGGATGCGACCCGCCGTATTGATGTCGAATCCGGGAAGGGGCTCTAGGTCATGGATATTACCATCAACCATTTCCTCGCCGTTTCGGCGATGCTGTTCACGACCGGTGTCGTCGGCATCTTCGTGAACCGCAAGAACGTCATCGTCATCCTGATGGCGATCGAACTCATCCTGCTGTCGGTCAATATCAATCTGGTCGCCTTTTCCGTCTTCTCGGGCACGATTGCCGGACAGATTTTCGCCATGCTGGTGCTCACCGTTGCGGCCGCTGAAGCGGCTGTCGGGCTCGCCATTCTCGTTGTTTTCTTCCGCAATCGCGGCGACATCGCCGTCGAGAGCGTCGACCTGATGAAGGGATAGGCTGGATATGCTTCCTGATATCGCACTTCTCTTCATTGTCCTGGCGCCGGGCCTCGCGGCCCTGATCGCCGGACTGTTCCAGAAGTATGTGACCGACACCGGCGCCATGGTGATCACGACCGGGACGGTCGGGCTGGCCGGTATCCTCTCGGTCATACAGCTCTTCATGTACGCCTTTGGCGGCGGCGTAGCCGAAGCCGTTCACACGGCAGCGCCGGCAGCCGGTGAACATGGCGCCGCAATGGTCGCGCCGATCCAGCATATCATCACGCTGATGACCTGGATGGATGTCGGCCAGTTCCAGGCGGACTGGGCCATCCGCGTCGATGCCATGTCCATCGTCATGATGGCCGTGATCACAGGCGTCTCCGGCCTCGTCCACCTCTATTCCTGGGGCTATATGAGCGAAGACCCGCACCGGGCGCGCTTCTTTGCCTATCTGTCGCTCTTCACCTTCATGATGCTGATGCTGGTGACGGCGGACAATTTCATCCAGCTCTTCTT
This sequence comes from Henriciella sp., assembly GCA_002733705.1. Lineage (GTDB taxonomy): Bacteria > Pseudomonadota > Alphaproteobacteria > Caulobacterales > Hyphomonadaceae > Henriciella. Next base: position 17,488 of record NVWP01000005.1, on the reverse strand, counting down.
TGGCTGGGAAGGCGTGGGCCTCGCCTCGTATCTTCTGATCGGTTTCTGGTACACCAGGGATGCGCCCAATGCGGCGGCCATCAAGGCGTTCGTGACCAACCGGGTCGGCGACTTTGGTCTCGCGCTCGGTATCATGGCGGTCTTTGTGGTGTTCGGCTCGGTTGAATTCGAGCCTGTGCTGACCGCGATCCGTGAGAATGCGACCGTGACCCCGCTTGCACTGGCCGAGGCGGCACCGATCCATGATCTCGTCATTCCGTTCCTTGCCTGGAATGTGCCTGCGCTCGAAGTGATGGGCGTGCTGCTCTTCATCGGGGCGATGGGCAAGTCGGCGCAGTTCTTCCTGCATGTCTGGCTGCCGGACGCGATGGAAGGCCCGACGCCTGTGTCCGCGCTCATCCACGCCGCGACGATGGTGACGGCGGGCGTCTATCTCGTCTGCCTCGTCTCTCCCATCTATGAGTACGCGCCGTTCGCGGCCGGCATGGTGACACTGATCGGCGCGGTCACCGCGCTCTATGCGGCGACCGTCGGCATGGCCCAGAACGACATCAAGCGCGTCATCGCCTATTCGACCTGTTCGCAGCTCGGCTACATGTTCTTTGCCGCCGGTGTCGGCGCCTATCAGGCGGCCATGTTCCACCTGTTCACCCACGCTTTCTTCAAGGCGCTGCTCTTCCTCGGCGCCGGGTCTGTCATCCATGGCATGCACCATGAACAGGATATGCGCCGCATGGGCGGTGTCGCGAAGTTCATGCCGCTCACCTATGCGGCGATGATGATCGGCACGATTGCGATCATCGGTCTTGGGATCCCGCACACATCGCTCGGCTTTGCCGGCTTCTTCTCCAAGGATGCGATCCTGGAAACGGCCTTTGCGGCGGGCGAAGCAGGCGTCACCTTCGGCATGATGGCCTTCATCTTCGGTATCGTGGCGGCGCTGCTGACAAGCTTCTATTCCTGGCGCCTCATCTACATGACGTTCCATGGGCCGCGCGAGGATTCGATCCCACCGGAGACGCCGGAATTCGACAGCCATGCTGATGAGCATCTCTCGGTCGACGAGCACGGCCATCATCACCATGATGAGGATCCGCATGAGAGCCCGCTCGTCATGCTGATCCCGCTCGGCCTTCTCTCGCTGGGCGCGATCTTTGCCGGCTTCCTGTTCTACGATCCGATGGTCGGCCATGATCAGGGCGCGTTCTGGGCAGGCGCAATCTATACCGCCACCGACAACACGCTGCTGGCCGACAAGTACAATGTGCCGGGCTGGGTGTTCTGGGCGCCGCTCTTCGTGACGGTGACCGGCTTCCTGATCGCAACCTTTACCTATCTGTTCAATCGCGGTTTCGGGGCGAAAATCGCCGCATCAGGCGGCCCGCTCCACAGCCTGTTCGCGAACAAGTGGTATTTCGACGAGATCTATAATGCGACCTTTGTGAAGGCCACTTACTGGCTGGGCGGTTTCTTCTGGAAGACCGGCGACAAGCGCATCATTGACGGGCTTGGGCCCGATGGCGTGACGTCGCTCGTTCGCTGGGGCTCGCGGCGCCTGTCCGCGATGCACACCGGCTATCTCTATCATTATGCATTCGTGATCATCGGCGCAGCGCTGGTCTTTGGCGCGGTGATCTTCTGGCGTGTCGGAGGGGCAGGCTAATGGGTAATTTCCCGATTCTGACGGCGGTGACATTTCTGCCGCTGGCTGGTGCCTTGCTGATCATGCTGGTGCAGACGGCCACCGGCAAAAGCGGTGACGATGCCGAGCGTGGACGCCAGTCTCTCATGGCGGGGCTGATCTTCTCGGCGGCCACCTTCCTGGCTTCGCTGGTCATGCTGGTCAGCTTTGAGGTGGATGCGCCCGGCTATCAGCTTGTCGAGGAAGTCAGCTGGTTTGCCGGGGTGCAGTACAAGCTGGGCATCGACGGCATGTCGCTGCTGCTCATCCTGCTGACGACGCTGCTGACCCCGATCAGCCTCATCGCCTCTTTCGGCTCTGTGAAAGAGCGCGTCACCGAGTACACGATTGCCTTCCTCGTGCTTGAGACCTTCATGATCGGCGTCTTCTGCGCGCTGGACATGGTGCTCTTCTATGTCTTCTTCGAGGCTGGCCTCATCCCGATGTTCATCATCATCGGTGTCTGGGGCGGGGCAGAGCGTATCTATGCCTCGTTCAAATTCTTCCTCTACACGCTGCTTGGCTCGCTCTTCATGCTGGCTGCCATTGTCTTCATGTATATGCAGGCGGGCACATCGGACATCACGCAGCTTGCGAATTACGCCTTCGCACCTGAGGTGCAGACCTGGCTGTGGCTCGCCTTCTTTGCATCCTTCGCGGTGAAGCTGCCCATGTGGCCGGTCCATACCTGGCTGCCGGATGCGCACGTGCAGGCCCCGACGGCCGGCTCCGTCATCCTGGCGGGTATCCTTCTGAAGATGGGCGGCTATGGCTTCCTGCGCTTCTCGCTGCCCATGTTCCCGGATGCGAGCCAGTTCTTCCAGCCGATGATGTTCGCCCTGTCGGTGATCGCCATCGTCTATGCGTCTCTTGTGGCTTTCCGCCAGACCGACATGAAGAAGCTGATCGCCTATTCGTCCGTCGCCCATATGGGTTTCGTGACGCTCGGTATCTTCTCCTTCACCGAGGTCGGCGTACAGGGCGCGATCTTCCAGATGATCTCGCACGGCCTGATCTCCGGCGCGCTCTTCCTCATCGTCGGTGTTGTCTATGACCGCACCCATACGCGGGAAATCGCGGCCTATGGCGGCCTGGTGAACAAGATGCCGGTCTATGCGGCGATCTTCATGCTGTTCTCTATGGCCAATGTCGGCCTGCCGGGGACCAGCGGGTTTGTCGGGGAGATCCTGACCATGACGGGCACGTTCCAGGCCTCGACCTGGGCCGCTGCCGGCGCCGCGCTCGGTGTTATCTTCTCGGCCGTCTATATGCTGACGCTTTACCGGCGCACCGTGTTTGGCGAGGTGACCAATCCGGCACTGGAGACCATTCAGGATGTGACCCTCAAGGAACTCATCACCCTGGTCCCGCTGCTGATCGGCACGGTCCTGCTCGGCATCATGCCAAATATAATTTTCGATGTGACGCGCGAAACCAGCCTGCGCGCGCTTCAGATGATCACCGGAGGCTAGAGGCACATGCTCGATTTTCAGGCGATGATCTCTGCCATTGGGCCTGAGCTATTGCTCGCGCTCGCAGGCCTGCTCGGCGTGCTGGCCGGCGCTGTCATGGGCGATCGTTTCAACGCAATCTCCTTCAAGCTGGGTGCAGCCACACTGGTTCTGGCTGCGCTTGTCGTTCTCATGAACTGGGATGGCGGCACGGCCTTTGGCGGGCTCGTCACGACGGGGCCGTTCGTGAATTTCGCCAAGGTGGTGAGCTTCCTCGCTGGTGCGGCGACGCTTCTGATGGGCGAGAATTTTCTCAAGCGCCATGAAACGATCCGCTATGAGTATCCGCTTCTGGTGATCTTTGCCTCGCTGGGCATGGGGATCATCCTCTCGGCGTCGAACCTCATGACGCTCTATATGGGGATCGAGACGCTGAGCCTCTCTTCCTATGTGCTGGCCTCCTTCCACCGCGACTCGATCCGCTCGTCTGAAGCGGGTCTGAAGTATTTCGTCCTGGGTGCGCTGGCCTCTGGCCTTCTGCTTTACGGGATTTCGCTGGTGTATGGCTTCACCGGGTCGACCGCCTATGCCGACATCGCTGGTGCAGAGCGGGGCATCGGTCTTCTCTTCGGCATGGTGCTGATGATTTCCGGCATGGCGTTCAAGGTGTCGGCAGCGCCGATGCATGTCTGGACGCCGGACGTCTATGAAGGCGCGCCGAGCCCGGTGGTCGCTTTCTTTGCGACGGCGCCGAAAATGGCTAGCATGGTCGTCTTTGCGAACCTGCTCTTCTCGGCCTTCCCGGGCGTGTTTGCGGACTGGCAGCTGATCATCGCGATCATCGCGACCCTCTCCATGGTCATCGGCGCCTTCGGTGCGCTGAACCAGACGAACCTCAAACGCCTGCTCGGTTACTCCTCCATCGCCAATATGGGCTATGCGCTGGTGGCTGTGGCCTCTGGCGCGGAATTTGGCGCGGCGGCCTTGCTCGTCTTCATGACGACCTATGTCATCGCGTCCATCGGTCTGTTCGGCGGCGTCATGTCGATGCGCCGTGAGGGCGGCATGGTGGAGAATATCGATGAGCTGTCCGGTCTTGTGCGCCGGCGCACAGGCATGGCGCTCGCTTTGACCGTTCTCCTTATCTCGGTCGCGGGCTTCCCGCTGGCGGTGGGCTTCCTCGGCAAGCTGGTTCTGTTTGAGGCGGGCTGGAATGCCGGGCTTCTGCCGCTGCTCATCATCCTGGTGCTGAGCTCGGTCCTGGCCTTTGGCTATTATCTGCGGATCATCCTCATCATGTGGGTGAAGGAGCCGGCCGAAAGCTTCCAGCCGGTCGATACGGCGGTGTCTTCGGCGGTCTACCTGTCGGCGGCGGCGTGTCTTGCGCTCTTCGTCTTCATTTCGCCCTTTATCGACTGGGCGACGCGCGCGTCTGCCGGGTTCATGCAGTGATCGCAGACGCGCCGGTCCTCTGGTTCGACGAGATCGACAGTACGAATGAAGAGGCCAGGCGCCGCGCGCAGGCCGAAGAGACCGGTGCAGTCTGGCTGGCGGGCCGGATGCAGACTGCGGGGCGCGGGCGTCTTGGGCGCGTCTGGGATTCGCCGACCGGCAATCTGTTCGTGACGGCCTTGTTCGAAGCGCCCGGCGGGCTTGCGAACGCGACCCGCTATCCCTTCGCGTCCGGTCTTGCCGTACTCGACGCTTGCGCGGCCTTCATTGAGGGCGGTCAGCTTCAGCTGAAATGGCCCAATGATGTGCGCGCGGACGGCGAAAAGCTTTGCGGTATCCTTGTTGAAGCCGGCACGACGAGGTCAAAGTCGACCTGGGTCGCGTGCGGCATGGGTATCAATGTGCGCACCGCGCCAGAGCGCGCCGGACAGGCGGCGACGAGTCTTCTGAAACTGGGTGCGAATGAGGCAATAACCCCCGAGATCTTCCTTGATGCGCTGCGGCCCGCCTTTGTGCTGCGTTGCCGTCAGGCGGCCGAGGATTTCAACAGCCTTCTTACTGACTGGGAGCGGCATGCTGAAGGCCTCGGCAAGCAGGTAACGGTCGGCAAGGCCGATGACGCCCAGATGGGCATTTTCAAGGGGCTTGGCCCTGATGGCGCCCTCCTGCTTGAAATGCCGGACGGGGCGACGCAGACGATCCGGGCAGGGGATGTAGAGCTGGTAAAGGAGATTGACGGCGATGCTGCTCGCAATTGATGTCGGCAATACGAATACAGTTTTCGCGCTTCACGATGGCGAAGACTGGGTCGCGATGTGGCGCAGCGCCACCGATGCGCGGCGCACCGCGGACGATTATATCGTCTGGCTGGAGCCGTTGATGCATATGCGCAAGGTGTCGGTCTATGACATTGATGCCTGCGTCATTTCCTGCGTGGTGCCGCAGGCCCTGTTCAATTTCCGTAATCTGGCGCGGCGCTATTTTGCCACCGAGCCACTGGTCGTGGGCGAGCCGGGCGTCGAGCTTGGTGCGCCGATCCGTATTCCACGGCCCGAACAGGTGGGCGCCGACCGTCTGGTGGCGGCCATCGGCGCGCATATCAAATATCCGGGCGCGCTTATCGTCATCGATAGCGGGACGGCCACGACACTGGATATTGTCGGCCCGGATGGCGGGTTCGAGGGCGGCATTATCAGCCCCGGCATCAACCTTTCCATGCGCGCCCTTCACGATGCGGCCGCGCAGCTGCCGCGTATCGCCATCCAGAAGCCGGAGAAGATTATCGGCGACTCGACTGTGGCTGCGATGCAGACGGGTGTGTTCTGGGGCTATATCGACCTCATCGATGGCCTTGTAAAACGGGTGAAGGCCGAATACGGCCAGCCGATGACTGTAATTGCGACCGGCGGCGTCGCCTCGCTTTTTGAAGGCGCGAGCGCGACGATCGACCATTATGACCAGACCCTGATGGAGTCCGGTCTTCTGGAAATCTACCGCCGGAACCGGAAAGGACCCGATGCCCAATAAGGACACGCCTGAACTCGTCTTCCTGCCGCTTGGCGGCTGCGGCGAAATCGGCATGAACCTGAACGCCTATGGCTATGGTCCGCCCGATGACAGGCGATGGATCCTGGTCGATCTGGGCGTGACATTCGGCGATGATACCACGCCGGGCATTGATCTCATCACCCCTGATCCGGAATTTATTGCCGAACATGCGGACCAGATCGACGCGATCTTCCTGACCCACGCGCATGAGGATCATATCGGGGCGGTGGGTCTGTTGTGGCCGCGCCTGCGTGCGCCGCTTTATGCAACGCCCTTTACCGCGCACCTCGTGGCCGGAAAGCTGGCCGAGCGCGGCCTCGGCAAAGTCGATGTGAATGTCGTGCCCATGGGCGGAGAAGTGGAAACCGGGCCCTTCAAGGTCCGCTATATCACGCTGACCCATTCTATTCCGGAGCCGAATGCGCTGGCGATCGAGACCCCGTCCGGAACGATCCTGCATACGGGTGACTGGAAGATCGACCCCGATCCGCTGCTGGGCGAGGGGGTGGATGTCGAGGGGCTGAAGCGTCTTGGCGATGATGGCGTGCTGGCCATGATCTGCGACAGTACGAACGTCTTTGTCGAAGGCGAGAGCGGCTCGGAAGCGACGGTCCGCAAGAATCTGATCGAACTGGTTGGCAGCCTGAAAGGGCGCATCGCGGTCGCGACGTTCGCGTCCAACGTGGCACGCGTTGCCACCGTGATCGAGGCGGCGCGCAAGGCCGGGCGGAGCGTCTGCCTTGCCGGACGCAGCATGCACAAGATTGTCGATGCCGCCGTGCAGACGGGCGTCCTGAAAGACCTGCCGGACCTGGTCGACGAGGCCGATGTGGGCAGCTTTCCGCCGGAGAATATCCTGATCCTGTGTACGGGCAGCCAGGGCGAGGAGCGCGCGGCGCTGGGGCGGATCGCGCACGGGACGCACCGGCATATTACGCTTGGCGAGGGGGATACGGCGATCTTCTCCTCACGCGTTATCCCGGGCAATGAGAAGGGCATCTTCGAGATGCAGAACGCGCTGGCCGAGAAGGGCGTGCGCATCATCACCGACAAGATGACCAAGGAGCCGATCCATGTCTCCGGCCACCCGGCGCGCGATGAGCTGCAGCGCATGTATCAGTGGGTGCGCCCGCGCATATCGGTGCCGGTACATGGTGAGCGCCGGCATATCGTCGAGCATGCCGCCTTTGCGCGCAGCATGCAGGTGCCCGAAGCCGTCACGCCCCGCAATGGTGACCTGATCAGGCTGGCGCCCGGCAAGGCGGAAGTGATCGACACAGTCCCGAATGGGCGGCTTCATCTGGATGGGAACCGTCTGGTGCCGGCCGGGTCCGAGGGGCTTCGCGAACGGATCGCCATTTCCAAATTCGGCTATGTTTCGGCCAGTGTCTCGCTTGATGAGAACGGCGCGATTGCCGACGGCCCTTATCTGGCGGTGCGGGGCATGTCGGAGAAGGACGGGAGTATCGCCGACGAGTCCATCGACGAGATCGAAGCGGCCTGCGACGACGCGCTCGATGGTCTCTCGCGCAGGAAACGCCTAGATGATGATGCCGTGGAGACAGCGCTTGTCCGCGCGATCCGCAAGGCGTGTGAACGGACCTTCGGGCGCAAGCCCCTGGTCGATGTAATCGTGATGAGAGTGTGAGGCAGACAATGGCTGATGATTTCAAACTTGGACCGCTCAACCATGTTGGCGTTGCGGTCCCGTCGCTCCCCGACGCAATCGAGACCTATAAGACACTGTACGGGGCGACCGATATTACCGAGCCGTTCGACATGCCGGCCCAGGGTGTGAAGGTCTGTTTCGTGAACCTGCCCAACAGCCAGATCGAGCTGATCGAGCCGCTCAATGAAGAGAGCCCGATCCACAATTTCATCGAGAAGAACCCGAAGGGCGGCCAGCACCATGTCTGCTTTGAGGTCGCCGATATCCACGAGGCGGTCGAGGTCATGAAATCGCGCGGCGCAACCGTGCTGGGCGAGCCGCGCATCGGCGCACATGGCACGCCCATCGTTTTCGTTCACCCAAGGAACACCAATGGCGTCCTTGTCGAACTGATGGAGACGCCGAAGGGCGATCACTAGGAGGTTTGAGCCATGAGTCCTGTCGGCGGCGTCGTTATCTTCCTCATTTCCTGGTGGGTCTGCCTGTTTGTGGTCCTGCCCATCGGGGTGCGTGGCCAGTTTGAGGATGGTGAGGTCACCGACGGGACCGAAGAGGGCGCGCCTGCTCATCCCATGCTTGCGAAGAAAGCGCTCTGGGCCACCATTGGCGCGGCGATCTGTACGGCGATTGCGGGGATTATCGTCGTGCCGATGCTGCGCTATTACGGGGCCTGAAACCGGCGCCAAAAAGCTGCGCGCTTGCAGGCGCACTCTAGCCAATCGATACGACTGCCAATAACAGGTGGAAGCTGCGATCCGCCTTGTAAGGAGTGAGCCTGTCTCAATGCGCCTTTCCCGATATTTCCTGCCAGTTTCCAAGGATGTGCCCGCGGATGCGGCCATCGTTTCCCACCAGCTCATGCTGCGCACCGGCATGGTCCGTCAGAACGGCGCGGGTATCTATACCTGGCTGCCGCTCGGGTTTCGCGTGCTCCAGAAGATCGAGAAGATCGTGCGTGAGGAGATGGATCGGGCAGGGGCCATCGAGCTTCTCATGCCAACGATCCAGCAAGCCGAGCTCTGGCAGGAAAGCGGCCGGTATGAGGCCTATGGCAAGGAGATGCTGCGCATCACCGACCGCCATGAGCGCGAAATGCTGTTCGGGCCGACCAATGAAGAACTGATTACGGATGTCTTCCGCGCCTATGTGAAGAGCTACAAGTCGCTGCCGCTGAACCTTTATCACACGCAGTGGAAATTCCGCGACGAGATCCGTCCGCGTTTCGGTGTGATGCGCGGCCGCGAATTCCTGATGAAGGACGCCTATTCCTTCGACCTGACAGAGGAAGGCGCGCGCAAGAGCTATGAGAAAATGTTCTGCGCCTATCTCAATGCGTTTGACCGGATGGGGCTGACGGCCATTCCGATGCAGGCAGATACCGGGCCGATTGGCGGCGATCTCAGCCATGAATTCATCATTCTGGCCGACACCGGCGAAAGCGCTGTCTTCTGCGACAAGGCGCTGCTGGACGTACCGGCACCTGGACTGGATCTCGACTTCGATGGCGATCTGTCAGAGGTCATGGAGCGGCGCACGCAATATTATGCGGCGACCGAGGAAAAGCATGACGAGGCCGAATTCGCGAAGATACCGGAAGACCGTCAGGTCTCGGCGCGCGGCATCGAAGTCGGCCATATCTTCTTCTTCGGCACGAAATATTCCAAGGCGATGAATGCGACCGTGCAGACCGCCGACGGCGAAAACGTGCCCGTTCAGATGGGCAGCTATGGTATCGGCGTTTCCCGCCTTGTTGGCGGTATCATCGAAGCCTGCCATGACGAGAACGGGATTGTATGGCCGCAGGCGGTCGCGCCGTTCGATGTGGGCCTGATCTCGATGAAGCCAAAGGACGAGACGGTATCGGGTGTTGCCGATGGTGCCTATGAAGCGCTGCAGAACGCTGGCCTCGACGTTCTTTATGATGAGACCGATGAGCGGCCAGGCTCCAAGTTCAACCGCATGGACCTGATCGGTCTGCCCTGGCAGATCGTCATCGGACCGCGCGGTGTGGAGGCTGGTGTCGTCGAGGTGAAGAACCGCAAAACCGGCGAGAAGTCTGACATGCCGCTCGAGGAAGCCATTGCGAAGGTGAAGGCCGGCTGATGGCGAAAGCGGCGCCATTTGGACAGGTCGAGCGCGCGCTGGCCTGGCGCTATTTGCGGGCGCGGCGCCAGCATGGCGGCGTGTCGCTGATCTCGATCATTTCCTTTTTCGGCATCATGCTGGCGGTGATGGCACTGATTGTCATCATGTCCGTCATGGCGGGCTTTCGCTCGACGCTTCTCAATGCGCTGCTTGGCGGGCAGGGACATGTCTTTGTCTCCGTGCAGGGCCTTCCCGAAAGCGATGTGGATGTGCTGACCGGCGATATATTGGAGCTTGAAGCGGTCGAGCACGCTTTTCCGTTCATTGAGCAGCAAGTGCTGGCGACGTCGGAATATGCCCGGACCGGCGCGATGGTCCGGGGCGTTCGTACCGAAGACATCGGGGCGCTACCCTATCTGGAGGGCGGTCAGTCCACGGCGGATGCGGCCGGGTTCGGCGAGGGACGCAATGGCGGAGACGTGGTGCTGGTCGGGGCCTTTCTGGCGCAGGATCTCGGACTGGAGATTGGCGACAAGATCACGTTGATCGCGCCAGAGGGGGTGTCGGGGCCGTTCGGGGTCACGCCGCGGTCGAAGGCGTATACGATTGGCGATACGTTCACGACCGGCAGCGTCGAGCTCGACAAGCTCTATGTCCTGATGCCGATGCAGCAGGCGCAGCTCTTCTTCAACAAACGCGGCGAGTATCAGGCCATCGATGCGCGCCTTTTCAATCCGATGCGGACAGAGCCGGTCATGGCCGAGATCAGGTCTATGACGGGCAATCTGCCTGTGCAGGACTGGAAGCAGCGGCGTGCCTCCTATTTCAACGCGCTGAACGTCGAGCGCGGGATGATGCGGGTCATCATGCTGATCCTCATCACAATCACCGCGCTCAACATCATTACCGGCGTCGTCATGCTGGTGAAGAACAAGACACGCGACATTGCCATTCTGCGTACAATCGGCACGCCGCGCGGGGCCATCATGCGCATCTTCATCATGATCGGCGCCATTCTCGGTCTGACCGGCGCCTTGATCGGTCTCGCCTTCGGGGTTCTGATCGTCCTGAATATCGGTCTCGTCGAAGGCTTCCTCAGCACTGTACTCGGCCGGGATGTTTTTGATGCCGAGGTCTATGGCCTTGATGGTCTTCCGGCAGAGCTCGACTGGGGCGAGGCGGTATTTACGACGCTCTGGGCGATGGGCATGTCGATCCTGGTGACGATCTGGCCGGCCTGGAATGCCGCGCGGCTGGACCCGGTTGACGCATTGAGGTTCGAATAATGGCAGGCGTCCCAGTTCTTGAGCTGCGCGGTATCGTCCGCGAGTACCGGTCCGGGCCGAGCGTCCTGCAGGTGCTGGACAAGGCCGACCTTGTTCTCAACAAGGGTGAACTGGTCGGTCTGGTCGGCCCGTCGGGCTCCGGCAAGTCGACCCTGCTCCATACTGCGGGGCTGCTTGAACGGGCCGAAGGGGGTGAGGTGCTGCTGGATGGGGAAGGGGTCCTGTCCCTCTCCGATGCTGCACGCACGCGTCTTCGCCGCGAGAAGCTCGGCTTTGTCTATCAGTTCCACCACCTCCTTCCCGAGTTCAACGCGCTCGACAATGTCGCCATGCCGCTGATGGTGAATGGTGTGCGGCGCCGGGAAGCGCGCGAAAAGGCGCGCGAGCTGCTGGCGGAAATGGGCCTGGCAGAGCGGATGGACCACCAGCCGGGCGCGCTGTCCGGCGGTGAACAGCAGCGCGTCGCGATTGCCCGGGCGCTGGTCAATGATCCCAAGCTGGTGATTGCCGATGAGCCGACGGGCAATCTGGATCCGGCGACGACCGAACGGGTTTTTGCGAGCCTGATCAAGATTGCGCGCATGGAAGGCGCTGCCGTGCTGGTGGCGACCCATAATATGGCGCTCAACCAGCATATGGACCGGGTGCTGACGCTGCAGGACGGAAAACTCACAGACTTTGCAGGCTAGGGTCTTCGACTCAGGGCACCAAACAGGCATACTCGACAGCCGATAGGAGTCGCCCGCCTTGTCAGACCAGCTCTTCATCCATCTTGCCGTGCGCACCAGCTTTTCGCTTCTGGAAAGCATGATCACGCCGAAGGCATTGAAGGCATGGGCTGTCGACAATGCCGTGCCGGCCGTTGCCGTGACAGACCGCAACAATCTTTTTGGGGCGCTGGAGATTTCAGAGACGCTGGCGGGCGCTGGCGTGCAGCCGATCATGGCGTGCTGCTTCGATGTCACCGATGGGGGGCATCAGGAATGGCTGACGCAGGTGTCGGTCTATGCCCAGAATGAAGCGGGCTACAAAAGGCTGATGGAGCTGTCTTCCTTTGCCTATCTGGAAGCGGCCGATGGCGTTCCGCGCCTCAGGCGTGAGCACCTTTTCGAGAAGACAGACGGGCTGATCCTTCTGACCGGCGGCTCGCGCGGTGAAGCGGCGCAATACATCCTGAAAGGCAAGCAGGCCGAGGCCGAGGCGACGCTTTCGGAGTTTGCGAAAGCCTATCCCGGCCGCTGCTATGTCGAGATCACGCGTCATGGCCTGCCGGAGGAAGCCTCCGCCGAACCGGGCCTGCTGGAGGCGGCCTACAAGCTGGGCCTGCCGCTGGTGGCAACACATGATGCGCGTTTCCTCAAACCCGACGATGCTGACGCGCATGACGCGATGATGTGTATCGCGAATGGCGAATATCTCGGCCAGGATGACCGCAAGCGGGTGGCGCCAGAGCAGTATCTCAAAAGCTCGGCGGAGATGATCGAGCTTTTCTCCGATCTGCCCGAAGCAATCGGGTCCACGGTGGAGATTGCCAAACGGTGCGCTGTGCGGGCACGGACCCATGAACCTATCCTGCCGAATTTCGGCGACGGCTCGCGTTCCGAGTTCGATGAGCTGCGGGTGCAGGCTGAAGAAGGGCTGGAGAAACGTCTCGCTGAAGCGCCGCAGCTCTATGCGCCAAAGGAAACCTATATCGAGCGGCTGAACTATGAGCTCGGCATCATCAAGAAGATGGGCTTTCCGGGTTACTTCCTGATCGTTGCCGACTTTATCAAATGGGCGAAGGAGCAGGGGATTCCGGTGGGGCCGGGCCGGGGGTCTGGCGCGGGCTCGGTCGTTGCCTGGGTGCTGACGATCACCGACCTCGATCCGCTGCGGTTCGACCTTCTCTTTGAGCGCTTCCTCAACCCGGAACGCGTGTCGATGCCGGACTTCGACGTCGACTTCTGTCAGGAGCGGCGCGGTGAGGTTATCCGCTATGTCCGCGACAAGTATGGCGCCGAAAGCGTCGCGGCGATCATCACCTTCGGTACGCTGCAAGCCAAGGCTGTGGTGCGCGATGTCGGCCGGGTGATGCAGATGCCTTACGGGCAGGTGGACCGGCTGGCCAAGCTCATCCCGTTCAATCCGGCCAATCCGCCAAAGCTTCAGGACGCCATCGACGACGAGCCGAAATTCGACGACGAGATTGCGCAGGACCCCCGCGTTGGCGAGTTGCTGGAGACGGCCCTGGCGCTGGAAGGGCTTTACCGGAATGCCGGCACGCACGCCGCCGGTGTGGTCATCGGCGACCGGCCTCTGACCGAGATTGTTCCGCTCTACAATGATCCGCGTTCGGATCTGCCGGCCACGCAGTTCAACATGAAATGGGCTGAAGCTGGCGGCCTCGTGAAATTCGACTTCCTTGGCCTGAAGACGCTGACGGTGATCGACCGCGCGCTGAAATTCATCCGCCGCGACGGCCGCGATGTAGGGCCGGAATGGGCTTCGCTGGATGACAAGGACACCTATGAGCTGATGGCGAGCGGCCAGACGCTGGGTGTCTTCCAGCTGGAAGGCCAGGGCATGCGCGATACGCTGCGCAAGGTACGCCCGAATGATCTCGAGGACGTGATTGCCATCATCTCGCTTTACCGCCCGGGCCCGATGGATAACATTCCGGTCTATGTGGCCGGCAAGGAAGACCCGAAGAATGTAAGCTACCAGCATCCGGATCTGGAGCCCATTCTGGACGCGACCTATGGCGTGCCTGTCTATCAGGAGCAGGTCATGCGGATGGCGCAGGAAATCGCCGGCTATTCGCTCGGCGAAGCTGACCTTCTGCGCCGCGCCATGGGTAAGAAGAAGGTTGAGGAAATGGTTGCCCAGCGGGCCCGCTTCCTTAAGGGCGCGAAGGAACTGAAAGGGATCGAGGAGAAGCTCGCCAATGAGATCTTCGATACGATGGAGAAGTTCGCGGGCTATGGCTTCAACAAGTCCCACGCCGCCGCCTATGCGCTGATCGGCTATCAGACAGCGTATCTGAAGCGGCACTTCCCGGTCGAATTCCTCGCCGCTTCGATGAGCCTCGATATCCACAACACTGACAAGCTCGCGGCCTTCGTGCAGGAAGCAAAGCGTCTGGAAATTCCGATCATCAATCCGGACGTCAATCGGTCGACAGCCGATTTTGACGTGGAGGAGGGCGCACTTGTCTATGCGCTTGGCGCGTTAAAGGGCGTCGGGCTTGAAGCGATGCGCCATGTCGAGGCTGAGCGGGCAGTCCGCGGGCGGTTCCAGTCGCTCCACGACTTTGCAGAACGCGTGGATCCCAAATCGGTCAACAAGAAGTGCTTCGAGCAGCTTTCGCGCGCCGGGGCTTTTGACGCGCTGGAGCCGAACCGGGCGACGGTGCTGGGGTCTGCGCACCTGCTGGCGGCCATGGCGGTGTCGGCGGCAGAGGACCGGGCCGGCGGGCAGGGTGGTCTGTTCGGTGATGCAGAGCCTGCGGTGCGCGCCACGATACAGGACATGCCCTCATGGAATGGGCAGCAGACGCTGGATGAGGAGTTTGCAGCCGTAGGCTTCTACCTCTCCGGCCACCCGCTGGACGATGTCCTCGATAGCCTTGAGGAAGGGCGCATCACGCTGTCGAATGAGATTGCCGATGTCGCCATGGACGGGCGGCCGCTCGAGCTGATCGGGGTGGTGCGCCGGCGCGTCGAGAAGCCGGCCCGAAATGGCGGCAAGTTTGCCTTCCTGACCCTGTCAGACCCGACCGGCGAGGTCGAGCTGATGGTCATGCCGGAAGTTCTCGACAATTTCCGCGATCTCATGGCCCCAGGCAACAGTATCTGCGTTATGGTCAATGTGCGCCGCCAGGATGAGGAAATCCGCCTGTCGGTGAAAAATGTGAAGCCGATTGAGAAGGCGCGCATCGGCAAGAAGGCCAAGGCGCTCGTCGTGCGACTCTCGCGCGGGGCGAATTTTGCCGAGCTGGCCGCCGTTGCTGAACGTCTGGTCCATGCGCCGGGCGCGGACAGGGGCGAAATCTATCTGGAGCTGCCGCTCGCGGATGGACGGATCGTCTCGATGAAACTGCCGGATGTCTATTCGACAGGACTTGAGGCCCTTCGCGCCCTCAAGATGGCGTCCGGAGTCTCCCGCGTCGACACGATGGCAGCCTGACAAAGCCCGGTTGCAATCAGGCCCGATTTACGTATATGGCAGCGGTCTAAACCCCCGATGCGCGGACTATCCGGTGTCGGGCTCAGTGGTTTGAGCCCGATAGTGTCCGTGCCGGTCAACCGGAAGAGGAAAATTGATATGGCACTGCCTGAATTCACGATGCGTCAGCTGCTCGAAGCCGGCGTTCACTTCGGCCACCAGACCCACCGCTGGAATCCCAAGATGAAACCGTACATCTATGGGGATCGCGCGGGTATTCACATCATGGACCTGTCCAAGACGGTCCCGCTGCTTCACCAGGCACTCGTCCAGGTTCGCGACACGGTCGCGCAGGGCGGCCGCGTGCTGTTCGTCGGCACCAAGCGCCAGGCAGCCCAGCCGATCGCAGAGGCGGCAGAGCGCTCTGCACAATACTTCATGAACCATCGCTGGCTGGGCGGCACGCTCACCAACTGGGCGACCGTTTCCAAATCGATCAAGCGTCTTCGCGAACTCGACGAAGTGCTTTCCGACCGTGACGCCTCCGGCCTCACCAAGAAGGAGCTTCTGGTTGTCGAGCGTGAGCGCGACAAGCTCGAGCGTGCGCTGGGCGGTATCGCCAATATGGGCGGCCTGCCGAGCCTCATGTTCGTGATCGACACGAACAAGGAGCAGATCGCCATCAAGGAAGCCAAGAAGCTTGGCATTCCGGTCATTGCTGTCATCGACACCAATTGCGATCCGGACGATGTCGACTTCCCGTTCCCGGGCAATGACGACGCCGCCCGCTCGATCTCGCTCTATTGTAACCTGATCGCTGACGCGGTCCTCGACGGCCTGGCCGAATCTTCTGCCGGTCTCGATCTGGATCTCGGCGAATCGGAAGATGTGGAAGCCATGGCGAGCGCCGATGTCGCCGCTGCTGATGCGGCTGCTGCCGAAGCCAGCGCGACAAGCGAGGCTGAAGCTGGCGCTGAAGAAAGCAAGGGCGGCGAAGAAGCCAAAGCCGAAAGCTGATTTCAAACCTTAATCTGGAAGGATCTTAGAGATGGCACAGATCACCGCCGCTCTGGTCAAGGACCTGCGCGACCGTACGGGCGCAGGCATGATGGACGCAAAGAAAGCGCTTGTTGAGAATGATGGCGACGCAGAAGCCGCCGTTGACTGGCTGCGCGCCAAGGGCCTGTCCAAGGCCGCCAAGAAAGCTGGCCGCGCTGCGGCTGACGGCCTTGTGGCTGCACTGCTGTCCTCCGACGGCAAGTCCGGCACGCTGGTAGAGCTGAACGCCGAAACCGACTTCGTTGCCCGTAACGAGAAATTCCAGGCCGCGCTTGCCGGTATCGCCAAGACGGCGCTGGAAACCGACGGGTCGCTGGAAGCTGTCCAGAATGCGCCGGCCCCGCAGGGCGATGGCACGGTCAATGACATGATCACCGGCCTCGTTGCGACGATCGGTGAGAACATGACGCTTCGCCGCGTGACCAAGCTGACGGCCGAAGGCGGTCAGGTGGCTGCTTATGTTCACAGCCCGGAAGCTGAGAATATGGGCAAGATCGGCGTTCTCGTGGCTGTCGAAGGCAGCGACACGGACAAGCTCGCCGATGCGGGCCGCAAGGTCGCCATGCACGTTGCTGCAACCAACCCCGCTTCGGCAACGACAGAAGATCTCGATCCGGAGCTGGTCAACCGTGAGCGCCAGGTCCTGACCGACCAGGCTCGCGAAAGCGGCAAGCCGGACAATGTCATCGAGAAGATGATCGAAGGCCGCCTGAAGAAGTTCTACAAGGAAGTCGTGCTCGTCGAGCAGCCTTTCGTGATGAACCCGGACCAGACGGTTGGCGAATTCCTCGAAGAGCAGGGCGCCACGCTGAAAGGCTTTGTGCGCTTTGGTCTCGGTGAAGGTGTCGAGAAGGAAGAAGACGACTTCGCTGCAGAAGTTGCTGCTCAAATCGGTGCATAATTACTAAAATAAAAAATACATGGGGATAGGGTGATAAAATGGAATATAAACGTATTATGCTTAAGCTAAGCGGTGAAGCATTAGCTGGGGATCAGAAGCAAGGTATTGATCCGATAACTGTAAACGAGTTCGCTAACGAAATCAAAAAAGTCTATGACGAAGGTTTTGAAGTTGGAATTGTTGTAGGTGGAGGAAATATTTGGCGTGGTC